>JBDTRZ010000057.1:0-19635 GCA_039931395.1 Gemmatimonadales bacterium
CGCGCGCGCTCGTCAGTCTCGGTCGCGACCTCGTGCCGTTCCGCCGCCGCGCTCGTGAAGAGGGCCAGGAGGACGAGGAGATCAAGCCGCGTCTTCGGCTCGACGACGCCGCCGCGAGGCAGCGAAGCATCAAGAGGGCCTAGGCCCCACCGATCACGCAGTTCGCGACCAGCTGGTTGCAGTCAGCAGCTGGCACGTTCTTCGAAATACAAAAAAAGTCCGGCCTCGACGTCCGGACTTTTTTCATTCCAACGGTTCAGCCGAGTTCGAAGATCAGCGCGGCGTCGCCACCTTTTGCGGCTGGCCCCTGAAGGCTGCCTGAAGCGTGTTGCCGAGCGCTCCGTAGACATTCGAGCCCCAGCAGTATGCAGCGCCATCGGTTCCGACTCCGCAGCCGGTGCGAACGCCCGTCGTAACCGAAACGAAGGTCACCGACGAAGGCAGCTCACCACCCAAAACCTGTACTGGCGTGCCGTCCGGCGAGGAGCTGCCCGTTACCGGACCCCGGCCGAGCTGAAGATCCTGGTTGTCTCCCCAGCAGAATATCGCCCCGCTCGAAAGGGCACAGGTGTGACCGAAAGCGACCTTGAACGGAAGAAGCGTCTTGGGATCGATCAGCGCTGATCCAGCGCTGGCGCTGATCCTCGAGTACACGCGGCCTCCTGCCACCGGAACCGGAGACCCGAAGAAACCTCCAACAGTCCCATTTCCGACCTGGCCGACGACGTTGCTGCCCCAGCAATAGGCGGCACCTCCTGTAGTGATACCGCACGTATGGTCCCCGCCAGCCGAGATTGCCTGGAACGAGAGGCCGCCCGCGACCTGCACAGGTGTATCGGCCAAACCGCCGACCACGCCAGCGCCGAGCTGACCGAAGTCATTGCTCCCCCAGCAGAACGCGGTGCCTCCCGAAGTGAGTGCACATGTGTGCCGGAACCCGGCGCTGATGCTCGCGAACACCGCCGGTGCGCTGCTTCCGCTTGCTACAGGAATGGGCGTGGTGCTGTGGACCAGTCGCCCATCACCCAGCTGCCCGTCCAGGTCATTCCCCCAGCACCAGGCGCCACCGCCCGTTGCCAGCGCACACACGTGACCGCCGCCGGATGTGATTGTCGTGAAGGTCAACCCCGATCCAACCGGACTCGGCTCAGGCTTGGCAGCCACATTTCCGTTTCCGATCTCTCCGTGTTTCCCCTGGCCCCAGCAGTAGGCTTTGCCAGCGAGGGTCAGACCACAGGTCGCAGAATCGCCGGCAGAAACCGTGGCGAAGGCCAGGTCTCCCACGACGCGCACGGGATTTAGGGCGCAGGGCTTGTTGGTCACGATGACCGTATCGCCGCCGAGTGTCTGCGACAGCTCGGCACCCGGATAGCAGGTCGAATCGACCGGCGCTCCGACCTGTCCGAGATTGTTGAGGCCCCAGCAGAACAGTTGACCGGCCGAGATGATTCCGCAGGCGTCATCGTCGCCGGCGTCGATCGCGTTCGTGATCACCGTTCCGGCGAGGAACACGCGAGGCAGAATGAGCAGCGTACCAGCACCCGTCGTTCCTTCTCCCGTGGCGGTGATCGTCACCGTCCCCGAAGACGTTGGAGAGGTTCTGACGATTGCGGACGAATCGCTCGTCTGTGAGAACGTGACCCCTGCACTCGACGACGAGAACGTGAACACCACGTTTGGAACGAGGGAATTGTCGGGGGCGAAGGCCTGCGCGCTGACAAACGTGGTGTCGCCGGCGACGATCGTGTCGGCCGGCGGAATCACGGCCACCCGTGCGACACTCGAGACGACCACCACCTGACTGGTGGCGCTCTCGCCGCACGAAGAGGCCGTGATCTTCACAGTTCCCGGTTTCCGGGCACTGACTACGCCGTTCTCATCCACCGTTGCGATCGTGGTGTCGGAGGACGTGAACTTGATGCTGACGTCTGTCCGGACGCCACCGAACCGGTTGGTTGTGACCGCGAGGAGCTTGACGGTGTCGCCGGCGAGCGCGGGGGAGTGGACCAGCACCACTCTGGACGAGGGCGAGAGGAACAGGTCGGCGACGGGATTGGCTACGTCGCAGACGAAGCCTGGACCGCTGACATCTTGCTCGTCGCAGGCGACGAGTCCGGCAGCAGCAGCGAACAGAACGACTGTCAACGTCCTACGATTCATCTTGATCTCCGCGGGTTCCTGCCAGGACTGGCATGTGCGAAACCGGGCGCTGAGTCAGCGCCGGTCGCCGGGGCAACATATGACTCGCCTGAAAAAGCGTCAACAACAAAGAATGGCTTTGGAGGCTATTTGGGCGACCCTTGCCTGCTTTCACGTATACTCTGCTGGTGGACGCCCAGACCAGTAGTTGGACGCTCAGCCGTCCATGGGCGCAACGCGGCTCTTCTCCCTCAAGTCCGCGGCGCATACCAGGAAGATCGTGGTCACCAGGACTGCCGAAACCACGCACCACTGGCAGATCGCTTTGATCTCGAACAGCTCGAGCCAGGTCAGCCATCCGGAGAACACCAGGCCGATCCCGGCGTTACCCAGCAGGAGGAGTGACATAGTCCTGGATTCGGCCAGCTCCTGGCGCGTGCTTACAAGGGCGAGAGCGAACGTCGCCACGTAATACGCGACGCCCCAGCCCGCCACCGGGATGCCGAGAAATGTGGCCCATTTGCTCGTGTTCACGGTCTCGCACGAGCCGATGCTGCAGCTGAGCTCGCCGATCATCCCGATCTTGTAAAGCAGGAGGTAGAGCGCGACGAAGATCCCGGCGAGCGCAAGCGCCGCCACGATCATCCGCTTCGTCATTTCCTGGTCGCCGAGTCTACGACCGCCTTGATGGCGTCATAAGTAATCGTGCCTGGATAGGACTTGTCGTTGATGATGAACGTCGGCGTCGATCCGACATGGAACCGGTCACCCTCGGCCATGTTCGCCATTATCCGGCCTTGGTGCTTGCGGGAGTCGAAGCAGCTGTTCCACGCCTTCATGTCGAGACCGAGATCCTCCGCGTACTTCTCCAGGAAGGGCTTCGGATTGTCGGCTGCCTGTGTGTTCCACTGATCCTGCGTGGCGAAGATGCGGTCGTGCATCTCCCAGAATTTGTTCTGGTCAGCAGCGCACGCTGCGGCGTTGTGCGCCGCCTGGCTGTTCTTGTGCTGCGGCAGCGGGTAATCGTAGAACGTGAAACTGGCGAGGCCGGCATCGACGATCCGCTTTCTCACGTCGGGCTCGGTCACTGCGGCAAAGATCCCGCATCCGGGGCACTCGAAGTCCGCGAATTCGACGATCTTCACGGGGGCATCTGGCCTCCCGAGCGTGTAGCCGTGCGCAGGTCCTGCCTTGGCAGGATCAACCTTGACCTCGGTACCGACCGGAGCAGCCGGTTTGCGGAGCAGCGTATAGCCGAGTATGCTTGCGCCGATGACCACGATCGCACCGAGCACGTAGTAGAACCCGGTTGGCCGGGTTGATGCGTTCCGTACGACGCTCTTTTTCTTGCGGTTGGTCTTCCCAGCCATTTTGAGCCTGGCGTTCGAGTGATGTCACGCGTCGGGTTTGACGCGTGAATCATGAAAAACTAGACGAGAGGCAAGGTTATGCAAGCTGATGTCCTTCGCGTTCCGGTGGGGCCGGGCGCGATGCACGTCGAACGGTTCGGGCATGGCGGCACGGCCGTCATTCTCATTCACGGGTTCGGGACTTCGAGTTTTCTCTGGCGGAACGTAGCTCCGGCGATAACAGACGCGGGCCACACCGCGTACGCAGTGGACATGTTCGGACACGGCGAATCGGACAGGCCAGTCGATGCCGATTTCGGAATCGCCGCGCAGGCGGAGTACCTCGACGCCGCGATGACCGCTCTGCGTGTGTCACGCGGAATCATCGTCGGAGTGGACATCGGCGGAGACGTCGCGCTGCGTCTCGCGGCGACGCGGCCGGAGCGCGTCGAGAAGCTTGTGCTGATCAACACGCCCGCGTTCGACGAGCTCCCGGCGCGCGACATAACACAGATGCAGCGGAGCACCGCCAAGTTCGCGTTTCGCACCACTCGCGGCGTCCTCGGCGCTGCACCACTGATCGAGGGAGTTCTCAAGGGCAGCGTCGCCGACCCCGAGAATCACATGCCCGTGAAGCTCATCGCGCGATATCTCGCGCCGTTCGTGGGAAAGGACGGAGTGAATCATCTCCTCACGCTGGCGAGCTCGATAACCGACGAGGACATGGAGGATGTGGACCTCAAGACGATTCACGTTCCCGCGCTGATTCTCTGGGGAGAGCGCGATGAATGGCTGGATCCGAAGGTTGCCGACAGGCTCGTGAACGCGCTGCCCGACGGACGCCTGGTTCGGCTTCCCGGTGTGGGTCGTCTCATTCCTGAGGAAAACCCCGAGCAAATGAACACGCTGCTGCTCGATTTCATGAAGCGCAGAGCAGTCGCGTAGGTTCAAAAACGGGCACTTTTCGATTAGATTGAGGGTATGATTACGACACCTTCAACCCGGATTAATGAGTAAGCAGAAGCCTAAATACACGAGGAGCGCACCGCCTGCCGCTACACCTTTCGAGGAAGCGCGCGACGAGATGTTCCAGCACATCATGAAAAGCGGTGTCATCGGGGCCAGCCCCGATGACCAGAGAGAGTGGTTCGACGGCACGATGACGTACTTCGCCGAGCGCTACCATGAGCTGACCCGCCAGCAGATCGCAGAGCTCAGAGTGTTGGGCGAGCGGTTCTCACAGCCGGCAAAGATCAAAGCGGCCGTTTAGTTCCAGGCCAGTAGCACCATGCGGAGCGAGCCCTTAGCGCCGCTCCGCAGCCCCCCGGCGGATGATCACTCCGATCCGCCCACCCCCACCGAGCGCAGCTTCGAACGAAGTAGTGAGACCGCCCTTCACAGGGCCGTCGATGCCTGCCAACAGCAGCAGGTAGGGGCGTCGTCTGCGATCCTCATCGAATCGGATCGTGAGGCCACCTCCACCATAGGGAGCCCAGCGGTGTTCGCGAAACGGATCGAGATGAAAGCGCGCGACTCCGTCGATTCGTCCGCTCAACCCGTCACGACTGGCACCCACGCCGGCGACGACTCCCGATCTCAGATAGGTGCCGGTGTTGAACATGATGCCGAGACCAGCATGCAGCGCTTCGGGCAAAGCCAGAATCGCGTCTATGCGAGCTTCGGGTGTGACGCGTTGTGGCTGCGCTCGCGGACTTTGTGCGTACGCCGCAGAGGGGATCGCGAGCAGCAGACCGACCAGCAACGGCAATCGTGCGTCGATCACGAGATTGATCGGGCCCTTCTCCGTGCTCTCTCGAGAGCCATCGTGTAATCCACGATCGACACGGCGGACAGTGCCGCGATCAGCAGGATGAGCGGCTGAACGAATCGCGGCTCGACCAGCACGGCGAGAAGTGTCGCCAGCTGGAAAGCCGTTACGGTTTTTCCGAGGAGGCGGGCCTGAAACGCCGAGGCGCTGAGTCCCGGAATGAATCGTGACACTATGAACCCGACCGCGGTGGCGATGTCCCTCGACAGAAAGATGAAGTACTGCCCCGTCGTGAGAGTTCCTTCGACGAGATACGAGGACACCGCAGCGAGGACGAACACGCGGTCGGCGAACGGATCGATCAGAGCGCCGGCGACGGTGGAGCTGTTGCCCCTGCGGGCCATCCAGCCGTCGAGAAAATCGGTGGCGGCCGCGCAGAGAATGAGCACCACGCGCTGCCACGACCCGCTGATGACGACGAACGCAAAAGCAAGGAGGAGGCGGGAAAGTGAGATGCTGTTGGGCAGTGTGAGGATCTTTCCGCGCTCCATGAAGCCAAAGCTAGATGTGGCGCGTAACGCTTGCCACCATGTCGGGTGAACTCTAGGTTCCGGCCGTGTCAGGAGCCCTGAGCCAGTACCGCCTGTTGCCCGCGCTTTACATCGCGGCGGCCGCGATCATGGTGATGTGGGACATCGTCGTCGCCGGCCGTGTCTCTCAGCTGCGGCGTGCACCTCGCGGATTTGCGGCGATCTCCGCATTCGGTGGGCTGCTGATAGTGCCTGCGCTGCTCATCGCCTACGCGTCAGCGTCGATTCTCTACGGTCGGGCGATCCAGCCGGTCACGTGGGTCTGGCCTCTGACTACTGTTCTGTTCGCGCTCCAGGCGACATACGCACTGAGCCGCCGGGTGGTCACGCCTCTCTTCGGCGTTCCGATCTTCGTGTACGATGTCATCATCGCCATCGTCGCGGTGTCGCGCTACGCGTTCAGTCACGGGTTCTCTCCACCCGATTTCGGCCTTGCACTCTCGGCCGCGCAGACCACCGCGCTCGGTTTCTTCTTCGGTGCGCCGGCTTTGTGGGGGCCCGAATACCTTCTGGTTCCGCTGTTGTCTCCGTTCCTCCCTGCGCGATGGCGGTTCAGTCGTGTGGTGCGGGCGGGCATCGCTTTCGCCGCCGCGTTCATCGCCGGACTCGTGCTGATCGAGATGCCGAACGCGTTCCAGACAACGAAAAGCTACGAGCGCTACGCCAAGCTTCAGCTGCAGGAACACCCTGAAGGCGACTTCGACATCGGCCTCAAGATCTTTCCCGACCTCCGCGGCCCGCCGCCTCCGCTTGCCCTTTTGCGCGACGTCCAGCTCGCCGATTCGCTCGCGGTCGGCGCCGTGTCGATGACGATCAATCCCGAGGGGGCAACCCTCTCGTCGCTCGACTCGATCGCGCGAACGGTGGACGATCGCCGCGCCGACAGCACGGTCGTCATCATCGCGCTCGGTTACCCCGCGGATGCCGCGCAGCAGTTTCGCGCATCGCCCTCCGAGTACACACGGAAGCGCGTGCTCGACATCGACCGCATATCACGCCGGCTGCGGCCGGATATCCTGATTCCCGCGGTCGATCCGTACGGAACTGGCGCGCGAGCGATCGGCACGCAGACGCCTGAGTACTGGATGAACTACATCACGCGCGCTGCCAGAATCGCGCACGGTGTGAACCGGCGCATCAAGATCGGCGTATCTGCGTCGAGCTACGGCGCGCGCGACAGCACTCTCTACGTCTGGGGAGCGAGACGCGAGTCGCCGGTCGACGTGCTCGGCTTTTCGATGATGCCCGGCTTCGACGGCGCGACCTCACTCGATACTCACATGCGCATCGCGACCCGATGGATGCGCACATTTCCCGTGAGACCCAAGCCACACTGGGTTTTCTCAGCTGGTGGCTACCCGGTCGCGCACGGCGAGGAAAGCCAGGCGCTTGCTCTGTGGGGCGTGCTGGCGTGGGCAACGACTCAGCCGGCGATCAAGGGTCTCATCGTGACGGAAGCTGGTGACTACGATGTGCTTCGCGGATTGCGCACGGCGGGCGGACGTTTCCGTCCTGCTGTCGGGGCGGTGCTACGCGCGGAGAATGGGCTGAAGGAGACCGTCGCCCCTCGATAACAAACCCGCTACCCGCTACCGCCTACCGGCTACCGGCTATCCGTTACCTGAGTTTGCCGACATCCAACCTACGGTCTCGGGCAACGGGCAACGGGCAACGGGCAACGGGCAACGGGCAGCGGGCAGCGCGATTCTCTCAGTTTACGCCTTACACAACCTTCTCGACCCCCCGAACAACTCCCTCAACTCGCCGCGCCGGGTCGAACATCTCTCTCGCCACCTTCTGAATGTCATCTGCGCTGACGGCATTGACGCGCGTGTCATGCTCGGCGAGCTCCGACAATCCCGCGCCGAACATAAATGCGTCCAGCATCTGTCCAAGCACCGCTGCGCCGCTCTCCTGACTGATGGCGTGCGCGCCGATCGTGTAGCGCTTGGCTCGTGCCAGCTCCGCTTCGGTGACAGGCGTCTCGCGCAGACGCGCGAATTCGGCGAGCAGACCCTTCCGTGCGATCTCCTCCTTGTCAGGCGACGTCGCGATGTAGGCTAGAAACATTCCCGCCAGTCGATGCTCGCTCGAGTACGCGTGAACCGTGTACGCCAGAGACTGCTTGTCGCGCAGCTCGTCGAAGAACCTGCCTCCGAGCCCGCTCGCGATCGTCGCGGTCAGCTCAGTCGCGAAGCGTCGATCGTCCGTGCGCGACGGACCAGGGAACGCGAGCGCCAAGGCAGTCTGAGCCTTCTCGCGTTGAACGACAGTCACAATCTCCGTCTCCGGCCAGGCAGGCAGAGCGAGAGTGCGAGGCGAGCCTGGACGCAATCCGCCGAACTCGCGCGCCACGATCGCGGCTGCGTCTTCAGGCACCACGTCTCCGACGATCCCCGCTACGAGCGGTGCGGTGAGAAGCCGCCCGTGATACCACTGCCTGACGCTCTCAGGTGTCGCGTCCCGCAGTGACTCCTCGGTTCCGAGCGCCGACATCGCGTACGGATGTCCCGCATACGCGCCGGACATGACGAGGCGCACCGGATACCGGAACATGTCGTCACGCAACGCTGCGAGGTCGGAAAGCATCACGGATCGCTCGGTCTCCAGAGCGTTCTCGGGGATCACGGCCTCCTGAACGACATCCGCCAGCAGCTCGGCAGCAGCTTCAAGATGGTGAACCGGAACCGACATCGACCAGCCGAAGCTCTCGAGACCGGCGCTCGTCCCGATGCTGCCGCCCAGCATTTCGGAATCCTCGGCGATCTGCGCGGCGGACCGTGTCGCGGTTCCCTTGAGGGAAGTGCGCAGCGCGAGCGCGGTGAGTCCACCGCTCTCAGGCGATTCGTCCCGCACACCTCCCGCGGCGTGAAGCGCTACGTGTGCGATCGCTGCGCCCGGCTTCGGTCTGACGAGAATCGCCATCCCGCTCGGTGCGCGAAACACCCAGACACCCGATTCGACGCCTTCCAGTCGCGGTGCGGAGCCCTGGCCATTCACGCTTCGGGATGCACGTGGCGGGAGCGGCTCGAGAGGAAGCGCGCCGCTTGACTCGAAAGATTCGACAAGATCCGCTGCGCTGTTCGCAACTGTCGGCGAGCCCTGCGGCCGGTAGATGACGATGCCCGCCCGCTCCGGCGAGAGGTAGCGGGAGGCAACGTCACGGATCTGATCGCTCGTGACCGACATGAACCGCGCGTAGTAGTCATCGCCAAGGCGCCAGTCGCCGAGCGCTTCCCACTCGGCGAGATAGTTGGCCTGTCCATCCATCGACTCGAAGCGGCGAATCCAGCGGGCCTCGTTGATTCTCCGCACGCGTTCGATCTCCAGCGGATCTATCGGCTCCACGCGCAGGGCGCGAAGCTGATCCCACGCCGCGCCCCCCGCCTCGAGAGCGCAATCAGGCTCCGTCTCGGCATGTACGACGAACACGCCGAGCTCGGTCGGAGTGTAGTTGTAGGCGCTCACCGATGAAGCGAGCTTGCGCTCTCGGACCGCGCGGTACAGTCGCGATGCACGTCCCGCGGCGAGGATGTGTGCGGCCACATCAAGTGCGGGTGCGTCTTCATGCATTGCATCCGGAGTCCGCCAGCCCATCACCACCTGCGACTGCGTGATGTCGCCTGAGATCTCGCGATAGCGAAGGTCGTCGTGGTGCGGCTCAGCCGGCCCTGGACTGCGAACGGGCGCGTTGTCGGGAAGGTTGCCGTATTGCTCGCGCACGAGACGCATCGCCTCGCCGACGTCGACATCACCGACAATCGAAAGAATTGTATTCGAGGGCTGGTAGAAGTTGCGATAGAAAGACATCATCGCATCGCGGTCGAGCGTGCGAAGTCCCGCCTCGCGTCCGATTCGCCAGCGGCGCATGCGGTGCTTGTCGTGCAGCAGCTCGTAAAGCGTCTCGACAGCGAGCGCCTGAGGGTTGTCCGCCTTGCGCTTCGCTTCCTGAATGATGACTTCGAGCTCCTTCGCCAGTTCCCCGGCATCGATCACCGACCGCGCGTATGCATCCGCCTGGATGTCGAGGCCGGCGGCGAATCCTGACGACGGCAGCACGGTGAAATACGCCGTGCCGTCGTAGATCGTGTGGGCATTGAGATACCCCCCGCTCGCCTTTGTTTCTCTGGCGATGTCGCCTACACCGCGCCTCTCCGTGCCCTTGAAGAACATGTGCTCGAGCACGTGCGCGATCCCGGTGACGTCATCGGTCTCGTCGAAGTATCCGGCCTTGACGTGCGTCACGATCGCTGTGACCGGCGCCGACGTGTCGCGCCGAATCAGCACCGTCAACCCGTTCGGCAGAACCGAGCGGTGGACGGTAGAGGGATCGATGAAGGAAGCCATCTGCAGCTAATATCGCTGCGGGAGCTAGCCGAAGGAGCGCTGGCGCAACACGAAGAGGCCCGCCGCGAAGCAGACGGCGCTGTAACCGAGGAGCCAGAGAACGTTTTGCGCGTTCACTTCGCCCCGGCTGAGAATGCCCGACATCACGTCCGACAGGAGGTAAAGAGGCGGAAGCACGGCGAGAATCATCCGCCGCCACCCCTCTTCGTACTGCCACATCCCGTGGAGAATGGTGGAGGTGAGAAAGATCGCCCCCAGAATCGTCCAGTCGTATCTAAAGAGGCTGGAAACGAGAAGGGCGATCCCACCGAGCGAAAGAAAGACGAGACTGCAGTAGAGGAGCGGTCCGAAGGGGGATACGGGGCGCGCGAAGATCGCGAACGCTCCAAGCAGAAGCGCAGCGGCCGCGATGAAGCCGATGAAGGAAACGACGAAGAGCTGCACGTAATACGCGGGAATGCTGACCGGCTTGGAGAACAGGAAGCGGTAGTATCCGAGCTTGCGGTCGTTGGAGACGATCCCGTTGAGAGCGATCAGCGACGAGATGAACGCAACCGGTGAAAGTGTTCCCGCAAGAAGCGTCCTTGCCATTCCTGCGTCGATCGTCCGGCCCATCGCCCTCACCGGCCCGATCAGGAAGAAGCCGATGAGCGCGCCGACGATGAGGAGCGAGGGCCCTCGATCGCGCGCGAAATCCCTCAGCTGCCACAATCCGTAGCGCCTGAGATTCGATCCCATCAGCTGTTGTCTCCGACTGCTTCCCTGAACTGCTGCTCCAGTACCGATCGTGCGGGAACAACGCTCGCCACGAGCACGCCTCCGGCGATCGCGCGGCTCAGCGCCGCGTTCAGCTCCGCGACATTCGCAATGGGGATCTCGAACTCACCGCCTCCAATGTCGACAGCCGACGGAAAAATCTCCTTCATCTTTTCAGCGCCGCTGACGACCGCGATGCGGTACGTCCCCGCTGTGTCGGTCGTCTGGTCGTAGCCCGTCTGCACCAGACGCTGCAGGCGTCCGTGATCGATGATGGCAACTCTGTCCGCAACCCGCTGCAGCTCGTCGAGATTGTGCGACGCGATGATCACCGTTCTTCCCGGGCGGCGAAGACCCTCCACGATGTCTCTGAAACGCTGCGTCCAGACCGGATCGAGACCGTGCGTCGGCTCATCGAGAATCATCACCTGCTCATCTCTCAGCAGCGCCTGCGCCAGGCCCAGGCGTTGAAGGTTTCCCTTCGACAGCGCCTTTATCTTCTTCGACCGGTGCTCGCCGAGCCCGAGCTGGTCGATCACCCCCGTCACTCGAGCGGCAACTTCGCTCGGAGGAATCGCGGCCAGGGTCGCGAAACGTGCAAGCGCGGATTCCGCAGTCCAGCCCGGGTTGATCGTCATCAGCTCGGAGAGGTAGCCGATGCCGTGCTCTTCGACGTAGTCGCGCGGCTTTCGCCCCTCGATCGTGACAGTTCCCTTCGTCGGTCTGAGGTATCCGAGAAGCAGCGATATGAGCGTGCTCTTTCCGGCACCGTTGGGACCAGCGATCCCAAGCACTTCACCTTCAGCCACCTGCAACGAAAACTCCTCGACAGCTGTTACCGAGCGGCCGAGGAGCGATCTGTAGATTTTGGTGGTCGAATCGAATTCGATCACAAAGGCCCGCTGGGCAGACAGGAGCTCCAGCTTCCAGGCCCCGCCCGCGTGATGAATCGCTGCGCCTCGTCGAACCGGTTGAGACGCGCCAGCGCGCATCCCAGATAACCCTGTGACGCCTTGTCTTCAGGATTCGCGTTGAGCGCGCGCACGAAGAATCGCCGCGCCAGCTCGTAGTTGCCGGCGGAGAAGAGAATGAGACCCATCTCGCGCAATGCGATCGGGTTGCCCGGCTCGAGCCGAATAGCAGTCTCGAGCTCACGCCTCGCTGTGCCCAGGTCTCCTTCCTCGCGAGACAGTCGCGACAGGAAGACGTGAGGTGTTGCCAGGTTCGGATTCTCGCGCGCGATTTCAGAGAAGGCGGCACGCGCGGCCTCGCGTCGTCCGGACTGCATCGCGGCAACCGCTTCGTTCATCTTCCTGTCAGGATTCGAGCGGTTCGAGAACACGACGTATCCGACGACAGCGGCAAGGACAAGAACGGCCAGAGCGATGATGAACCACAGATTCGCAGGCACACGCCGCGGACGATCCGTGTACGTCGGCTCCGGTGTAATGGGCGGCGCACCGGCGGGTGGCTGCGAGTACGCCCCCGGCTGCGAGTAGGCTGGTGGAGGCGGCGGAGGAGGAGAAGCGCGCATTCCTCCGCCGGCGGCTGCTGCACCTGCTGCCGCGGCGGCCGCCGGACGCGAGTAGTCGGGACCGGGCGATGCAGGCTGTTGTGGCGGAACCGCAGGAGCGGCAGGCTCTGCAGCTGACGCGGCAAGTCCCGCCTCCAGCTGCCGATATCCCTCACGCGCCACGACGACGTCGTTATCTGTCGCTTTGTATGTCGTGCGATTTGAGCGGTCACGCGCGCCAAGAAATTCGAGCAGCGCGTATGCCTGTCCGAGCGAAATCATCTCACGCTGGCGGAGCTCCCTGATCAGGCCCTGCCCGCTCAGCGAAGATCCGCCCATCAGAGCTCTCAGCGCAGTCTCGGTTCCCTGCCAGAGCTCGAGGATATCGGCGGCACGATCTTCCGGCTCGCGCGAACGGTCGAGCCGTACAGCGATTGGCTCGACCGCCCTCAGGGCCGTCAGTGCGGATTGCTGGTCGCCCGTCATCTCAATATCCGCAGAAGCCCGGCATCGGCGCTTCCGCGGATAAAGCTCTCCGCATCCTCAGTGGGAATGAGATGACCCGTGAGCGAATAGCCGCGGCGTGCCTCGGTTTGCATGAACTCCTTGAGCGATCCCAATCCCGCTCCGCCGCGTGCTTCACTCATCTTCTGCAGAATCTCCTCCCAGGTACCTTCGAACGAGTGGTCCTCGTCGATGGTGATGCAGTGCTCGTCCGGCTCCGCCGATTTCTGGGCGAGCGTGCCGAGCAGCGTCCCGAACAGCTCGAGCTGCCCTCTCGCCTCGGTCTCGGCTGACTCCGCCGCTCTCGCCTCAATCTCGGCGAGCATCTCGTCGATGTCGTCCGGCTCACCCGCAAGCTCGGCCAGGCGTTCTTCCCATGGCTTGAGCTCGGGGTCACTGTCACGCAAACGATAGACCATCTTCTTCAATTCGATCAGACGCCAGATACCAAGCTCGTCCCAGTGATCCTCGGGAGTCGAGCGATCCAGATGGTACAGCGCCGCCTCGTAGTCTCCGCGGTCGTAAAAGATGTTTCCGAGATAGATGCGCGCTTCGGTGTGATCCTCGTCGATCTTCAGAGCGCGTCGCAGCGTTGCAATCGCTGCCTCATCATCGCCGAGTCGGTGCTGCACGTACCCGATGCACGACACCGCTTCGGCAGAATCAGGTGATTGCCGCGCAGCGGTCTCGAAGTACTCCTGCGACTGATCGATGAGGCCTTCGCGAAAAAGCGCGCGGCCGACCTGCAGCATGAGCTCGATGTCGTCCTCGTAGCCGAGCTCGAGCGTGCGCCGAAAACTTTTCAGCGCCGCCGCCTGCTGTCCGAATTTGAGTAGTGTTTCCCCGAGTCCTGCTAGCGCGTCCTCATGCTCCGGATCGAGAACCAGGGCTTCCTCGAAGCTGCGGCGGGCCCACGCATATTCTTCGCGCGCATGATAGGCGTACCCGACGCCAATGTGCAGCTCGACCGCATTGGGATAGAGGGCAAGTCCCTCGCGGAGTACATCCAGCGCTTCATCATACTGGCCTTCGTTGTACAGCTGATGGGCTCGCTCATCGTACTCCTCGGAACTCAGAAACGGGGTAGCCATAGGCTTTCAGAACCTCCGACTGATCGAGTTGCCCTATAGTACTATTCCAACACGCTTTTGTTCAAGCACATAATGCGCCGCCGCGAAACAGGCAAACTGAAGCTTGTTTTACAAATCGACTACCTGCGTCGCTTTCACGTAACAACCGGTGTTTGCTCCGTAAAGCGCTGCCACGCAGAGGTTTCCAGCGCTTCGTCGATGGCATCGATCAGGGTGTCGACCTCGTCGTCCCGGTTGAAGAAGAAGGGCGCCGCGCGAATTCCTGCGCCAACCCTGTAGTCGACCAGTATCTCCCTGGACAAAAGCACCTGGGCAACTTCGTACCCGTGCGGCACGTCGATCGCCACGGTGCCGCCGCGCTGTTTGCCGTCGCGCGGCGCGAACACGCGATACCCTCGCTCCTCGGCCAGCTGGATAAGGCGTGATGTCTGACGAATGCTCTTGTTGCGGATTGCGTCGATTCCCGCGCGGCGAATGATCTTCACTCCCTCCGCGCAGGAATAGAGCGCGGGGATGACGGGAGTGCCATTGAGCCATCGAAAAGGACCCGGCGTGTACTCCATTCGGTCCTCGAATGCGAATGGCCGGGCATGTGCCTGCCAGCCGGTGAGCGCTGGGGTCAACGTGTCGCGCACCTTGGGCGATACATAGAGGAAGCAGCCGCCTGGACCGCCGCAGAGCCACTTGAGAACTCCACCGGTCAGGAAATCGACGCCGCTTCTTTTCACGTCCACCGGCACGATGCCAACCGAGTGGAACGCGTCGAGAGACACGAGCGCTCCCATGCGGTGAGCGTGCTCGCAAATCACGTCGGCATCATTAATGAATGCCGATTTGAAAAGGACGTGAGAGATGGCGACGAGCCGTGTGCGTTCATCGATCGCTTCGAGGAGACGATCCTGGTCGATCGAGATTCCATCGTCCGAGCGCACCACGACGATGCGCGCGCCAAATCGCTTTGCGAGCGCCTCATAGGCGTACCGCACGGAGGGGAAATCCAGCTCGGTCATCACGACGGTGTCGCGCGGACCACTGAAGTCGATCGATGAGGCGACGGCGGATTGGGCGATCGTGACGTTGGGCATCATCACGACCTCGCCCGGGCCAGCATTCATCAGCGGCGCGATCTCGTTCCCGACGTCGACGGGTTTCTCCCACCAACCGCGCGCCCACGCCTTCACCCCGAGCGTTCCCCAGTCCTCCGCAAACTCGGCGAGCCGTTCCGGAACGGTCCGAGGCATCGGACCGAGCGAATTGGCGATGAGGTAGGTGGTCTTCTCCAGTATCGGAAATTCCTCGCGATACTCGAGCAGCTTGTCGCTCACGCGCTGCTTCTGCTGAAAAGAATGAAGCGAATTGGCGTCATGTCTGCGATGTTGTCCACCGGTGGAGGGTTCGTAAAATTATAGCGTGTCATACAACGAGCCGAATTCGATGCGTCAACTGAGCCTGGAAAAGCCGTCAGGCGGATCCGGGCCGCGCTCGCCCAGGATCGCGCTGGTGCTGGGCGGAGGCGGGCTCAAGGGTTTCGCCCATATCGGAGTTCTCGCCGCTCTCGAGGCGAGAGGCATTGCGCCGAGCGTTCTCGCGGGCACGAGCATTGGTGCGCTCATCTGCGCTGCACAGGCCGGTGGCATGTCGATCGAGGACATGGTCGATCACGCGAAGTCCATTCGGCGGCGTGATCTCTTCAGGCTGAACCGGCTGGGGATGCTGCTCGAGCGGGCGAATGCTCCCTCGATCTATCAGGCCGGTCCCCTGCGCGACGTGTGCGCGTCAGTCGTGGGCGACACGACGTTCGACAGCGCCGAAGGGACGCTGCTCGTGAACACGGTGGATCTCCAGCGCGGCTCGCCAGTCGTGTGGGGCCTCCCGGGACTGCGGGATGTGAGTCTGCTCGACGCGGTGTATGCATCGTGCGCGCTCCCGGGCTTCTATCCTCCTGGCGACGTGGGCGGGCGAAGCTGCGTCGATGGCGGTGTCGTGGACAACCTTCCCGTGGGCGTGGCGTCGCTGGGGATGGACGCGGTGATTGCCGTGGATACCGGGAGCAGCTCGCTCGTCACGCAAAGGGACATCGCGCGCCATGGCTTCACGGCGATCTACATGCGCGCCGCGACGACGATGATGCACGCGCTTCAGCTTGCTCCGCTGGAGCATTGGTCCGGACCGCCGATGATCCTCATCAGGCCGAAGGTGTCGCACATCGGGTGGTTCAGCTTCGCCCACACCGACGAGCTGATCGAGGCGGGATACAAGGCTGCACTCGAGGCGCTCGAGCATTGCGAGAGCTGCTTTTCGGCAGGCAGTGGTGTGTTTCCGCGGCGGTCGATGCGCATATCCGTGAATCGCGAGAAGTGCATCGGCTGCACGCTCTGCGTGGCGCTCGCCCCGCATCTCATGGCGATGGACGGCGCCGGCAAGGCCACCGCTCGCGTGCCGGTCGTGGACTGGTCGCCCGCCGACGGAGACTTCGTGCACCATTGTCCGACCTACGCCATCAGCGCCGAGCCCGTGGAGCCACGCGCGGACGAGAATCAGCCGGACGCGACCGAGGCAAAAACTCCGGAGGAGAAAGAGGAAAGGCGAGAGACGGCTTGAGCTGAGTAGTGAGCTGCAGCTGAACTTCATCTTCCGTCCCGGGTGATAGATTAATGTCAGCCTGTCGCCCCGCTTCGACCCAGGCGGCAGTGGCTCAGAGCCCAAACGGCCAGCGCATGGCGCGGCCTGTTCCAGAGAAAGACACCATGACACACCCGAATTCGTTCGGAAGCCGGTCCACGCTCGAGGCCGGAGGGCGACAGTACACCATCTACCGCCTCGATTCCCTCGATTCCGTCTCCGGCGGAAAATCAACGTCCCTTCCCGTCAGCCTCAAGATCCTTCTCGAGAACCTCCTTCGGAACGAGGACGGAAAGTTCGTCAAGCGTGCCGACATCGAGACGCTCGCGAGCTGGGACGTCAAAGGCAAGCTCGAAAAGGAGATCGCGTTCAGAACCGCGCGTGTTCTTCTTCAGGATTTCACGGGAGTTCCAGCCGTCGTCGATCTCGCGGCAATGCGCGACGCGCTCGCCCGTCTCGGCGGCGATCCGAAGAAGATCAATCCACTGCAGCCGGTGGATCTCGTCATCGACCATTCAGTCCAGGTGGACGAGTACGGGTCGGACGCATCGTTCCTGATCAACGCCAATCTCGAGTTCGAGAGGAACCAGGAACGCTACGCGTTTCTCCGCTGGGGACAGAAGGCGCTGCAGAACTTCCGCGTAGTTCCTCCCGACACGGGCATCGTGCACCAGATCAACCTGGAGTATCTCGCCCAGGCCGTGTTCACGCACACGGTGGACGGCGAGACGACAGCGTATCCTGACTCTCTCGTCGGCACCGACTCGCACACGACGATGATCAACGGCCTCGGAGTACTCGGTTGGGGCGTTGGGGGAATCGAAGCTGAGGCCGCGATGCTCGGACAACCCGTGTCGATGCTGATTCCCGAAGTTGTCGGATTCAAGCTGCACGGCAAGCTTCCGCCTGGAGCGACGGCGACCGATCTCGTGCTGACAGTCACGCAGATGCTGCGGAAAAAGAAAGTCGTAGGAAAGTTCGTCGAGTTCTACGGTGCGGGTCTCTCTTCTCTGTCACTCGCGGATCGCGCGACGATCGCCAACATGGCGCCCGAGTATGGCGCGACGATGGGATTCTTCCCGATCGACGCCGAGTCGATCAAGTATCTGCGCTTCACCGGCCGCGACGAATCGCAGGTGATGCTGGTCGAGGCATACGCGAAGACGCAGGGAATCTTCCGCACCGACGAAACTCCCGATCCGATCTTCAGCGACACGCTCGAGCTCGACCTCGCCACCATCGAGCCGAGTCTCGCGGGCCCCAAGCGGCCGCAGGACAGAGTGCCGCTCAAGCTCGCAAAGCAGCTCTTCAACGAGGCCCTGCACGAAGACCTCGGGCGGACGGGAACCATGGCGGGAATTGCCGCAGCAAAACAGGCGATGTCCGTCGCGGCATCTCCGCAGCTCTCGCCGAGCGTCGTGGCGACGACGCACGAGGAACAGGCCGGCGAGAATTCGGCAATCTCTGTCGAGATGAACGGAGAGAAGTTCGGACTCCGCCATGGATCGGTGGTGATTGCCGCGATAACGAGCTGCACCAATACGTCGAACCCGAGCGTCATGCTCGCCGCCGGACTGCTTGCGCGCAACGCTGTTGCGAAAGGACTGAGCACGAAGCCCTGGGTGAAGACGAGCCTCGCCCCTGGGTCGAAAGTGGTCACCGATTATTTCAAGGCAGCCGGAGTGATGAGCTCTCTGGAAAAGCTGCGGTTCAATGTGGTTGGCTACGGCTGCACGACATGCATCGGCAACTCCGGACCGCTTCCTCAACCGATTGCGGACGCCGTCGAGCAGAACAAGCTCGTGGTGGCGGCGGTGCTGTCTGGGAACCGCAACTTCGAGGGGCGGATCAATCCGCTCACGCGCTTCAACTATCTCGCGTCACCACCGCTCGTGGTCGCGTATGCCCTCGCCGGCAGGATGGACATCGACTTCAACACCGAGCCCATCGGTGTGGGAGTCGGAGGGCCTGTATTTCTGCGTGACATCTGGCCCGCACCGAAGGAAGTCGAGGACGAGATTCTGCGGTCCGTTAAGGCTGACATGTTCAAGACTCAGTATGCGAACGTCTTCAGCGGCGACGACAACTGGCGCTCGCTGCCGGAGCCGGTAGGCGATCTCTACGCGTGGGACGAGAATTCGACCTACGTGAAAAATCCTCCGTTCTTCGACGGAATGACGCTGACGCCCCCGGGAGTCCGTCCGGTTCAAAAAGCGCGAGTGCTGGCGATGCTCGGCGATTCGATCACGACCGATCACATCTCGCCGGCGGGCTCGATCCCCGCAGCGAGCCCCGCAGGAAAGTGGCTCATCGCGCACGGCGTCAAGACGACGGAGTTCAACTCGTACGGTGCGCGGCGCGGAAATCATGAGGTGATGATGCGCGGCACGTTCGCCAACATCCGTCTCCGCAACGAGCTCGCCCAGGGAACGGAAGGCGGCTGGACTGCAACGTCTCCCGACGGTGACCCAGTGACGATCTATGACGCGTCGATGGAGTACCAGCGCCACGGTGTGCCGCTCGTGATCATCGCGGGCAAGGAGTATGGCACCGGGTCATCGCGCGATTGGGCGGCGAAAGGAACGCTGCTGCTCGGTGTGAGCGCGGTGATAGCGGAGTCGTTCGAGCGGATCCACCGGTCGAACCTGGTGGGAATGGGAGTGCTGCCCCTCGAGTTCATTAACGGCGAAACACGCCACACCCTCGGTCTCACGGGATTCGAGACGTTCGACATCATCGGGATGTCGGACCAGATGAAGCCGAAGACCATCCTGACGGTGCGCGCAACCGGTGACAGCGGGGCGGTGACGGAATTTCAGGCTGTGTGCCGGATCGATACGCCCGAAGAGATGAGCTACTACCGCCACGGGGGGATACTTCCCTACGTGCTGAGGCAGCTTGTAGCTAGTGGGCCGTAACTAAAGTTACATTGACAAGGGACAGGAGAGGTGATATC
>JBDTRZ010000058.1:0-19487 GCA_039931395.1 Gemmatimonadales bacterium
GAAGATCAACTAACTGGAACCGGATCAACCGGATGGAGCCGGACCAATCGGATGAAAATCTCAAGGGGAAAACAGGAAAGGATTCTACGCTTGATCCGGTTTCCATCCGACTTGTCCGGTTTCCACAGTCATAGGAGCTGCGAGCGCTCGAACTTCCAGTCCTGGGAATACTGTGATTTCAGCGGGAATGAAACGAGTTGCGGATTCCCGCTCCGGTCTGTATATCCATTGTAGATACTAACATTGGTTTTGGGTTTTGTTGCGGAGGAGATCGCGATGGTCACCACGGTTGGACGCTGGGGGAACAGTCTCGCAATTCGAATCCCCAAGGCCTTTGCCGCTCAGGCAGATCTCGTCGAGGACACCGAGGTCGAGATCGCGCTCGAAGGCGACACGATTGTCGTGCGGCAGGCTCGGAAGGAGTGGACACTCGATGAGCTGGTGAAGGGGATCACCAAAGCCAATACGCATCGTGAGGTCGAATGGGGCAGGAAAGCCGGACGCGAGGCGTGGTGAGACAGCGCGCGCGTCGGGCTGCGTACGTTCCGGAATCTGGTGACGCCGTATGGCTGACCTTCGACCCGCAGGCGGGCCATGAACAATCCGGCCGCCGGCCTGCCGTCGTACTTTCGCCTCGATCCTACAACTCGAGGAGCGGGCTGGCCATTCTTTGCCCGGTGACGAGCCAGATCAAAGGCTATCCGTTCGAGGTTGTGCTCCCCGAAGGATTGCCAATTTCCGGCGCCGTCCTGGCCGACCAGGTGCGAAGCCTCGACTGGAAAGCGTGCAATGCGTCACGAATCTGCAAGCTGCCGGCAGAGTCAATCGACACCGTGCTCGCCAAGCTGCAGCCTCTGCTGGCGAGACGAGGCTAACTCCCCAGCTTTCCGCAGAAAGTCAACTGACTGGAACCGGATCGACCGGATTGAACCGGATTGAACCGAATAAATCGGCATAGATTTTTGAGGGCAGGCGGTAAACCTCGTGAGCCACCTGGGCGCGCTGTTCCCAAAGAATTACCCGCCTTGATCCGGTTCCAGCCGACTAGTCCGGTTTCCCCTTCATAGGAGCTGCGGATCGCGAGGAAGCCCCGCGCATCTTTCGCTTGTCTTTAGCGAACCTCGAATGACGGCGTAGCTGCACGGTCCGGGGACACCGTTCTTCCATCTTCGGCGAGCAGACCATTGAACACGATACGGTAGGTACCTGTCGGCACTCCAGTCGGAATCTCGAACAGCGCACTGACCGATGTGCTCTTGGCAAGAGACTTCGCCTCCGTCGTGCACGATCCCCCTGCAGTTGGCCACTCGAACGCCACGACCCAGTACTTGTTGAGCTGCCTCTCGAGTCGGCGCTGGCAGAGATTGTACTCGAGCGTCTTGCCCGACGTATTCCGGATCGTCGCCTCGCCTGTGTTCCCTCGGCTATAGCTCTGCCTGTTCGTCGTGATCTGATACTCGGGCGACGAGCCGCCGCCTCCACCTAGGAGACCACCGCATCCGCTCAGCGACGTCACTGCAACGACCGCGAGCATCCTACGCATCATGTACTTCATAAGGAGACGTTGCCCTTCCACGCGACTACAGGCGCAGGCTGATACGCGATGGCCGCAACAAGCAGCAGCATGAGATGAGTAGGCATCTGTTCATACTGCCGGGGTACACCCGGTGACGCAAGACCTCAAGCCGGTGGCGTGACGAAAAGGAACGCGAGGCCCAGCAGCACGTAGACCGCGAGCAGCAACACTCCCTCGAACCACGTCGTCTCGCCATCGTGCGCGATGGCATTCACAGCGAATGCCACTCCGGAGATGGCAATGAGCTCGAGCGGATTCCCGAACACGAGGTCCATGGGCTTCTCCATGAAGTACGAGACGAGCACCAGCACGGGCGCAACCAGCAGCGCTATCTGGATCGTGGAGCCGACGGTGATGCTCATCACCAGATCCATTCGATCCTTCCGTGCGAAGTACACAGCCGACACGTACTCGGCAGCGTTGCCGACGACGGCAAGGACAGTGATGCCGAGGAAGAACGTCGTCACGCCGATGCGCGCCGACGTCGCCTCGAGCGCGCCGGACACGAGCTCCGCCTCCAATGCGGTGATCACCGTCGCACCCACGAGTACACCGATGACTTTCCACAGCGGCCATAGTGCATGCGCGGCTTCCGCATTCCGCGCTGCCGGCTTCACTTCACCAGTAGCGGCGTTGTCCATTTCATCTACAGCGGCGAATGTGTCACGGTGCGTGACAAGCGAGTACGCAAGATTCGCGATGTAAACGAGAATCAGCACCACCGCGACGCCGAGGCTCAGTCTCTCGTCGAGCACCGAGGTATGTGCAGCGGTCGACATGCCGCGCTCAGTGCTGCTCGGTGCTTCTTCTGATCCACTCCGCCAGAGGGACGATCGCGAGGACGGCCGTTGCGAATATCCACAGGGGCGGTGCGTGAACGACGTGCTCCAGCACCAGCGACGCCGGGACGAGCAGTAGCAGCAGCGTGAAAATCATGTGTGGCGTCCATACTGCTCGGTCATAACTGGCGACGCAAGTGTGGTCACGCCAGTCGCATGCTATTACCAGTCGCTATACGTTACCGAGAGTGGTTTCGCGTTTATCTCACTGGACGAACCGGAATGCAGATAGCGATCTACCTCGGATTTCTCCTGCTTGGCGTCATGATCGCCGGCGGGCTCATTATCGGCTTAATGGACGTCGTGAGGGGAACGCCGGTCCGGAGGGTCGGATCGCCGGGAGATGCCACCTCCTGCCCGGCGATTAACGACCCGTTTTTTCGCGAATCGATCGAGCTTCTCACGCACATAAAGCTCGAGCAGGGACACGAAGTCGAGTTCTTCATCAATGGAGATCAGACCTACCCGCGGCTCTGGGAGGATCTGCGCTCCGCGACGAAATCGATCTCCATGCAGATGTACTATTGCAACAAGGGAAAGATGGCGGATACGCTGCTCGAGATTCTCCTGGAGCGCGCGAGGGCGGGAGTCGAGGTCTATCTGCTGCACGACGCATTTGGCACGACCCTTCCCGACGAATACTTCGAGGCCTTGAGGAACGCCGGCGTTCAGGTCATGGCGTTTCGCCCGTTCAGCTTGAAGTCGCTTCAGAAGGCGCACCACCGTGCCCATATCCGAGTCATCGTGATCGATGGAACTGTCGGCTATACTGGCGGCTTCGGCATCGACGACAAGTGGTATGGCACTGGCCGTGACAGGGATC
The DNA here is from genome assembly GCA_039931395.1 of Gemmatimonadales bacterium. Classification (GTDB taxonomy): domain Bacteria; phylum Gemmatimonadota; class Gemmatimonadetes; order Gemmatimonadales; family Gemmatimonadaceae; genus UBA4720. The sequence goes on from JBDTRZ010000058.1 coordinate 3,239, forward strand.
AGTGGCGAGACACGAATGTACGCTTCACCGGTCCCGCCGTGCGACAGCTTCAGGCGACATTCGTCGTCTGCTGGGCGGAGGCTTCCACGAATCTTCTCACGAGTGACGCACTCTTTCCGCCTGAGGGCCTTCCGAGGTACAACGCAGAGGTGGAATCCAACGGAGTGCTTGCCGCAGTCCTGCATGCGTCGCCAACCATCGGCAGCACTCCGGCAGAGCGTTTCTTCGTTCTCAGCATCGCGGCAGCGCGAGAGAAGCTTTACATCTCAAATTCGTATTTCGTCCCTGACAAGGCGTTTCGCCAGCTGCTCTGCGATGCTGCGCACCGTGGCGCGGATGTCCGTGTGCTCACCGTGTCCGACTCGACGGATGTCAAGAGCACCTGGTACGCGGGACGAGCACGATACGAAGAGTTGTTGAAGGGAGGGGTACGCATATTCGAATATCAGCCGGCGATGATGCACGCCAAGACCATCGTCGTTGACGGTGCGTGGCTCTCAGTGGGCAGCATGAACGCCGACAATCGCTCGATCTCCTTCAACGAGGAGTCGAATCTCGTCGTTCTCGACGCGGCCGCTGGGCAGCGGATGGAAGAGATGTTCACAGAAGACCTTCGCTTCGCAAAGGAGATCCAGCTGGCGGAATTCTCGAAGCGCGGGTGGAAGGAGAAGGTCGCCGAGCTTGCGTGTCATCTGATATGGCGGGTGCTTTGATATACCGACTTTGAGTTGACGTTTTGACGTCTTGACGCTAGACATTCAGCCATGCCCTCTTCCAAGCGATCAACTATCTACTTCGAGGCGCCTCTTCATAAGGCTCTTCGCCTCAAGGCCGCGGAGACAGATGTGAGCATCTCCGACCTGGTCAACACTGCCGTCCGCCGGGCACTGGCGGAAGACGCGGAAGACCTTAAGAGCTTTCGCGACCGCGCCAGGGAGCCGCGTATGTCCTTTGAGCATCTGGTCCGCGATATGAAGGATCGTGGCACTCTATAGCGTTCTCATAACAAAGAGCGCAGCGAAGGAACTCGAGGCGGTCCCCAGGAAAGACCGCCGTCGCATTATTGAACGGATTCGCGGACTCGGTCATGAGCCCCGCCCCGTCGGCTCGGATAAACTCAGCGGCGACGACAAATACCGCATCCGACAGGGAGACTTCCGCGTGCTCTACGAGATTCGGGACCGCGATCTCGTTGTCACCGTCGTCCGAGTTGGGAATCGAAGGGAAGTGTACCGCCGTTGACATGATCTGCCTACTTCACGGCTGGCTCCTCGAAGGATCCGGCAGCAATCTCTGGACACGCTCGATGGTCACCGCTCTCGCACGGAGCGGCGAGACTGTGCACCTGGTCTGCCAGGAGAATCATCCCGACCGGTATGACGCGATCGCCGAGGCGTACAAGCACAGACTCTCCGGTGAGGTCGAGACCACGCTCCAGCGCGACACGAGATACCCCGGCAAATGCATCCTCCACCAGCCGGAGTTCGGAGACACGCTTCCGGTATTCGTGAAGGACCACTACGAGGAGTACGACCGCGTCGTCCCAATGGTCGAGCTGCCCGACGACGAGATCGAGCTCTACATCGAGCGCAACGTGGAGGTCGTGCGCCGGGTCGTGAAGGAGCACGACATCTCCGCCATTCACGTCAACCACGTGGTGCTGATGGCGGTGGTCGCACAGCGCGTCAGCACGGAAACGGGAGTACCCTACGCTGTCATGCCGCACGGCAGCGGCATCGAGTACGCCGTCAAAAAAGATGAGCGCTTCAGGCGCTACGCTACTTCGGCCCTCCACGACGCGAAGCGGATATTCGTCATCGGCAAGGAGATGCGCGACCGCGTCATCACAGTCTTCAGGGACCTTCCAGGCATCGAGTCGAAATTCACGGAGCTCCACCTGGGCGTGGATGCATCGCAATTCGAGCCCGTGACCCGCGACCAGAGAAGTCACAACATCGCGTCGCTCGAGCACGCGCTCGAAGGAATTCCCCGCGGCAAGACAGCAGAACAGTCGCAGTTGCTGCGCGAGTCCGTTTCAGGATCCCTCGGCCGAAGCGAGCTGAGGTCGGTGATCAATGACAACGCCCGCTACGACGGCAAATCGCCCGACGCGGACGTGGAGGAGAAGCTCCGCTCGGTGGACTGGACACGCGACCCGGCTCTTCTCTTCACCGGACGCATCATCTCTCCGAAGGGAATCCAGAGCGTCATCGCGGCGCTGCCGTTGATTCTGGAGCAGACACCAGACCTCCACCTCATCGTCGTCGGCCACGGTCCGCTTCGCGAGCCGATGGAGGCGCTGATCAGGGCATTACAGACTGGAGACAGATCCCTCGTCCGCAACATCGTCAAGTGGGGGCATTGGCTCGAGGGATCGCCGGAAGGAGAAGAGGCCACAGATGACCTCGTCGCCATGACGCGATTCTTCGACGAGCTCGCTCGACGAGGAGAGGAGGAGCGCTACTTCAGCGCTGCTCAGCGTCTGCTGCGGCCGGACACGGTGATCTTCACCGGGTACCTGACACACCGCGAGCTTCGCTTCCTCTTCCCGTGCTGCGACGTCGGCGTGTTTCCGTCCATCGTCCGCGAGGCGGGTCCGCTCGTATTCCTCGAAGCGCTCGCGTCAGGAAGCTTTCCCCTCGGTACCTACTTCGGTGGAATGGCGGCGAGCATCGATGCGGTATCGCGCGATCTTCCGGAAGAGGTCGGAGCGACGATGAAGCTCGGACTCACCGACACGGTGGACGACCTCGTTCGACAGGTGCCCCGCGCACTCCGCCTTGGATCAGAGTACAAGGAGACGCTCGCCCGCATCGCCCGCGAACGGTACGACTGGGTGAGCGTCGCGCAAACGCTGAGGGAGGAGCTGTATGCGCTGTGACGCCAGCGCCAGGACTCAAGGGAAAATTCCTCGCTGCGTATAAGCCAGGGCCACTTTTCCGATCGCATTGATGAATGCAGCCGTCCGCAGATCCACCTTGTGTCCCTTCTGTATCGACCTGAGCTCGGCGTAAGCCGAAACCATCGTTTCCTCGAGTCCGGAATTCACGAGCTCTTCTTCGCCCGCGGCTTCCGTAGCTTGCCTCCGCGCTTCGGGAGAAAGCTTTCGGCCCGTCAAAGCCTCGGCAGCTTCGATGATCTGCTCGTTGGTGTGCTCCTGGAAACGCTTTTCCATTCGACCGAATCTCATGTGTGAAAGGTTCTTCACCCATTCGAAGTAGGAGACAGTCACGCCGCCTGCGTTGGTGTAGATGTCGGGCACTATCAGCACTCCGCGCGAGAGAAGAGTCTCGCTCGCGTCAGCCGTGACCGGTCCGTTCGCTCCTTCGACGATGATCTTCGCCTTGATGCGATCGACGTTCGCAGGTGTGATCACGTTCTCCAGCGCAGCCGGAACCACGATGTCGCACTCGAGCTCGAGCGCATCCGCGCTGTTCCTGATATCAGTAGCTCCCGGAAATCCGAGAATCGATCCGGTCTCCGTCCGATGGGCGAGCACTTTCTCGACATCGAGACCTGATTTGCAATAAACCGCACCTTCGCGTTCCGCGAGCGCGATCACAGTGCCGCCGCCTTCCTCGATGAACTTGGCCGTCCAGTAGCCGACGTTGCCCATTCCCTGCACTACGATGCGCTTTCCGTCGAGTCCCGTCGTGAAGCCAAGCGGCTTCATGTCCTCCTCGTAGCTCACTGCCTCGCGCAGCGCGAAGTACACGCCGCGACCCGTGGCCTCGGTGCGACCGCGCACACCGCCCTGCGTTACCGGCTTGCCCGTCACGCACCCGAGCGCGTCGATGACACCGGGCGCGAGTGACGAGTACGTGTCGACGATCCATGCCATCTCACGAGGACCGGTGCCGTAGTCCGGAGCAGGAACATCGACGCCCGGCCCGATCAGGTTCTTGGCGAACAGCTCGTACGTGTAGCGGCGAGTGATTCGCTCGAGCTCGCCGTCGGAGTATTTGGACTTGTCGATGCGAACCGCACCCTTGGCTCCGCCGAAAGGCACGTCCACGAGCGCGCACTTATAGGTCATCAATGCCGCGAGCGCCGAGACTTCGTCCTCGTCGACCTGGGGTGCGAACCGGATGCCGCCTTTCGTCGGCAGCCGGTGCACGCTGTGCTGCGCGCGCCAGCCGTTGATCACCTCGATCGTTCCGTCGTCGCGCTTGAGCGGGAACTGCATCCGGTAGACAGAATTGCAGGCTTTGATTTGCGCCAGCAGTCCGGGTGGATGATCGAGATGCGCCGCGGCCTTGTCGAAATACTTGTTGACCTGCGCGAACATCGGGATGTGCTGGGCGTTCATGCGCTCACTCGCAGGATGAGTCGGACGTTTAGAATGCAGCCTGCGTCCGACGGCAACAAGTCTGCCGCCGGAGACTCTTGCCAACCCGCCCGGCTGCCTGCATCCTAGCCCTGACCGCTCACCCTCTGACTGTGCCAAACTCCAAGACAGCCATACGCCCGACCGACGAAGAGCTCGATCTTTTCGGCATCACCCATCAGGGAAAGGTGCGCGCTGACAACCAGGATCATTTTCTGGTGTCGACTGTCCATCCCCAGCTGGTGATTCACACTACGAGCCTTCCGAATCCAGACGCACTGCCGTTACGCGGTACCCGTCTGGCCACCGTGCTCGTCGTAGCGGATGGCGTAGGCGGTGCAGCCGCGGGAAGCGAAGCGTCACGTCTCGCCACCGAAGCCGTCACGCGCTTCATCGCCTCTTCGCTCCGTACGTATCACGCCGTGGGCTCCGAGAGCGAGGACGATCTTCTGGAGGGGTTCAAGGCGGCCGCATTGGAAGCGCACACCGCCGTCCGGTCGGAAGCGGCGCAGAATCCGGAGCACAAGGGAATGGCGACGACGCTCACGCTTTGCATCGTCGTGTATCCTTGGGCTTACATCGTACAGGTTGGCGACAGTCGTGCCTATTTTTTCGGCGAGGGAAAGCTCGTCCAGCTCACACGCGACCAGACCGTCGCTCAGTCGCTCGTGGACAAGGGCCTCATGCCGGCCGACCGGGCGGAGCGATCGCCGTTCAAGCATGTTCTGTCGAGCGCGATCGGCTCAGAGGAGGCGCTGCCCGTCGTCACGCGGTTCGACATAACCGAGCGCGGCGCGGTTCTGATCCTTTGCAGCGACGGTCTCACGAAGCACGTTAAGGATGACGAGATCTCCGAGCGTGTGCGCGCGATGAAGTCATCGGAGCAGCTGGCGAAGGAGCTGCTGCAGCTCGCACTCGACCGGGGCGGCACCGACAACATCACGATAATCGCGGCGCGAGCGCCGCTCACAAAGGCCTGACGCTCGCGCTCTGAGTTAGACGGTCGCGGTGTCCTCGGTGTACAGCCACGCGCCAGCCGCTGTCGAAACGATCAAACAGACGAGCCAGATTATTCCGAGCGTCCACCACGTACCCGAGGACATCATGCCCATCTGCATGAACCCGGACGAAACTATCGATCCGAATAGCCAGAACGGGATCGCAGCGTAGATTGCCGTTTTCGCGCCAGGTCCAAAACGCGGACGAATCGCCGCATAAGTCCAGACGAGAATTATGCCTACGATCAGATCCATGACGACATAGGCAGCCATCTGCCCACCGGACATCTGCATCATCTGGTCACCGAGCCCGGCCTTGAACGCGTTCGCTTCGGCTCTCATCGCATCGCCCAGAATCAGGCCGTAGGAGAGGTAATCGAAGATGTTGACGACCACGCCGGCGACGAGGCCTCCGATCAGAACTTTCTTCGTGTTCATGGCCATGCTGTTCTCCGTCTGTTAGAGTGGGACAGCATACATGCAGCGGGTCAATACTACAGTAGTCCGGGGAAACGGAACAGCACTACATATGTATGCTTTTACGCAGGGCCGGCCGGTTGACGCTGAAAGGAGACAGGTCGAACCGCGACCGGCCGTTCATCACGAGGTCCGCCTGTATCTCGCCAATCGCGCTGGCGAACTTGAACCCGTGGCCAGAGCAGGCGCTCGATACGACCACGTTCGCATGATCGGGATGGAAATCGATCACGAAGTCTCTGTCCGGAGTGTTGGTGAAGAGGCAGACGTCAGTCTCGCGCACCGGTGCATGCGCAAGCTCCGGAAGAACGTTCGTCAGTGCCAGGCGCAAAGGATCCACTTCCTCTTCGGACACCACACGACGGACTTCGTCCGAGTCGGTCACGATCTCACCCGAGTGCATCACGCTCGCTTTCACACCGCGCGAAAGACGCGGGAATCCGTAGCAGATCTCTCCCGGCTTGTACTCGTGCGCGTAGATCGGAAATCCCGGTTCGTCATACCGCCTGTCACCAACGCCCGGTTCGAGCCAGAACACAGCCTGCCGCTCGACCTCGAGCGGAAGATCAACGCCATTCATCAGAGAGCGCGTGCACGCACCAACCGCCAGCACAAGCTTGTCCGCCGAGTATGTGCCTACGCTCGTCGTGACATGAACCGAGGATTCGGTCGCCTTCCAGGATAGAAGCGGCTCATCGAAGCGGAGCTCCGCTCCATTCTTCTGCGCAGTCTTGAGGTGCGCAGCATTGCACGCCTCGGGATCGAGGTATCCCCCGCGCGGGTCGAGCACCGCGACGTAATCCTCTCGGAGCGTGAATGCAGGATACCGTCTCGCCGTTTCGGCCGGATCGAGCACCTCGTGCGAAAGCTTGTGCTCCCGCGCGCTCCGCAACGTCCCCGTGACGAGCTTCCCGTCCCTGGGTCCGATCATCAGGCCGCCCGTGATGTGCAGCAGCTGCGCACGATTTCTCTCGCCGAGCTCCGCCCACAAGTCGTACGCACGCACGAGAAGCGGTACGTACATCGGATGCTCGAAGTACATCTCGCGAATGATCCTGCTGTCGCCGTGGGACGAGCCGTACGGATGTCCGGGAGCCCATCTGTCCAGGCCGAGTACTCGCTGGCCGCGAAGCGCGAGATGCGCCGCCGTAGCGCTTCCCATTGCACCCAGACCCGCGACGATCGTGTCGTAGTGAGTCAATCCGCGGCCTCCGCGGAAAACGTCACTGGATCCTGTCTGAAGAAGCGCTGAAGCGCATCGTACAGCTCGGGATGCTTCTCCTTCAGCGCGCGCGGGCGCTCGAAGAATGCCTCCGTTGCGACGGCAAAGAACTCGGTGGGATTCTGCGCTCCGTAATCATCGAGGACCGCCACGCTTCCGTAAGGATCACGCGTACGCAGCGCCTCGAATTCCGCGCTCATCACCCGCCCCCATGACAGATACTCGGCATGTGTCTCGAGCGCAGGCGTTCCGTCCGCACTCCTGTTCTCGAAGTCGAGCTGGTGGGCGAACTCGTGGAGCACCACGTTCTCTCCGTCGCTGGGATCCAGTGCGCCATGCCGTGCCGCATCCCACGCGAGCACGAGCGCACGGAGATTATGAGATGTATGCCCCAGCCTGTCCTCGGGCCCTTCCTCCCAGAGACCACCGCCGAGGTATCGCTCGTCATGCGCTGTGTATCCGCTCGGATACACGAGAATCGATGTAAGCGCAGAGTAGTAGTCGGTGTCGCGATGCAGCAGAAGCAGGCATGCCTGCGCCGCGATCGTGACGCGCATCTCGTCGGTCAGCTCCAGACCACCGCATCCCTCGAAATGCTTCTCGCCGAGAAATACCTGGATATGGCCGAGCAGCTCGGCGCGGTCTGCGCGAGGAAGTCGTCCGAAGATCGGTACGTTACGCTTGAGCGACGCGAGCCATTCCTGCGGAAACGGCCTGGAGCGCAGGCGCTCGCGGCGGCGTTTGCTGAGAAAACCGAATGACATATACCATATAGTAGTGTGACGGAACATTATTCTCACCAATGAACCCGCTCCTCGGCGTCATCGAAGGCTTCTATGGGAAACCGTGGACGTGGGAGTCACGCGCGGAGACTGTCTCGTTTCTCGCGCCATACGGGTACCGGTTCTATCTCTACGCGCCGAAGGCCGATCCGTTCCTGAGACGACGCTGGCAGGACCCCCATCCCGACAATATCGCTGAAAGGATCGGAGCCCTGGCCGCACACTGCCGGGCGAAAGGCGTCAGGTTCGGAATAGGGCTCAGCCCCTACGAGCTGTTCAACAATTTCGACGACTCTGCCCGCGAAGCGCTCGAGCGCAAGCTCACGTTCTTCGACGCGATCGGAGTAGAGGATATGGCGATCCTGTTCGACGACATGCGGGGTGACATTCCAGATCTCGCGCGTATGCAGGTCGAGATAGTGCACTGGGCGGTCGAGCGCACGAAAGCGACGCGCGTGATAGTGTGCCCCAGCTATTACAGCGACGACCCGGTACTCGACCGTGTGTTCGGCAACCGGCCGGATGGCTACCTGGAAGATCTCGGCAAAACGCTCGATCAGTCGATTCAGATTTTCTGGACAGGCGAGGAAGTCATCTCACGACAGTTCACACCCGGACACCTCGAGCGCGTCACCGAGCAGCTCGATCGCAAGCCGTTTCTGTGGGACAACTATCCGGTGAACGACGGGCAGAGAATGTCGCAGTACCTCCATCTGCGGGGTTTCACCGGGCGCCCTGCCGCGAACTCCGATCACATCGCGGCACATGGAATAAATCCCGCGCTCCAGCCGACCCTGGGCCGCATCCCCGCGATTACACTGGCGGACAGCTACAGACTCGGCGATGAGTACCAGTACGGCGAATCATTCCGCCACGCGTGCATCGAGGTACTCGGAGAGGAGCTTGGAAAACGAGTACGTGAAGATCTTCTCACACTCCAGGACATCGGTCTCGACCGGCTCGGCGAAAAAGAAAAACTCCTTCGCGACAGGTACGAAGGAGTCGATCACCCCGGTGCGAGAGAGATCATCGCGTGGCTGAATGGCGACTACCGGATCACGGACGAGATCGTTCAGACTCAGTAGGGCTCTCGGTCGAGTCGAGATTCTTCACGCGACGGGATCGCGCTGCAGCATCCGGCGAACCGTACATCTCGGCAAGTCTCTCGATCGTCTTGAGGCTCCGCACCGTCGCCGGCATCCCGAGAAGCTCGGCGATATCGATAGGCGGGGCTGATGAACCAGAATCCGCCAGACGTCGCAGCCAGTAGATCTCTCGCCCTCTGAGCTCGAGCACGTCCACGTCATTTCTCCGAATCCTGAGCTGCCGCTGTGCGCGCTCGCTCGGCGGCTCGGGCAGAAGAACGACGAAAGTCGAAGCGTAATCCGCAGCGATCTGATCGCGTGAGAAAGGAACGTTCGCAGCGATGTTCGCGAGCTCGTCAGGAGTTCGTATGAACGTCCAGATCCCGTCGGCCTTCAACGATTTCCTGAGATAGCGAGAGATCTGCGCTTCCAGTGGCGCAATGACCCCAACAGGCGCTGTTGCGAACGCAATGTTGCCGGTGGTCAGATAGGGCTCCACCTCCGCGAAACCAAGCCGCACGAAAAGCCTGCGAAGCGTTTCCATGTCTATCGTTTCGCGTCCGACCGGCAGGCCGCTCAGTAATGCGATGTATCTCTGCATGCTTCCGGCTAGTTCCCTTTCTCTTTTAGGTGACGTTTCAACGTGCGAAGTAACACGACATCCTCGCGGTCTCTCGGTCGACCTGCAGCTTCCTTTGATCTGATAATATCATCAATCGACGCTGCCAGGAACCGGACTCCGAACGCTTCGAATTCTTCAGCTCCCTTCGCCAGGTCTGCATAGCCCTTTGTCCCTGCAGGCATGAATGCCACATCGAGCCTGCCTGCGTTCGTCACCAGATTCCACATTCGCGCTCTGCCCAGGGTAGCTGCGGAGCAATCGAATACGAGGCCCTCCGGAACGGACTCGGTGTACACCTTTGCCTCCAGCTCGCGAAGAGCAGCGGCCAGTCGTTCCAGGTTGGTCCTGTCCTCCGCCGGGGTAATGTCAGCATCTGCGGTAAGACGGGGAAAGCCATGCAGGCGCGCGGCAAGTGCTCCGATCAGTACGAATTGAACCTTGTGGCTGCTGAGAACGCGCATCAGTCGCTCAGGATCGAGAGGTGCGATGCTAGACACGCCGCGCACCGGACAAGAAGCGACTCACCTGCCCAGCTTCCCGCAGCCGTTCTTCCGGAGTCATCCGCAGAATGCGCGGAATATCGTCGAGCATGGACCGGTCAACCGTTGGAATTCTCTCCAGCTCGACTGACAGATTGAAACGGGCCGCAGCCAGGATACGCGTCAAAGTCGCCCAGGAGGGGCTCGTCGTTCCGAGCTCGATCCGGGCAATTACAGACTGGGCGGTTCGCGCCTTCCGCGCCATCTCGCGTTGTGAGAGGCCGGCTTGCTGCCGCGCGGAGCGTACAAGGGAAGATGTACTCGGCTGATTCATCACCTGTATGATAGCTAATTAGCTATCAGCCCGCCATCCTGCTATGCACCCACCTATCGAGCGCCGTCAGAGTAATCGGCACACGCGACCGGAACCTGGCAGGGTCGAAGGTCTGATCCGTCGTCTCCGCGACTATCGCTGCCCTCATCACCCGGCTCACGCCGGGATGAAGCGGCCGCAGCACGCGCGACATCACACGCACGGCGGCCAGCGGAACGTGCATCACTTTGGCTCTCCGGCCGCTAACGCGCTCGAACGTCTCCACCACCTGGTGCGCTGTGAGATTCTCGGGCCCGCCGATCTCCAGTATCTCGCCACGCAACGCTGGTAGCTGCAGCACACCGTGGATTGTCTTCGCGACATCTTCGGCGGCCACGTAGTTCCTTGGATTCTGCCCGCGGCCAAAGAGAATGACTCTCTTTCCCTCGAGCACTGCCTTTCCGATCAGCTGGTACGCGTGCATCTCCATGAACGCAGTCGGCCGGATGATCGTGTAAGCCAGCCCGCTCTCCTCGAGGTATCGCTCGACACGCGCCTTGCTTCGCCAGAAGTCGATTGGATGATCGGGCGACGCACCCACGACGGATGTGTACACGAAATGCTCGACCCCCGCCTCCCTGGCAGCGTCGATCAACGAGCGATGGCCGGCATCATCCACCAGGTCGCTTGCCTCATCCCGGCGGCCAAGCATTGAATGCGCGGCGGTTACCACAGCGCGCACGCCGCGCAACGCGAACTCGAGAGAATGCGGATCATTGAGGTCGGCGCGAACGGGCTTGGCGCCAAGCTTCTTGAGCTCGTCCACCCTCGCGAGCTGGCGAGTCATGACGCGGACGTCCCGGCCCGCCGCGAGCAGGCTTCGCGCGACCTTGCGACCCAGGGTGCCGGTGGACCCAACCACGAGAATCATTAGTGCCGGCCCGATGTTTTCGCGCAGAACTCTGACAGTCGATCCATTTTCATCAGCGGGAAGCATTCGTAACATAGCTTGAGCGCCTCTGTCCGGAACACTCCAATGCGACTCATAACATCTCTTCTCTTCATCTGCCTCGCGGCGCCGAACGCGCGTGCGCAGCCCTCGTTCGATTCACACGCCCCCGCAGCCGAAAGGTTGATCGCTGCTGCGCTCCGGGACAGCACTGCCTGGAATCGACTGGCGAAGCTCACTGACACCTTCGGTGCACGTCCGAGTGGGTCGGCGAGCCTCGAGCGCGCGATCGACTGGATCGTGGCGGAGATGAGAAAGGACGGCTTCGACAACGTTCATACCGAGCCGGTGATGGTGACTCACTGGGTGCGTGGATCGGAGTCGGCCACGATGGAGAGGCCTCGCCGTGTTCAGCTGCATGTCCTTGGGTTGGGCAAAAGCGTGGGCACACCTCCCGGCGGCATCGTCGCTCCGGTTCTGGTCGTGCGCGATTTTGCTGAGCTGCGCTCGAAGGCAGCGCAGGCAAAGGGAAAGATCGTCGTCTACGATTTTCCGTTCGACACGACAGTGCATCCGTTCGTCGCCTACGGACAGGCCGTGCAGTATCGCGCCTACGGCGCCGACTCAGCCGTACAGTTCGGAGCTCTCGCAACTCTTTCCCGCTCAGCGACCCCTCTATCACTGCAGACTCCGCACACTGGGGGGCTCTCCTATGCCGACACGATCAGGAAGGTCCCTCAGATACCGGGCGCGTCGATCAGCCCCGAAGACGCGCAGATGCTCCATCGTCTTCAGCAGCGCGGAGAGACTCCTGTGGTGCGGCTCACCATGGGCGCGAAGACGCTTCCCCTCGCGCCGTCGCGAAACGTCATCGCCGAGATTCGCGGCTCTGAGCACCCCGATGAAATTATCGTGCTCGGCGGGCATATCGATTCGTGGGACGTCGGCACCGGTGCGATGGATGACGGCGGGGGATGTGTCGCCGCATGGGAGGCATTGCGGCTTATCAAGCAGTCGGGCGTTCGACCGAAAAGGACGATACGCGTGGTTCTCTGGACCAACGAGGAGCTTGGTCTGAGCGGGGCTCTTGCGTACCGTGACGCGCATCGCGCTCAGCTCGATAAGCACATCGTCGCGATGGAATCGGACAATGGGGTGTTCAAGCCGCGCGGAATTCTTTTCTCGGGATCCGCTGATGGTCTTCCCATGATGCGACAGCTCGCGCATCTCCTGAAGAATGCAGGAGCTGATTCGGTAACGGCGAGCGGACCCGAGGCCGACGTCTGGCCGCTCAACACTCTCGGCGTTCCAACGGTTGCCATCGACACAGATCCAACGCGCTACTTCTGGTATCATCACACCGAGGCGGACACGATCGACAAGCTCGATCCGCGCGATGTCTCGCTCTGTGCAGCCATCATGGCAGCAGTGGCCAACACCGTTGCCAACATGGAGGGAAGAATTCCTCGCGCTCCGGTGGCCTCGGGCAACTAGTCGCTAGACGCACCCCGTCCCGAACGGTCCCTGAGGGACATCGATCACCGGGGCCGCGGTCACCGGAAGGGTGAGGTCGATCTCGTCCATCAGGTTGTTGGCGTTCGCATCGCGGACAGTCAGCGCCTGAAGGTTCCAGCGCGTTTCGATGAGTCGCAGCACCGACGAATGATCGTAGACCTTGCTCGAGATACTCGCACGCTTCACGAAGGGTGAAATGAGAATCGTCGGGATTCGAAAACCGCGGAGACCATCGGTGTTGCCGATGTCCCGCTCACCTTGCGGGATCGGCGCGGCGGTCGGGGGCACGTGATCGTAGAAGCCGCCCCATTCGTCGAACGTCACGATCAGCAGGGATTTCTTCCATAACGGGCTTTTCGTCACCGCCTTGTAGATGCTTCCCAGAAATGCTTCGGCATCCCGGATGTCGCCCGGTGGGTGATAGCTGTTGGTCACATCATCGGTGAGCACCGGGTCCACAAAAGAGACGTTCGGCAGCTGTCCAGCGGCCGCATCGCTGAAAAAACTCGTGATCGGCTTGATGATCGAGCTGTAACGGCCTCCCCACAGAGACGCCGTGACCAAGGCCGTTCCGTAGTTGCCGCTGGTGAGGCCCACCGTGGAGAGCCGGTCCCAGATCGTCGGCAGCGTGCTCACCACCAGTGAATTCGCTAGTCGGTCGGTCTGGCCCGCAACCGCGATGATTCTGTTCGGAACTGTCGGGCCCATCATCGGACAGAAATACTTGTCGAGCACTCGCCACTGTGGCGCCGCCTTTCCAAGAAAAGGCATGTCCGCCGCCTCGTAGTAGCCGATCGCGTGCAGGTCATTGCCCTCGGTGGTCAGCCAGCCATCGCACGCTCCATTGTTGTACTCAGTGCGTCCACCTTCGAAAGTGTGCTTCGGACTGGCAAGGCCACAGCCATCGAATCTCGTGAGGTGATACGTCGGGTGCGAGACACCATTGCGATCGGCGTACGAGAGACCGGCCTGTCTTCCGTCTGCTCCGGGCAGCCAGCCAAGCAGATGGTCGAAGGAGCGGTTCTCCATCGTCACTATGACGATGTGATCGAGCGTGCCCAGCGTTGGTCCCGGGTCGGGCGACGGCCCGCTCGAGTCCGTGCATCCGACCATCCCCGTAGCTGTGGCGATCGCCATTTGCGCGAGGAAGTCCCGGCGCGAGATGCTGTGCGAAGACATTCTACTGAAGGGGCGAAGCGTTATCGCTTTCCCGCCCTCGCGCTGTCGATGACGACCAGCAGTGCGCTGCCTACCGGCCGCTCACCCGCCTGGTCCGATGGTCGGTTCACAACCTTTCCTTCCACTACCATCGTCGTCGATCCTCCACCATCGAAGTTCATCGCGTCGTATGCACCGAGCTGCAGCATTGCATTCGCCATCTCGACGAGTGACATCCCGGAATCCGATTCTCTGCGCCCGTCTACAGTAACAAGGTAAAGCGTCGCGCTGTCCTTCGAGATGCCGACAGCGGAGCGCGGATGCCGGCCCGCGGAGAATCTCGGAAACGTGCCTTCGACGATGTCGGCGTATTCCGCGACGCTTCGACCGTTGTGGACAATCCTTGGCCACCCGCCCACCACGGTGCGAAGGCGTCGCTGGCCGGGCTTGAGTCCGGTGATGACTCGGAGCGCTCCGGGTCGTCGCCCGATGGTCCGCAGCTCGTTACGCCGTGCCCCGCCTGCGGCAAGCAGGCCGCCGCTCGCGAGGGAGGCTCTTCCCCCTTCCTGAATGGAACCCGCTGCGCGGAACACCATTGTGTCTCCGCGTTGCGTGACGAGCTGAAGCGGTAGGACTGTCGCATGTCTTCCTGCTGTATCGACAGGCGATGAATCACCGGCAGCTTTCGTATAGAGAACGATCGTGTTGCTGTCAGGCGGCCAGAAGTTGATTCCGTCCAGATTCGCCGAGCGTCCTCGCTGGACGAGTTTCGCAGTCAGGCCGAACCTGTCGATGTAGGGATGGTTCTTCCAGTCGATGCCGAACTGTGAATGCAACGTGTTGAAGCGGTCGTACGGAGAATCCGACACCGTCACGCCTTTCGAGAGATCTCCCTCGATGACGACGTTGTTCTCGCTTTCACCCGTCCGGATGTTGAAAAAGTCGGCATTGATCGCTGCGACCGCGGTCCCCGGTCCACCGTAGCGTCCGAACATCGAGCTCACTGTCTCGCGCCCGACGAACGAATCCTTTGCCTTGACTCCGCGAATGCTGAGGCCCGGCTGCCGGAGGTCGATCTCCAGTACATTGATCCGCCACGGTCCTCGGTTGACGACCGCTCTCCTGTAGGTCACTCCGGGCGCGACGGTACGTGTGCTCACGGAATCCCACTGCTGGGCACCCGCCGCGACAGGAAATGCCGCGACGAGCGCCGCTGTCTTCAGAAGCCGGGCGATAATCTCAATAATTTGGATTGCCCGCCTTCTCACTCAGTGGAACGACGAAGCAAGTGTTGGCTCCGTAGAAATCCGTGAACACGGGATACTTTCCTTTCGGGAAAAGATCGTTCCCCGCCTTGAGGTAGCGGCGCAGGTCGCCGAGCCGTTGCCCCGTAAGGAAGAAATCGCGGGCGCGCTGAGTCCGCAGCTCGGCCATGAGCTCCGCACCGGCAAGAGTCACAGACGCCTGATTTCCCACCGCGCGCCGCGCGTTCACGAAGGTGAGCGTCGCGGGTGTCGGACCGTCCGCTTCGGCGATGATGTACTGCGCCTCGAGACCGGTCGCGAACTTGATGTTCGTGGTGATGTCGATCGGCTGCAGGGTCGTCGAGATCCAGCCCACGTACATGAACGGCCGCTGCGGCGGGAACAGCGGGTTGGAGTTGAGCCCCAGTCTCGAGGTACCGAGTGGCGGGAGCCGCGGATCGCTGAGTCCGAGGAACGCCGGAGCGATTCCGAGGAACGGATCAGCGGTACGTGCCGGCCGGTTGAGCTGATTGTTCTCCCGGACAGAGTTCGCCGAGTAGTAAGCGAGCTTCTCGTATGATGCCGGCACGAGCGACGCGTAGGCTTTCGCTTTCGCGAGGTCTCCCATCTTCAGCGCTGCGCGTGCGGCTCCGACGTTCGACATGTTGATGAGATCGGTGGCAGCCGCGACGTTCGTGCCGACCCTCGCCGCCGTTGCGATGGTGATTGCAGTGTCGAATCGCGCAATCGCCCGCTTGAACAGCTCCTCCGGCAAGAGCGGTGCGCTCAGGTTCACTGGAGAGTCGCAGAAGCCTTCGGCCAGCAGCACGTACGAATACCCGCCGTACGCCATCACGCGCGCCATGCTGAGGCTCGAAGTGGCTCCGGCTCCGAGCATCTCCTTTAGCCGGTCCGATGCGTCGTCTGCCGACTGCCTGGCTCGTTGAATGTTCTCGTAAGCGCCAGTCGTGATGTCATTCAGGTCGTTGAAGTTGTGCAGCGAGAACTCGCGGACGCTGACGTTGGTGTGATCGGTGAACACTTCGTCGGCCAGAACACCGGACCACAGCGCGTAGTA
>JBDTRZ010000059.1:0-19437 GCA_039931395.1 Gemmatimonadales bacterium
CGGACGACCAGGTCGCCCGCATCAGAGTGCGGTGGGAGCGCGAGAAAAGAGCTCGAGCCACTGCGCCCGCGGCTGCGCCGACGCGGCGTCGCCGCGGTGCGGCAGCCCCTGAGGCACCCCTTCCCGCGCCCGAGCCGGTTGTCGAGGCAGGGGGCGCGCGCCGCCGACGTAAGGCGGTCGACGTGCCGCCCACGCCTGCGCCTTCGGAGACGGAGACCATCGCGGTTTCAGATGTGAGCGTGGTCGAGCCGGCTCCGCCTATGCGGCGTCGCCCCGCGGCCTTGGCTCCTGTCGAAACAGAGTCAACAGCCGAGACGCCCGCTTCGGCGGCAGAGACTGCAGCAGCTCGGGAAGACGCGGTCACCGGGCCGTCAGCTCCCGCCGAGCGCCCTGCCGCGCCGCGCCACCAGCCACCGCAGGCGCCGGCATCGGCGTCTCAGTCGGCACAGTCGCAGACTTCGACACCTGAGCGTCAGCGCCCGAGACCAATCGTCCCCGGAGCACCGCGCCCTCGTCCAGTCGCGACAGGCACTCCATTCACTCCTCCGCGTCCCGTGGCATCGGCCGCGCCCGGAGCAGGCGCCGGATTCCCGGGCGCGCGTCGCGACGATCGCCCGCGCCCGGGCGACGACCGTGGAGCTCGACGTGGAAAAAAGGGCAAGCGCGGATCGGTGGATCAGGAAGCGGTGTCGTCGAGCATCTCTCGCACGATGACCGCTCTTCGCGGCCCAGCGCCGCGACGGGGGGGAGCGCGCCGCGCGGATGACGCCAGCTATCGCGAAGAGATGGAGGCGCAGCGCGCCGCCGCCGTCGAGCGCGAGAAGAAGACGGTCCGCGTCAACGAGTTCATCACGGTCAGCGAGCTCGCTGCGATTCTCAAGATTCCGGCAACTCAGATTGTCGGCTTCGCTTTCAAGAATCTCGGCTTGATGGTCACCATCAACCAGCGGCTGGACTTCGACCAGATCGAGCTCATCGCCGGCGAGTTCGGATTCCAGGCAGTGAAGGAGCAGGAATACACCGCAGGTCTCGAGGAGGCTGTCGTCACAGACGCGCCCGAAGAGCTCGAGCCGCGGCCGCCTGTTGTCACGATCATGGGCCACGTCGATCACGGAAAGACCTCGCTGCTCGACTACATCCGCAAGGCGAACGTGGTTGCGGGTGAGTCCGGCGGGATCACTCAGCACATCGGTGCGTACCACGTCACGCTTCCGTCCGACAAGCACATCACGTTCCTCGACACACCGGGACACGAAGCGTTCACCGCGATGCGCGCACGCGGCGCGCAGGTGACGGACATCGTCGTGCTCGTAGTCGCCGCCGATGATCAGGTGATGCCGCAGACGATCGAGGCGATCTCTCACGCCAGGAACGCCGGCGTGCCGATGATCGTCGCCATCAACAAGATCGATCTGCCCGCGGCCAATCCTGGAAAGGTGAAGCAGGATCTCCTGCAGCATGGCGTCGTCCTCGAAGAGTTCGGCGGAACCACGCTTGCAAGCGAGATCTCGGCGAAGAAGGGAACGGGAGTCGAAAGCCTGCTCGAGCAGCTTCTCCTCCAGGCGGAGATTCTCGACCTCAAGGCGAATCCGAACAGGAGGGCCGTCGGCGCCGTGATCGAGGCCCAGCTCGACCCGGGCAAGGGACCGGTCGCGACTGTGCTCGTCTCGGCCGGAACTCTCAAGGTTGGCGACGATTTCATCTGCGGCATGTACTCGGGACGTGTGCGCGCTCTGCTCGATGAGCGAGGCAAGGGCGTGAAGGAAGCGGGTCCGGCAATACCGGTTCAGATCCTCGGCATCGGCGGAGTGCCGATGGCCGGCGATCAGTTCGTCGTCGTCGAGGATGCGATGGAGTCTCGCGAGATCGCGCAGACACGGCAGCGTCTCGATCGCGAAGCGAAGAGCCGCCGCACGTCCAAGAGCATCGTTTCGCTCGAGGATTTCATGAACGCCGCGGCAGCGGGCGAGAAGCGGACACTGCGCATCGTCATCAAGGCAGATCAGGGCGGTCCGGCGGAAGCGCTCGCCGATGCGCTCGGACAGCTGTCCAACGACGAGGTCTCGGTGGAAGTGATTCACCGTGGCGTAGGCTCGATCAACGAAGGCGACATCCTGCTCGCCAGAGCGTCTGGCGCGATCATCGTCGGCTTCCATGTGAGGCCGGACAACAACGCACGCGCCGCAGCCGAGCGAGAAGGCATCGACATCAAGCTGTACAAGGTCATTTACGAAGCGGTCGAAGACGTGCGCGCGGCTCTCGAGGGAATGCTCAAGCCCGAGGAGCGCGAAGTCGTGCTCGGAGAGGCGGAGGTTCGCGAGACGTTCAAGGTTCCGCGCATCGGTCTCATCGCCGGATGCTCGGTTCGCAGCGGCGTCATCAACCGCCAGGCACGGGCGCGCGTCATTCGCGACGGTGTCGAGGTCTATGACGGGAACATCGCGTCGCTGCGCCGCTTCAAGGACGACGTGAAGGAAGTTCGCGAAGGCTTCGAGTGCGGCATCGGAATCGAGAACTTCAACGACATCAAAGTGGGCGATGTCATCGAGTGCTATCGCCAGGAGCAGGTGGCGCGCACTCTGACGTCGAGCGCAACTGCGTAACACACGTCGCGCGGACCGGGTGGCTGAGGCGGTCCGCGAAGAGATTGCGACGTTCCTCGCCGAGTCGGCCAAGGATCCCAGGATCGTGGGTTTCGTGACTGTGACTGGTGTCGACGTCACGCCTGACCTGAGACACGCCAAGGTGTTCGTCAGCGTGATGGGAAGCGCCGCCGAAAGGGGCGCGACCTTCGAAGGACTCGACAGCACGGCATCGCATCTCCGGTCGCGCGTCGGCCGCGCGCTTCGCCTGCGGGTGGCGCCCGAGATTCAGTTCCGCGAGGACGAGAGTGTCGCGCGCGCAGCGCGAATCGAGTCGCTTCTTGCGGGCATCAAGACAGACACCGCGGGATCGGCGCCACCGTCCGAGTCGCACACGGCCGCGTCCCCCGGCGAAGATTCCGACGACTGAGGGAGCGCGGATGACCGCGCGCCCGGAGGGATTGCTCCTCATCGACAAGCCGCCGGGCATAACGTCGCACGACGTCGTCCAGCTCGTGCGCCGCGCGTACGGCGAGCGCAGCATCGGACATCTTGGCACTCTCGACCCGTTCGCGACCGGGCTGCTCGTGCTGCTCATCGGCAGGTCTACTCGTCTCGCGACGTTCATCGTCACCGAGCCCAAGGTGTACGACGCGACGATCCGCTTTGGCTCCGAGACTGACACCGACGACGTAACTGGCGCGGTCATCCGTGAAGCGCCGGTTCCTCTGCCGTCGGCAATAGAGGCGGTCATCCCCACGTTCGTCGGAGAGATATCGCAGGTTCCGCCTGCGTATTCGGCGAAGTCGGTCGACGGCACGCGCGCGTACGACGCTGCGCGACAGGGCATCGCCCTCGACCTCGCGCCGGTTCTGGTGCGAGTCGACGACTGGAACATGCGAGCGATGCGGGATGATGAGATCGACGTGACGATAACGTGCGGCACAGGAACCTACATTCGCTCGCTGGCACGCGACCTTGGCCGTGCTGCATCGAGCGCTGCGCATCTGACGATTCTCAGGCGCACGAGGTGCGGACCGTTCGGTGTCGCCGACGCCGTGAAGGTCGACGACCTCCGCGGCTCGCCTCCTCCTCTCAGGAAGCTTTGCGTGGTCGCGTCGGGTGTCTGACCGCAAGTCGGAAGAGAGCGGCATCTGCGAATCAGGATTGCCACCAACTGTAAATGGGACGGTGGTGACCGTTGGAACCTTCGACGGCGTGCACCGCGGTCATCTCGACGTCATCCGGCGGCTCGTCGATCGCTCGCACGAGACCGGGATGCCGAGCCTGCTGGTGAGCTTCGATCCCCATCCGCTGGAAGTGGTCAACCCGTCAGCAGCACCGCCGCTGTTGACCACCAGCGAGGAAAAAATCGAAGTCCTGGCGGAGACAGGCGTGGATTATTTCGCGCTGATTCCGTTCACGCACGCCCTGGCATCGTACGGCGCGGAGGAGTTCGTCGACCGCATCCTGAGGTCGAGGTTCCGAATGGCGGAGCTCTTGATCGGCTATGATCACGGGTTCGGGCACCGAAGAGCAGGGAACGTCAGCGTGCTTCGTTCGCTCGGAGCAACGCGCGGATTCCGCGTTGGCGTGGTGGATCCGGTTTCACTGGGCGATGGCCAGCATGTCTCCTCTACCTCGATACGCCGGGCAATCGCGGGTGGGGATCTCGATCGCGCGGCTGAGGGTCTTGGACGACTCTACTCGATTTGCGGCACTGTGGTCGCCGGCAATTCCCGCGGCCGCGACCTTGGCTTCGCCACCATCAATCTGTCGTCCCCTTCGCCGAGGAAACTTCTTCCGCCGGAAGGTGTTTACGCCGTAATGGTCCAGACTCCGCTTGGCCGGTTCGGCGGGATGATGAATCTGGGGTCGCGTCCGACTTTCGGAGATTCGTCGCTCAGCATCGAAGCTCATCTGTTCGACGTGTCCGCCGATTTTTACGGGATGCGCGTCCGGGTCGACTTCGTTTCGTTCCTGCGCGAGACACGGCGCTTCGCAGATGCGGGTGAGCTCGTGAAACAACTGGAAAAGGACCGCGAGAATGCTCTCCGCGCGTTGACTCCATTCGCCCGCTCCGATAACCTTAAAGGCTCTATGAAAACGGCAAATCTCACCCCTTCAGTCGCATGAACCTGAAGTACCGCATTCTCATAATCGTCGGGCTGATTGTCGCCTCGGCGGTAGCTCTTTTTCCGCGCAACGTGACTGAGCGCGTGAAGGGACCAAACGGATTCGTTTACGACACGGTGAGGCGCGTCCCGCTCAAGCGTGGACTCGATCTGCAGGGCGGAATGCACCTCGCTCTCGAGGTTGACGAATCCAAGGGCAACATACCGCAGAAGAGCGAAGCGCTCGACCGCGCGCTCAAGGTCGTGCGAACCCGCATCGACCAGTTCGGCGTCGCCGAGCCGCTCGTCCAGAAATCGGGGAACGACCGCATCATCGTTGAGCTTCCCGGCATCGACGATCCGCAGCGCGCGCAGGAAGTGGTTCAGAAATCGGCATTCCTCCAGTTCCAGATCACCGACAAGACGCAGGCGCTGGAGAAAGTCTTGCCGCGACTCGACGCAGCGGTGAAAGGCAAGGGGACTGCCGTTGCTACAACCGCCGGCGCGAAAACAGTCGATACTGCCGCCACGCGTACGACTGGCGCGGCCGGACTGTTCACCAAGGACACGACGGTGAAGCCGGCGAACGATTCTGCCGAGGATTCCACAAAGACAGACTCGGCGGTCACTCCTGCAACGACTGGACAGTTCTCCAAGCTCATCCAGCAGGGCCAGCTGCCGGGCGAATACTTCGTCGCCGAGAGCGATGTTCCCACTCTCCAGGCGTATCTCTCGATGCCCGAAGTGAAGGCCGTCCTCCCGCCGGGCAAGGTCATTCGCTTCGGCAGTGACTCGGCGCAGCTCGCAAACAAGCTCTACCGGACGATGTACCTGCTCGACGCGCGGCCAATCATAACTGGCGAGTACCTCACCGACGCGAAGCCGAACCGCTCGCCAACCGAGGGGACCATCGTCGAGTTCCAGTTCAACAACGAGGGCGGCCGCCGGTTCCGCAACGAGACGTCCAAGCACATCAAGGACTTCATGGCGATCGTTCTCGACGACAAGGTGATGGGACGGCCGCCGGTGATCCAGAGCGCGATCGGCAGTCGCGGGCAGATCACGATGGGCGGCCGTGACCTTCAGGCCGCATCGGATCTGGCGCTCGTGCTGCGCGCCGGCTCGCTCCCCACACCGCTCAAGATCGCCGAAGTGCGGTCGATAGGTGCCAGTCTCGGCCAGGATTCGGTTTCGAAGGGCATCACCGCCGGCATCATCGCCATTGTGCTTATTGTCGGAATCATGGTCATCTACTACCGGTTCTCCGGACTTCTGGCGGTGACCGCGCTGGTTCTTTACATGCTGTTCACGCTGGCCGCCCTCGCCGGCTTTGGCGCAGTGCTCACATTGCCGGGCCTCGCCGGATTCGTTCTCTCGATCGGCATCGCGGTTGACGCGAACGTGCTGATCTTCGAGCGAATACGCGAGGAGCTCAATCACGGAAAAACTGTGCGCACCGCGGTCGATGAGGGCTTCAAGCACGCGATGAGCGCCATCATCGATTCCAGCGTCTCGACGGCGCTCACTGCCGCCGTTCTTTACCAGTACGGCACGGGGCCCGTTCGTGGGTTCGCCGTGACTCTTCTCGCCGGTATCGCCGCGTCGATGGTCACATCCATCTTCGTCGTGCGCACCTTCTACATGATCTGGCTCAACCGCTCCACGAGCACACAGGCACTGAGCATCTGATGCTTCGCATTCTTCACGATACAAACATCGATTTCATCCGCTGGTGGAAGTGGGCCGTGGGTCTGACGGCCGCGTTCATCGCGCTCGGACTCGGATCTCTGGCTCTCAAGGGGATCAACTACAGCATCGAGTTCACGGGCGGCACGATGATGCAGGTCGAGTTCGCCAAACCGGTGGACGTCGCTGCGCTTCGCTCCGCGCTCGACGAGGCCGGAATTCACGGAGCCGAGATTCAGCAGTTCGGGACCAACCGCGAGTTCACGATCCGCGCGCAGGAAGCCGAGCAGCGCGGCGCGGCGACGACGGGCGCTGAATCTGTCGCGAAGCAGATCGGGAGTCTTCTGACGCAGAAGTACGGCCCGGGCCAGGTGAAGGTGATTCGGAGTGAAGCGGTTGGGCCTCGTGTCGGAGACGAGCTCAGACGAGATGCAATCGTCGCGATGCTGCTGTCCTTCCTCGTGACGAGCGTATATCTGTCGATTCGGTTCGAGTGGCGGTTCGCTCTGGCCGCGCTCATTGCGACGGGGCATGACGTCTTCACCACTCTCGCGTTTCTCAAGCTTCTGCATCTCGAGGTCTCGCTCACCGTTGTGGCCGCCATTCTCACTGTGATCGGATACTCGCTCAACGATACGATCATCATCTTCGATCGAGTGCGTGAGGACCTCCGCAAAGGCCGGAAGGAAACCCTCTATCAGACGCTCAACCGGGCGATCAACGAAACTCTTCCGCGGTCTGTGCTCACGCACGCCACGACTTTTGCCGCGACTCTCGCACTGCTGATCTTCGCCGGCGAAGTCATCAGGCCGTTCGCCTGGGTGATGGCGTTCGGTATCTTTACCGGAACGTTCAGCTCGATCTACATCGCAAGTCCATCGCTTCTCTGGATCGAGAGGAAATGGCCGAGGAAGACCGGAATATCGAAGGGTACATCGACAGCCACGCGCACCTCGCCGACCCGGCGTTCGACGGCGACCGCGACGCGGTAATCGAGCGGGCAAAGGAAAGCGGAGCCGAAGCGATCATCTGCATCGGCTCAGGCAGCGGCGCCGGGGATGTCCTCGGCGCCGCTCGCGCATCCGGGCAGATCGCCACCGAGCATCCGGCTTTTATATGGTATACGGCAGGCGTGCACCCTCACGACGCGGTCGGCTTCGATCCGCTGCGTGACATCGAGGCGATCCGGTCTCTAGCGGCTGCCGGCGCGGTCGCGATCGGCGAATGCGGGCTCGACTACCACTATGACAACTCTCCGCGCACGGAACAGCGTCGCGCCTTCGCCGAGCAGCTGCGGCTCGCCCGCGAGACAGCTCTGCCGGTCGTCGTTCACACGCGTGATGCGGAGGACGATACGCGCGCCATGGTCACCGAGGCAGGGCAGGCGGGCGTTGCCGGCGTGCTGCATTGCTTCACCGGGTCTCACGCTCTTGCACTCGCCGCCCTGGCCGCCGGATGGTACGTGTCGTTCAGCGGCATCGTCACCTTCCGCAAATGGGCAGACGACGATCTTCTGCGCCTGATTCCGGAAGACCGCCTGCTGGTCGAATCGGATTCGCCGTATCTGGCGCCGGTGCCGCACCGGGGAAAACGAAACGAGCCGGCGTGGGTCGCCGACACGGTCGCGCGAATCGGAGCGGCGCGCGGCGTTACAACGCGCGACATGGGACAGATCACGGCGCGGAACGCGCGACAGCTTTTCAAGCTGGCGTGAGCCGATTGCCGGTGAGTAACATTGCGCAGTTCTATTACCATCTTCGCGAGGATTGACGTGGAGCAAGTCAGGACAGGCGAGGCACCCGCAGCGATAGGCCCTTATTCGCAAGCGGTGACAGCCAACGGTTTTTTGTTTTCCGCCGGGCAGATCGCCCTCGATCCCGCGACGGGACAGATGGTGGACGGCGACATCAGCCGGCAGGCCGAGCGCGTCATGCAGAACCTGCAGGCAGTGCTCGAGGCGGCGGGGCTTGGGTGGAGTGACGTGGTTCGCACCACCGTCTACCTGCATGACATGGCTGATTTCCCAACGGTCAACGAGATCTACGGCCGATGGATCGGCGACGCCCGTCCCGCACGCTCGACAGTTCAGGTGACAGCGCTGCCCCGCGGGGGACTGGTGGAGATCGACCTTATTGCGGCCGCGGGCCGCTGATTTCCGGGAGGGTACGACGGTGAGCACATCCAAAACGCGCGAAGAGCTGTTTCGACTCACTGCTTTCGCGAGGTGCGCCGGTTGAGCGTCCAAGATGGGTCCGGGTGACCTGTCCGAGGTACTGGCATCCCTTCCGACTTCGAAGGACCCGCGGCTGCTCGTAGGCCGCGAGACGTTCGATGACGCCGGCGTGTATCTCCTGTCGGACGATCTGGCTCTCGTCCAGACGGTGGATTTTTTCGCGCCCATCGTGGACGATCCGTACGATTTCGGGCAGGTCGCCGCCGCGAATGCATTGTCCGACGTGTACGCGATGGGAGGTCAGCCGCTCACGGCGTTGAACATTGTCGCGTTCCCGTCAGGCGAGCTGCCGCTGTCGGTGCTCACGGAAATTCTTCGGGGAGGCCTGGACAAGGTTCACGAGGCGGGCGCGCACATTGTGGGTGGTCATTCGATCAAGGACACGGAGCTCAAGTACGGCCTGTCAGTCACAGGTCGCGCGCATCCCTCGTTTCTCCTGACAAACGCCGCGGCAAAACCCGGAGACCGACTCGTGCTTACCAAGCCGATCGGCAATGGCATACTGGCCACCGCGCTCAAGAGATCTTCGGCGGGAGAAAACAAGTTTCGCGCGATAATCACCGACGTGATCGAATCGGCAATGATCAGCGGGATGAAGGCACTGAACGGCGGAGCCAGCCGGGCCGCGCTCGCCGTCGGGGTCAAATGCGCAACCGATGTGACCGGCTTCGGTCTGCTCGGTCACGCGTCTCACATCGCGCGCGCCAGCGGCGTGACGCTGAAATTCAGCGCGGGCAGCGTTCCCGTTCTCCCCGGAGCCGTCGATGCATGGAAGGCGGGAGCGTCGAACGACGGGCTGACGAAGAACGCCGACTACCTGGCGCCGATGGTGGAGTGGGGAAGCACAACGGACTCGATGCGCGCAATGTTGTGCGATCCGCAGACTTCGGGTGGATTGCTCCTTGCTGTCCCTCCGGCGCATGTGGCACAGTATCTTTCCCGCGTGGACGGTGCCGTAGAGATCGGAGAAGTCATAGAGCGAGACCGAATTGCCATCGTCGTCGACTGAGCACGGGGGTGGATGGGGCCTGGTGGCTTCCCCAGTCTTCAAAACTGGTGTGACCCGACCGAGTCGGGCCGGGTGGGTTCGATTCCCACACTCTCCCGCCACGACGGCACTTCTGGTGATCGGGATGATCGCGTATCACGCCTCCGCTCCATCCGTTGTCGCGGCGCAGCGCGCCGACAGCACGCGTGCCGGAGTCGCGGCGCCGGACACCGCGATCGACAACACGAAGCGCGTGTCGCCGCGTCGTGCATTCCTGACTTCGATGGCAGTGCCTGGGTTGATGCAGATGCGGCTCGGCCGGCCGAAGGCGGCGACGCTGTTCGTGACCGCCGAGGTGTTGACCGTCGCAATGTCCGCCAAGTCGTGGGTGGATCTCGACAAGGCGAAGGCAGCCCGGCGCGATACTGTCGGAACTCCAGTTCTCGACGAATCCGGAAATCCCGTCGTCGATTCCCTCACGGGGCAGCCGAAGATGACGTTCGCTCCTCGCAATCCGAATCTGGTGGGACGCATCAGGGCCAGGCGAGCGCACCTCGAGGACTGGCTTGCTGTCGTCGTCTTCAACCATCTCTTTGCCGGCGCCGACGCATACGTTGCCGCCAATCTCCAGGATTTCAATACGAACGTGCAGGTGACGTCGACAGACAGCGGCATGCGCGTGATGGCGCGCGTGGCATGGTGAGCGCGCACAAGGTTGCATGACCTTCACGGCTGACAATCACGACACGGCAAGCAACAGTTCGGCGCCGATAGGAGTTTTCGATTCCGGAATCGGCGGATTGACCGTGGTGCGCGAGCTGATGCGCCAGCTTCCGAACGAGAGCATCATTTACTTCGGAGATACCGCGCGCGTTCCTTACGGACCCAAGAGTCCGGACACTGTTCTTCGGTACAGCCGCGAGATCACCGGCTTTCTGCGCGGCCAGGGAGTGAAGGCAATTGTCGTCGCCTGCAACACCGCCACCGCGCACGCGCTGCCCGCGCTCAAAGCGGAAAACGACATCCCCGTAATCGGTGTCATCGAGCCCGGGTCGCGCGCGGCCGCGAAAGCCACGCGAAGCGGAAAGGTCGGTGTAATCGGGACGCAGGGAACCATCGCCTCGGGCGCCTATGAGTGCGCGATAGCAGCAGCCTCACCCGACGCGTCGATTACGGCGTTGCCGTGTCCGCTGTTCGTACCCCTCGCGGAAGAGGGCTGGCTCGACACCGAAGCGACGCGCCTCATCGCCCGCGAGTATCTGGGGCCTCTTGCAGATGCGCATATCGATACGCTCGTCCTTGGCTGCACGCACTATCCACTCCTGAAGCAGGTCATCGGCGGCGTCGTGGGTCGGCAGGTGCGACTGATCGACAGCGCGGAGGAGACTGCGGCGGAGACCGCGGAAACACTGAGGGAGATGGGTCTTGCTCACGACGTCGCGGACGATGCACGCTACCGCTTCATCGCGTCCGATGCACCGCAACAGTTCCTACGAGTCGGTCAGCGCTTTCTTGGATCCTCGATCGATCGAGTCGAGACAATCACCCTCGGGTGATCCATCGCGTGCCGAGCGGAGCTCGATCGCGTCGCCGGTGATCCGGAGATAGGTAGGAGCATCCAGCCAGGAGCCCGCATTGGCGAACACACCGCCGCCGGGAGAACGCTCCAGCGCCGCGACGTGAGAGTGTCCATAGATGAGAAGGTCCAGCTCGGGATCGGCGGCGAGCTCCTCCATCGCAATGGCCCGGAGCCCACGTCCTTCGTCTCTCGAGCGGTAATTCCTGCTGGCACCCGAGCTTCCATTGGCGAGCCAGCTCGCCCAGTCGGGATGCAGCGCGCGAAAGGCGCGAATCGCTGTACGGTTTCGCATCACCGGCCTCACCAACCGATAGCCCCGGTCTTCCTTCGCTCGCAGCCCGTCACCGTGTTCGACTCGCGCGTTCCATCCGGCGATGCTGCCGCGCCACGAGCCGGCATGATACTCGACCCCGACGTCGTGCCGCAGGATTTCGTCGCCCCAGCAGTCGTGGTTGCCGGCAATCCAGAGAACTGGAATTCCGCTCTCGCGCAGGTGGGCCAGCGCGGCAAGTGCACGAAAGCTGCTCCGCGGAATGACCGACTTCCACTCGAACCAGAAATCGAACAGGTCTCCGTTGATCAAGAGAGAGCCAGCGCGAGACTCGAGCGACCGAATGAATGCGACGAGCGCTCTTTCGGTGTCGAGCGACGCGACGCCAAGGTGCGCGTCGGAGATGACGTAGCATGGATCGTTGAGCACCCGCGAATTGTAGCCGTGAGCGTGATGCTTCACAAACCGGCGGCCGCGTTCCCGGCGTCTTATCTTATTGGTCGATGACAGCAACATCCCCATCCCCGGTACAGAGCGAAGTCGAGTTCCGGGTGCGCTATGCCGAAACCGATCAGATGAAAGTGGTGTATCACGCCAATTATCTGGTCTGGTGCGAGATGGGGCGGACCGACCTCATTCGGCGGCTCGGGACTTCGTATGCGGACATCGAGAAGCAGGGCGTGGCGCTCGCAGTAGTCGATGCGTCGCTTCGCTATCACGGCGCCGCGAGGTACGAGGACACAATCCGCGTTCGCACGACCCTGGTCGAGGCGCGCTCGCGCAGCGTTACGTTTCATTACACCATCGAGAACGCGGAAACCGGAGAGCGCCTGGTGACCGCGCGGACCACACTTGCTTCGATAAACGGAGAGGGAAAGCTTGTTGCAATGCCTGCACACATCCGCAGATCGCTGGAGGCCGCAATTGCGTAGCATCGCGGTATCGATTGCTGCGTCCGCGTTCGCTGCAAGCGCGTCCCTGGCGCAGCAACAGACTGTTCGCGCCCCGTCGGAACCCGAGCTCGGGTTGTATGCGGGGCTGATGGCGATGACTGACTCGCGCTCGTTCGACAAGGCCATTCTCGACAACGCGGTGGGATCATCGTGGACGCCGCTGCGAACGGCCGGCGCGCTGGCGATTGGGCAGCTCGGACCGGTGCATGGAGCGCGAGGTGTGCCGATGCTTCGCGCTCTTCTCGTCGATCAGGACGTCCTTGTCGCGTCGAACGCCGCTTATGGGCTCGGACTGCTTCGCGATTCCGCGTCCATCGCGGCGCTTGCGCTCGCAGTGGACGGACGCCCTCGCGTCGCGCGGGAGGCAGCCTGGGCTCTTGGAGAGATCGGCAATCTGGCTGGTGTTTCGATCGGACGCGCGCTCAGAAAGAGGTCCGCTGATGACGCGACAGCGATGCAGCTTCTTCTGGCTGCGGCCAAGCTCCGGCCTGTTCCGGTTCCCGACATACGCCCGTATCTGGCAACAGGCAACAAGCTGGCCGTTCAGTGGGCCGCCGCCTACGCGATTGCCCGGTTTCGCGCGCCCGATGGTGTCCGCGATCTCATCACTCTTGCCAATGAGCCGCAATTCGTTCGCGCGTCATCCGCCGACGTGCGCCAGGGAGAGTTCGCTCTGCCCAACTCTTCGGCCGACGGTCCGGTCACCGCGGAAGCGTACGTCATTCCCCAGGTCGCCCATCAGAGGATGAGAGCGGAGATCGCGCGAGGTCTCGCGAAACAGGCCGCGGGTGATTCTCTCGCCGAACAATCGATTGTCGTTCTTCTGCGTTTGTCGCACGACCCGCATCCTCACGTCCGCATCAATGCCGCTCGTTCGCTCGGCTCGTACGGAGCACGCGGCCGCGGGACGCTGGTCGCTGCAACACGTGACCCCGACGCGAACGTTCGCATCGCAGCCGTACAGTCACTCGGTACGGTGCTCGATTCAATTCCGGCGCAGTGGCAACCGCTCTGGCAGAACGACACTTCTCTCATGTACCGGTCGAGCCTTCTCGCCTCCGCTTCGCGGGCCGGTGCGCGAATGCCGGTGTTGAGCGACTGGATGAGGCACACCGACTGGCACTATCGCGCTGCTGCGCTGAATGCCATTGGCTCGGCGACCGATCAGGCAGGTGTAACACGCGCGGCGACCGCGATGCTCCGCGACGCGGACGGCCGAGTACGCGCCGCGGCGTACGGTTTTCTTACAGGCAACGATACTCTTCCACCGCCCGCGTCGGTCCATGCCGCCTTGATCGGCGGTCTCGCGGACCCTGACTTCTATGCACGTGCCACGGTCCTCGGCACTCTCTCGAGACACGCACGCGCAGCGGATGTCCCTTCGGTCCTCGCGAGCTACGCGAAATCGCTGGCAGATTCCGGCAACGACGCGCGCATAGCCGCGATTCAGTACATCGCGGCTTCATGGAAGCGTGACAGCGCCGCATTCACTCCTGCGCTCCGACAACAGGTCACGTCTCTGCGACCGTCGGGTGATCCTCTGGTGCGTGCCGCAGCGGAAAGCGTGTCGGTCCTTGCTTCATGGCCATCCACGTCCGGAAACCCGCGGCCGCCTTCGTGGTATCTGGACCTCGTCCGCACCTACGTTGTTCCTGCCCTCCGCGGGGAAACTCAGCGGGCGACCATTCGAACGAGGCGTGGTGACATCCTGCTCGAGCTCTTCGGCGCTGACGCGCCAATCACGGTCTGGAACTTCATGAACCTGGCGCGAACAGGATACTATCGCGGAACCGGTTTCCATCGGGTCGTGCCCAACTTCGTGGCGCAGGATGGAGATCCCCGCGACGACGGCAACGGCGGGCCAGGGTACGCAATTCGCGACGAGATGAATCCGCGGCGATACGAGCGCGGCGCTGTCGGCATGGCCCTGTCAGGTCCTGATACCGGTGGCAGCCAGTACTTCATCACCCACTCGCCACAGCCCCATCTGGACGGACACTACACTGTCTTCGGACGCGTGTTGCGCGGGTATTCCGCGCTCGATGCGCTCGTGCAGGGCGACCGGATTCTCTCGATAGAGGTTCAGTGACGATCCGCGTCGTTTCAGCTGTAACATTGCTGATGCTTGCTGCATGTGCTCCGCGCGCAGTTCCGCTCGCCGGAACCCCGGCGCCTGAGCGGCGTCTGCCCGCAATCGAACTCCCGCCCGGGCACCGCCGCATCGTATTTCGCTGGGACTACGAGGAGAACGCACTCATCGTCCGCGGCGAAGGAGCTGTTCGAGTCGCCGCGCCCGACAGCGCCCGTGTCGACCTGTTCCTTGCAAGCGGCGTCGCAGTCGGACGTGCAGTGCTGATAGGGAATACGCTTACGGCGACGAACCAGGCGCAGGTCGAGCGTGTGCTGCCTCCGCCGCCGATGTTGTGGGCAGCATTCGGCCGGCTGGCTATTCCCGCACTTCCTGATACTGTCGTGACTGTCGAAGGCGACGTTCTTCACGCGGATATCGGAAGGCCCGTCGCATGGCGAGTCACAATCCGCGGCAACAAGGTGATGCAGCTCGCGCGAGTCAGTGGCGGCCGCATTGCGGAAGTGGTTACGAGGGATGAGGCAGGACGTCTTCTGTATGAAGTTCCCGGCCGCCGGAAACTCTGGCTCGGGATCACACGCGATGAGGAGGTACCGGCTTTCGATGCGTCGATCTGGCGTTCTTAGCATCGTTCTGGCGGCCACTGCGTGCATCCCCTACGGCTTCTCCGGTGGTGGACTGCCTTCGCATATCCATACCGTTGCAGTCATCCCATTCGAGAACCTCACGTCGGTTCCGGAGATTCAGCAGGAGCTCACAACGGCCCTTCGCACGGAGCTGCGCAGTCGCCTCGGACTTCGCGAAGCTCCCGAGAGCCGCGCCAGCGCGATAATCCGCGGCACCATCCAGCGATACGAGGCCGACATCCCCATCGGATACAGCGCATCGAACAAGGATCAGACGAATGCGAGGCGCCAGCTCCAGATATCGGTAGACATCGAGATGGTGGATCAGAACTCGGGAAAAGCGCTCTGGCAGCGCAAGGGATTTCTCGCCGAGGGACAGTACGAGGAGCGCGGCGAAGCGAACGGACGAAAGCAGGCGATCGACAGGATCGTGAACGAGCTCGTGCAGGGAGCGCAGTCGCAGTGGTGACCCACCGTCGTTCGGGCAGACGAAAAGGGGCGAGCAGGCTCGGCTGTCTGATTCAGCTCATAGTGCTGGGCGTCATTGCGTATTTCGCGCTCATCGCGGGAGAGGAGGCGCTGGCGTACTATCGCTTCAAGGACGCGATGAGGACCGAGGCGCGGTTCGCCGCAAAGAGAAGCGACGAACAGATCAGGAACCGGTTGCGCGCGTTCACTGATTCAGTCAAGCTTCCGCTCGAAGCCAAGGAGATCAACATCGTCAGGGACGGCAACCAGATCCGCATCTGGAGCCAGTACGACCAGGAGTTCAGGCTGCCGTTCAATCGCACGCGCATCGTCCATCTTCGGCCATCAGCCGAGGAATCGTTCTGATCCCACGCCCGCCCGCTGAAAAAGTCATGACATGGCAGGACGCCCGTGCCTGGCGGTCGTCGGTTGCCGGCCGTGTGGTGTTCACCAACGGCGTCTTCGATCTGCTGCATCCCGGGCATGTCGACGTTCTCATAGCGGCGCGCAGCCGGGGCGATGCGCTTGTCGTGGGACTCAACACAGACGCATCCGTTAAGCGGCTGAAGGGTCCGGATCGTCCGGTGCGAAGCGAATCGGAGCGGGCGTATGTGCTGGCGGCACTCGAGGCAGTGGATGCAGTCGTACTCTTCGATCAGGACACGCCACTCGATCTCGTTCTGACCCTGCGCCCCGACGTCATCGTCAAGGGCGGAGACTACACCGTGGACACGGTCGTCGGCGCGCGCGAAGTCCGTGAGTGGGGAGGCGAAGCGGTGGTCATCCCGCTCACTCCCGGCCAGTCAACCACATCGATCATAGAGAGACTAAGTGGCGGATAGCACGACTCGCCTGGGCAGAGGAAACTCCGACGCCCGCGTCATCACGCTCGAGCGACGCGTCGCTCCTTTCGCCGAAGGATCCTGTCTGACTTCGTTCGGAGCGACCAGGGTTCTTTGTACTGCGTCGGTCGAAGCAGGAGTTCCAGCATGGCGGCGCGGAAGCGGACAAGGCTGGCTCACCGCGGAGTACGCGATGCTTCCGCGCGCAACTCTCACTCGAAACTCGCGCGAGCGCTCGCAGGTGGGGGGGCGCACTCAGGAGATTCAGCGGCTGATTGGCCGCAGCGTGCGCGCGATGCTCGACGACTTCAAGTTCGGAGAGTTCACGATCAAGCTCGACTGTGACGTTCTCGTCGCTGACGGGGGCACACGGACTGCGTCGATCACCGGCGCGGCGGTCGCGATCATCGACGCCTTCGACTGGATGGTGAGCTCGGGGAAGCTTGTGGCATCGCCCGTGAGGCGACGCGTTGCAGCGATCAGCGTCGGCATGGTCGACGGGGAACCCCGTCTCGATCTCGACTATTCCGAGGATGTGCGCGCAGAAGTGGACATGAACGTCGTGATGAGCTCGGCGGGCCAGTTCGTGGAAGTGCAGGGTACCGGCGAGCACGGCACGTTCGATCGCGCGCAGCTCGACTCTCTACTCGATCTGGCCGTCGCGGGAATCGTGAAGCTCGACCACGCGCAGCAGGCGGCGTTTGCCGGCTGATCGAGCCATCCTGCTGGCAACGCGCAGCAGCGGAAAGTTGAAGGAGCTTCACGGAATTCTTGCCGACGCGGGGCTCAAAGGAATCACGCTCGACGATGCCGGGATACTCGAGTCACCGGAAGAAGAAACCGTCGAGTCCTTCGGCACATTCGAAGAGAATGCCCTCGCCAAGGCGCGCTACTTTCATCGGCTCACGGGCATGCCGACGATGGCTGACGACTCCGGGCTTTCTGTCCGCGCGCTCGACGGAGCACCTGGCGTCTGGAGCAAGCGCTGGTCGGCACGCGACGATCTGAGTGGTCAGGCGCGGGACGACGCGAACAATGCCAGGCTTCAGCGTGAGCTCGACGGCGTCGCCGACCGAAGAGCCAGCTACACCTGCGTGGCCGCCTACGTCGACGACTCGACGGAAGAGTTTGCGCGCGGTGAAACGTTCGGCGAGATCATCGGGGAGGCGCTCGGCGAAGAAGGTTTTGGCTACGATCCTTTTTTCTTTTCGACGGAGCTCGGAAAAACGTTCGGCGAGGCGACGGTCGCCGAAAAGCAGGGCGTGAGCCATCGGGGCAGGGCGTTTCGCGCACTTGTGAACGCGTTGCGTGAGCGCTCCGCTGGGTTGTAGTTTGCGACTGCACTTCGGGGCGTAGCGTAGCCCGGTATCGCGCCTGCTTTGGGAGCAGGAGATCGCTGGTTCGAATCCAGTCGCCCCGATAATGATCGAGCCCCACGGTAGCCTGCGATGGGGCTCGATTCTCGTTTATTACCGCGACGAGTGACTCTGTACGGTAGCGCTCAACGGCCCCTTTCCTGCGGATGGAGGCCCATGACCTACGATGTGCATCGCGGTGCCGCTTCCCGCACCTTCACCGATTCCGTCGGAGTTCTGTGGAGAGTGCAGGAACGGCACCGACCCGGCATCGCCGCCGCCCAGAACGGGGACACCCTGGTGTTCGAATCGCAAAACGCGCTGCGATGCGTCCAGGTTTTCCCCGAGCACTGGCACTCTCTCGACGTTGCCGCGCTCGAGCGGCTCAGCTGGAATACCTGAGCTCTAACCCAGCAGTCTGTCGAAGTGTGACTTCACGATGCCGTAGCATTCGCAAGAGGCGGATTCAAGGCCCGCGCGGTCGAGCACTGTAATCTTCCCGCGCTTGTAGGTGATGAAGCCGGCCTTCTGAAGCATCCCTGCGGCTACAGTCACGCCCGCGCGCCTGACGCCGAGCATGAAGGACAGGAACTCGTGCGTGAGAGGAAACGTATCCGCCCCATCGACGCGGTCATGCGTCATCAGCAGCCATCTCGCGCACCTCTCCTCGAGCTGATGCGCGCTGTTGCACGCCGCCGTCTGTGAGACGAGTGTGATGAACGCCTGCGTGTAGCGATTGAGGATTCGGCGAAGGTGAGGGCGTGAGTCGATGCCCGCTGCGAAGACGTCAGCCGGCACCCGCTTCGCGTCTCCCGGAACCTGAATGAACGTGCGGCTTGCGGCGATGCCCCCGTCGAGAAACACCGCGAGCCCCGCCATTCCTTCGTTGCCGATCGTCCCGACTTCCACAGTGCCGCCTGAAACACGGTTGACGACGGACGCAACTCCTGTCTCCATGAAATAGACGTGACGAAACGGCTCGTCCTCATCGGCGAGCAGGTCTCCGACGTTGAGGTTCACTGTTTTGAAATGTGGCTGAAGCCAGGCGTATTCTTCGGCGGGCAGAAGCCGGATCAGGCGATTTCTCTCCGCGCTCTGCTGGTTTCCGTTGCCGCGCATCCCGTCAGTCGAAGACCGACTGGTTGCGGACTCGGGGGCGCGCACGGGGTTCCCCCGTTTAACGTCGAGTGACTGTCTCATGGCCCCTCCCGGGATTGCCGTGCTTGGTGGGATAAACCCAGCTGACGGCAGGGAGGGACGGCATCATCGGCCGCACCCGGTGTCGCAAGATGGAGGCGCCTTGTGTCAGGCGCTCACCTGAGAAAGTTAGCCTTATTTGCTGTCTGAAAGGAGATCAGGCCGGATCCGAAGGAATGAAATCGTATCTCTACGCGCATTTCCGTCGCATCGTCCCTCTCGTCTTCGGAATGAAGTGCCCAATTCTAGTCGACAACGCTCTGCTGCGAAGAACACTGATTGCACCGGGCGCCTGCGGGGATTATCCTGCTTCAGTCACAAAGGGCCAGCAGATGAGGAGCTTCCCGGTTCGAGCCCGGTACGCCCAATTGAAGGAGCGGGTACCCTTCATTAAGTTGCAGACTACCTGCGCCAGTAGCTCAGTTGGATAGAGCAACAGCCTTCTAAGCTGTGG
>JBDTRZ010000060.1:0-19032 GCA_039931395.1 Gemmatimonadales bacterium
CCCGCTGCCAGTTTCCCGCTGCCAGTTTCCCGCTGCCAGTTTCCCGCTGCCAGTTTCCCGCTGCCAGTTGTCCGATATCTCAGCCTACTGATTGCTGGTATCGGATACCGGGTTGCGGGTATCGGATATCAGGCAACCGGCATCGGGCTGCTGGCGTCGGGCAGCTGGCATCGGGAAGCGGAGTTTCAATTCAACCGCCGATGGGCCCGGCGCTGATCGAGTCCGTCGCAGTGCCCGGCTCAATGCCGCGTACATGCTCGACGAACATCATCGTAACGAGCCGGTTCGCCTCGCGGTTGTACTCATCGTGGTGTCGCTCGCCCATCTCGCCGATCTGCGCGAGCTGAGTGTTTCCAAGCGCGCGGCCTCCGTCTCGGAAAGTCTTGAATGTGTCCTCCGCCTGTCGCGACATCACGATGTCGCCTACCAGTCGCAGGAAGTCACTCTCGCGTCCGGCATCAGCCAGATCGCGCGCCTTGCCGAGAACTGCGCCGAGAAATTTCTTCCCTTCGCCAGTCTCCGCGCCAAGTGTCTGCTGGTAGTCCTCGAGCATCCTCTGATGCTCCCGCACGCGCGGGATGTTCCGGCTGCAGAGATCGCGAAAACGGCTGTCCTCAGCCTGCTGCTCGTGGTCCTCGAGCGCCGAGAGAAACGCCTTGTGCTGCATGACCGCGTTGTTGACCTGGCTTTTCAGGAAATCGATGCCCCGATCCATATGATGCTCCGGTGATGGTTGATGAATGCGTGTTTTGACTTCGCACATCATGGGCCATTTATGCCTGAAAACGACCGTTCAGCCGGGGCTCAGATTTGTGATTCGTCTGTTCGTTTTTCTCGTCGAGACTTTGTTGCGCCACCCCCCTCCGGACCGTCATGAGAGGGTGAGTCCCGCCGGACCTCCCGGCACTTGGAACCGTTGCCCATTCGATGACCCAGAGTCACAACCTTTCGGCGCTCGAACAGGCTCAAGCCATCAACACAAAGCGGCTGGCGATCCTTGTCGGCTTCACGCTCGTGATGGCACTCGTGCGCATGTTCGCCTTCCCGGTGCCGCTGGGTGCGTTTGCGCTGTTCGCGTTCTGGACTGCCGCTTCGCTGTCATACCAGATCGGAATGCGACGCATCACCGCATTCACGCCGGAAACAATGCAGGCGGCCGCTCTCATGCTCGACGTCACGCTTCTCACCATTCTCTACTCGACGATCGGTGGCGGCTGGTGGATGGGTGCCACAGTGTACATCGTCGTTGCCAACGCTGCCTTCGCTTCGCTTCCCAAGCGGCTGGGTCGAATAGTCAGCATCTACGCGGCGATCGCCTTCGTCGCCATGATCGCTGAGCACACGCTGAGCATCGGCGAGTACAGTCACTTCCTGGGCGTCCAGACTCTCGAAGGCCACTACGCGTTCGGCACCGTGGCGGCGGTCTTCGGCAGTGCGATGATGCTGACGGGCATCTACCTCCAGGATTCGTTCGTCCGGCACACGCGAGCGTCACGGGAGCACTACCGGCTCATACTGGCCACTGCGCCAGACATGATCGTGACGGTGGATCAGAATGGCAGCGTCCTTACGGCGAACGAGGCCGCCTATGTCCAGAGCGGCCGCAGACGGACAGACATCGTCGGGCACCCGTTCCATCGCTTCATTCATCCGCAGGACCTTCAGGCCGTGATGGGACACGCGGAGGCGACCCTCTCCGGCGAGAGCAGGCAGTTCGAAGCGCGCTACATCGGAGCGACAGACTCTGTCGCCTGGCTGTCATGCACAGCAAATCCGATTCGCGACGATGACGTCGTAACCGGGTTCCTGCTTATCGGACGGGACATCACGGAAACGAGACGCAGCATCGAGCGGCTTCGCGCCAGTGAAGCGCTCCTCGCCCGCACTCAGAAGCTGACACGGCTCGGCAGCTGGGAATGGAACATCGACGAAGACGTCGTCCATTCTTCCGAGGAGTTCGACCTCATTATCGGAGAGACCAGCGGGTTGCCGCTCACTGCCGAATCCGTTCTGGGCCGTGTGCACTCCGAAGACAGAGATGCGCTCAGGAAGGCGGTGGTCACCGCTCGCCGGACCCGTGAGCCGTTCGGTCTCGATCATCGCATCGTCACGCCGGCCGGCGAGACGCGAACCGTTCATACGGTGGGAGAGATCGTGACCGATGAGGATGGCAGGCCGCGCAGCATGATCGGCAGCTGTCACGACGTCACGGAGCAGACCGCACTCACTGAGCAGCTGCGACACGCGCAGAAGATGGAAGCGGTGGGAAGACTGGCGGGTGGCATCGCGCACGACTTCAACAACATCCTCACCGCGATGAGGAGCTACTGCAACTTCCTCCTCGAGGACCTGCCGGAGAATCACGACAGCAGGCGCGAAGCGGTTGGCATCAACAAGGCGGTCGACCATGCCGCGACGCTCACGCGCCAGCTGCTCGCGTTCAGCCGCAGACAGATCATGCAGCCGCGGGTCATGAACCTGAACGATACAGTCCGCGACGTCGACCAGATGCTCCGTCGACTTCTCGGCGCGGACGTTCAACTCGCGACCAGTCTCGAGCCTTCTCTTGGAATGACGAGCGTCGATCCCGGATTGATCGAGCAGGTTCTCGTCAACCTCGCGGTGAACGCGCGAGACGCAATGCCGTCAGGTGGAAGTCTCCGGATCGAGACGGCCAACGCCGCGCTCGACGACGCATACATGAAGCAGCACGCCGCTGAGCCGGGAGAGTACGTGATGATCGCGATGCGCGACACCGGGGTCGGGATGGATCGCGCGACGCAGGCTCGCATCTTCGAGCCCTTCTTCACCACCAAGGAGAACGGAAAGGGGACGGGCCTTGGGCTGGCGATGGTCTACGGAATCGTGAAGCAGTCCGGCGGCTACGTGTGGGTCTACAGCGAGCCCGGGCAGGGTACGACTTTCAAGGTGTACCTGCCTCGCATGGAAATGGTGGATTCGACGCCTCGCGCGGAGGCGCTCGCCTTCTCCAGCGCGGCGGGGAGCGAGACGATTCTTCTGGTCGAGGACGAGGAGTCGGTGCGGGAAGTGTCGAGTCGCCTCCTGCGCCGGGCCGGATACACCGTGCTCGAGGCGCCCGATGGACGACGCGCACTCGAAATATGCGATGCGCACGCCGGCGGAATCGACCTGCTGATCACCGACATGGTGATGCCGGAGATGGGCGGGCGCGAGCTTGCTCGCCGCGTGCGCGCGACGCGTCCCGAGGTGCCGCTGGTGTTCATGTCGGGATACACCGACGACGAAGATCTGCGTCGAAGCTTTCTCGACAGCGGGTCGGCGTTCCTCGAAAAACCGTTCACGCCCGAGCTGCTGCTTTCAAAAACAAGAGAGCTGCTCTCGTCTTCCACGCGTCCTCAGCCGGTATGAAGCGATGCACATGATGCCGGACTCCATGAAGGCGCGCATCCTGGTGATGGACGACCAGGAGCTGAACATCGACGTACTGGCCCGCATCCTCGCGAGGGCGGGCTACAGCGACGTGCGAGGCCTCACCGACCCGACGCATTTCATGAGAGTCTTTCTCGACTACGCGCCTGATCTGGTGCTTCTCGACCTTCACATGCCGGGACGGGACGGATTCGCCATTCTCGAGGATCTCGCTCCTTTTCTCAAGTCGGGCTATCTGCCGGTTCTGATGCTCACCGGCGATACCAGCAATGACGCGAAACGCGGTGCGCTCTCACTCGGCGCCAAGGATTTTCTCGCCAAGCCATTCGACGGCACCGAAGTCCTGCTCCGGATCAGGAATCTTCTCGAGACGCGTTCGCTCTATCTCTCGCTCCAGCGACAGAATGAGGAGCTCGAAGCCAGAGTCCGTGAAAGAACGCAAGCCCTTGACCTCTCGCGCAGCGAAGTTCTGGAACGGCTCGCAGGAGCAGCAGAGTTCCGCGACGACGAGACAAGCCGCCACACCGAACGCGTAGGCGAGCTCTCCGGGCGAATCGCAACCGTGCTCGGCTTCGACGTGGACTACGCCGAGATGATCCGCTTCGCGGCGCGACTTCACGACATCGGCAAGATCGGGATTCCGGATGCCATTCTGCTCAAGCCTGGAAAGCTCACCGCGGAGGAGTTCGCCGTGATGAGCAGTCACACAGTGATTGGAGCACGCATACTCTCAGGTGGCAGCTCCCAGGTCGTGACCCTCGCGGAGCGAATCGCGCTCAGCCATCACGAGCGATGGGACGGCACCGGATATCCGCATCAGCTTTGCGGCGAGCAAATACCCATCGAAGCACGCATCGTCGCCGCGGCGGACGTGCTCGACGCGCTTTCCAGCGCCCGCCCGTACCGCGCGGCGTGGCCTCGCAAAGCGGTCCTGTGGTACATCGAACAGGGCTCCGGGGCGCATTTCGATCCACTGGTGGTGGATGCGTTGCGCCATTCGGTGGCGCTCGAGCCGCTTACCGATAGCGATCCTCCTTCCGGGGCACTCGCGGTAGCCTGATCCGCAGCGAAGCTCTTCGCGCTTCGACTCAGCTCTTCGGAAGTGACTTCACCACGATCACCGCAATGTTGTCGGTGCCGCCACCTCCAAGTGCTTCTTCGAGAAGTCTTCTTCCAATAGCTTCGGCGCTTTCACTTCCCGTCATTGCCTCCGCGATTCGATCGTTGGTCACGTGCTTCGTCAGTCCATCGGTGCAGAGGAGGAGGCCGTCACCCGGCTCCAGGTCGATGAGGCCGACCACCGGCGCCATCTCCGTTCCGCCGACGGCACTCGAAAGTGTGGCTGAAGGCTTTGCGCGAGCGGCGGCCTCCTCGGTCCAGGCACCGATGGTAATCATGTACTCTCCGAAGGTCTGATCGCGCGTGAGCTGCTGCACACGGTCCCCGCGCCGCACGTAGGCGCGGCTGTCTCCGACGTGAACGAGATACGCGCGGGGCCAGATCAGCAACAGCATCGTCAGTGTAGTCGCGGGCGCCGGACCCCGCTTTCCCTCGTGGTCCGCGCGCAGTTTCTCGTGAACGCCTCGAACGGTCTGCTCCAGTGTTTCGAAGAGCTCATGTTCCTTCGCTGCCGAGAAGCTGTTGAAGCAGCCGACGGCTTCGCCTGCATACTTGAGGAGCGCGGCTACGGCTCCTTCGCTTGCCATCTCGCCGGCCGGTCCGCCCCCTACACCGTCTGCCACGACGAAAAGATGCCCCTGCGCCGCGCCGAATCTGTTTTTCAGCGCGTCGGCTGAAAGGCTCGAGTGCTGGACGTCGATCGACTTGCGAATCTCGACGATCAGGAAGTTGTCCTGATTGTTCTCTCGTACCTTGCCTTTGTCGGTGATGCCGAAGCTGTCGATGGCCACAGTCATTGATCTCCTCCGCTGCTTGCGACAGCGGCCCTGGCCACCCATTCGAATGTCTCTTCGACACCTTCGCCGCTCTTCGCGCTCGTGCGCAACCGGTGCAGGTCACTGCCGCCTGCACCAGCCTCGTCGGCTGCGGCCAGCTTCCATTCTTCGGTGAGATCGATCTTGTTGAGAGCGACAACCGACGGAATCCGACCGACTGACTTCTCGACCAGCTCGCGGATCTCGATGAGCTGCTGAGCGGTGTCCGGACGAGTGCCATCCGCGACGTAGATAACTCCGTGCGCGCCGCGAACGTAGCTCGCGTTGACATCGTGCGTGCCGTCTCGGCCCTCCAGATCCCAGAGCATCAGCGTCACGTCCAGGTTGCCGATCTTGACCTCCTTCCGGTCGATCTTCACGCCGACGGTGCTCAGGTACTTGACCGAGAAGATCGACTGCACGAACTGCTGCACGAGGCATGTCTTGCCAGTGCCATAGACGCCGACCATGCAGATCTTTTTCTGAATCATCAAGGCTCCCGTGGGGTGGACGGCGCTGCAGACACTCGAGCCTTGAAAGACACGCTTCGATTGATCCTCGCCCGCTCCGATGGATCGGCTGCAGGTAGAGGATTATCGCTGGCGACGGCATTCCGAATGATCCGGGAAGACGGGATGCCCACCGACTCGAGTCCTTCTGCGACGGGCTCGATGCGCCGCTGAGCAAGCGCAGTGTTCGTCTCGTCGAGACCCGTCGGATCGGTCCTGCCTGTGAGCTCGAGACGCACTGACCGGCCGGCTGCGGCGCCGGCTCGATCCAGCTCCTGCACCAGCGTCGCGATTCCCGCCAACGTCGCGATGGCCAATGGATTGAGCTCCGCCGAGCCTGCATCGAAAAGAATTCTGCGCGTCTCGACGATCCCGCCCAGGGAATCGAGCGAATGCTGCGCGCGCGTCGCGACGATCACCGGGTCGAGGGAGAGATATTGCTCCCAATGTCCCGAAAGGCGTGACGGTAGGAGTCCAGCCGACGCGAGAACCGCCGAAGGATCTCGCGCGACCGGATCCCTCAGACCCGATATAGCCCAGTTTCTCCAGCCGCGTGAGGCATCGACGACGACGATTCCGGGCTCCGCTCGCAGCGATGCAAGACCGCGGTTCCAACGCA
Source organism: Gemmatimonadales bacterium (assembly GCA_039931395.1). Taxonomy (GTDB): domain Bacteria; phylum Gemmatimonadota; class Gemmatimonadetes; order Gemmatimonadales; family Gemmatimonadaceae; genus UBA4720. The sequence continues at coordinate 6,474 of JBDTRZ010000060.1, forward strand.
TCGAGGAGCGAACCCAGAATGCAGCTATCGCTGCAACGATGAGCAACAGAGGCAACGCCCATTTCAGCCAGGCGAATCGCCTCTTCGCAACCGCGGTGTCGGTCGATAGAACCGTCTCGAGACAATCCTCGAGCAATGGACGAGATGGCTCGAATGGCGCGGCATCACCTGAGAAATCGGCGAGCTGGCCGGCGAACTGAAGATGCAGAACCTCGAGAGTGTCCTGCTGGCGACGCAGGACGGCATCGGGAGCCTGCCCGCGGATCACCACGGCGAGGAGCGCACGTGGCCCGGCTTCGACTTGAATCGTGTGATCGCCGACGCTGAACGTGCGCAGAGTCGCGCCTTCGGCAGGCCGGAACGAGTCGTGAACGAAATCCCGAATCGCCGACATCATGCTCGATATGAGGTCGGCATCAGGAACTTTCAGACCTGGCGCCGAAACATGCTCGAGAAGGAGTCCCGTCTCCGCGTGCACGAAAAAAACCTCCTCGACACGATAGACGAGCGCGTGCTTGATGACGATCTCCGGATACGGAACGCCGGTGCGCCAGGACTCGACGCGCCATTTCAGTCCGTTGAGCGAGAGACTCTGTTCGACCGCGGTGTTGATCGAGCGGACGAGTCCGGCCATTGTCTCTGCGATCGCCTTGCGGATGGCGGGCCCGAGTACTGGAAAGATCGCAGTCGCCACTTCCTCCGGGTCGCGCCGGATCGACTCCCGCAGAGCCGTCTCGATCGTCGGCCCCAATGCACGGCCGAGATGATCGTCTCTCCTTCCGCGAAGCGCGATCGCTTCGGGAAGTTTTTCAGCGAGCTGTTCGGACGTGATCTCGCGCGATTGGAGCTCTTCCGACAGCTCCTCGATGCGGTGCTGCTCGGGACCAACGAGCAGGCGGCGCAGCGCGTCGAACTCCGTCACCGGAGTCCCGCCATTGGCGACGCTTCCCGACGGCTCGGCGTTCACGGTCGCCCGTCACCCGCCAATCGTGACCGCACGCGAATCTCGCCTGAGGTCGATCAGTGACGCGCTGACCGCTTTCCCGATGGCGGGGCGGATCCACTGAGCCGGCCGGCGAGCTCAGTGAGTCCGGCGACGAGTGCCGAGGAGTCGAGCTTGTCAGCTTGAAGCGCAGTGGTGATGCGATCGAGCTCAGACGTCAGTCGCTCGCTCGCCCGGGCAAGCTCGCCGGACAGGGCACTTCCCTGCTTGAGCAGATGATCGCGCAGCTCGGCATCGGCGAGCCCGGCCGTTTCCTCGAGATTGAGATGGCGCTTCTCGAGACTGCGCAGCGAATCCCTCAATTCGGCGCTCAACGCCTTCATGTCGTCCACTCTCTTGGTACGCTCCGCCGCGAGCCGCTCGGCATGTCGCGCGAGCTCCTTCTTGATCGACCCGTCGAGCTCGGAGATCTGTCTCTCGAACTCAGCCCGCATCGCGGAGGTCTCGTGCGCCATGCGCTGGTCGAGGCTCTGCAGTCTCGCGTCGACCATTCGCATCTGACCGCCGAAGAGGAGGTCGCGCACCTGATCGATGCTTTCCGCCGCGGGTTGGGCGGCCGTCCCGTTTTCATCCCTGGTTTTCTGCGCCGAATTCCTGGCCATGTGCGGATCCCTCTCGGTCGGCCGTTTATTCGGGGAACATACTCCACGCATGCGAGGTCGGCCACCGACCGACGCCACCCGCTCCGCGGCGCCGCTAGGGGTGGTCCAGTCTCTCGTACTCGACTTCGGTGAAGGGTGGAAGCTCCGCGGCCTGAATTATCTGCATGAGCCCTTCGCGCTCGTGAAATTCCCTGTTGTCCCGGTCGATGACGACAGTGCGCGGGTACCGCGGGGCGAGACGACGGAACTCTGCGTCGATCAGACGAAATCGCCGAACCATGTTCTCGACGCTCTCGTGGGGACGGTTCCGCTGCCTGATGTATTTCTCGATCGTGTCCGTGCTCGATGTGAGAACGATCACCCGGTCGGGATTCCACCAGTCTCCGATCGCGAGCACTCTCCGAAGCTCCGCATGGTACTCCTCGGGATATTCAGCGATGTGGGCCTCGAGGGTCAGGCGCGCGCCCTCGAAGAAGATGAGCTTGTCGGGCCTGTCGATCTGCGCGGCGTCGCGGTAGTTGGCGTCGTACAGCCTGCCGAAATAAGCGGTGACACCAACAGGGTTGCGACCCGTCTCGATGTCCTCGAGCACGCGCGGATCCCAGACGCCCTTCTCTCCCTCGCCGTAGGAGCCGTTGTGATACAGGTCTCCCAGCTGCCGCACGAGCGTGCTCTTCCCGACTCCGGGTCCGCCTACGATCGCGACGCGCATATCCTGGAGATCCTCGGGTTACGGGGACGGAGCGTACGACCGTGCTGAGCTGGCTCGATGCTCGGGGCGGGGATCGAACCCGCATGGGCTTTGGCCCAAGGGATTTTAAGTCCCTCGCGTCTACCGGTTTCGCCACCCGAGCCGGACCGCGCAAAGCTATGGCTCAGCGAAATCCGGTTCAAGCAAAATGGAATCAGGAACGCCTGGAATCAAAGCTTAATGCCCAATGCGTGCATCGAGTACCACGCAAGATACGCAACCAAACCTGACAACGCGGCGTCACCGCCGTTTCCCGTGGCGCGACCGTTCTCGTCGACAAACTCCGCGGCGAATCCACCATCGAGAGGCGCTCGGCGCAGCCACTCCAGCGCTTCGGAGCCGCTCGGTCCTGTGAGACGCGCGCATCGAACGACGAGCTCATTCGGAATCTCCACCTCGAGGCGCTTGACGGTTCTTCTGTAAATGGAATCGTCTCGTGCAAGCAGATCATAAAATGGGAGCCAATACATCGACGCCGCCGGTCGCTCCGCAGATGACAAACGGCCGTCGAGATCCGACGCGGTGACCAGCACCGTCTTTCCCGCCGTCGCGGCAATGCTGAAATGACGCAGCAATGCTGCGCGGACCGCGGCGGGCTCCTGCACTTTCTCTGACGTCTTCTCGTCGAGTGTATGTCGCAGTATGTCGAGCGCGAGAGCAGCCACTGCGTTGCCGTGAGCAGTGTATGGGAATTCAGGCGTAGCGCCGTCAGGGTCTACTTCCGTCGAGTACAAGGGAATCTGACCGTGCCGTCTCGTCTCCATGTCCTCCCACGCGCCATAGAGCGAGTCCGCGAGCAGCGGCTCCTCCACGACCTTGTCGTCACCGCTCTGCACGATGTAGGCATCGACTGCGATCGGAAAAGCCGAAGCACCCTCCAGACAGAAGCCCGGCTCGAACAACGATCCGTCGAGGTAATGCACTCCCGCTCCCGGTGCATAGCCATGCAGGTCGCATATCCTGAGCAAAACCTCTCGGGCAAGCGGCTGGTCGGCGAGCTGAATCGCGGGAAGCACCCACATCAGCGCCTCCCAGTCGCGGATCGTCATGCCGCGACCGTTCCACGGAATGCGGCTTCGAACCACGTAGACGTGCGCGTCATCGATGGCGCGCGCTACAGAGCAGAAGTAGGTGAAGAAGAGATGCCGGGTGATGAGCCTGTCCGCCGCCGCGACGCCTGTGGCCGGCTCCATCAGCTTCAGAGCTGCGCGCGTCGCGGTGATGAGGGGCTGTGCAGACCGCCGCCGCATCACGCCGAGGACCGCTTCAGCTCCGTCGCGCTCCTGCGCCACGGCGATGTGGAATGCGGACTCGTGCGACTTCCCCGCGAGGAGAGTGAACGAGCGACTCATGCTCCACCTTGGAGCAGGTCCTTCGTCGATCGTCAGGTCATGCTCTCCCTCTCCGCCGATCGCCATCGCGAGAGGACTCTCCGCGCTCCTGCCCTCGAGCAGCACCGAGTTGTGCGCGCCGCGCACAGCCCGATGCCCGTCACCCAGCTCACGCGCGGTCCTGACGCGAAGCTGCCGGTGTCCAAGAGTGCCCTCGAGGCCGAGCGTGATCTCCAGTGAATCAGTGCCTCGGTTCTCCAGCGTCACGAGAATCACGACACCCGAGACGTCGGCGTTCTTTCCGTGCGGAGCGCAGATCACACCGCGCATGCCGACATCGCCCAACCTACAGCTGAAAACGGGAATCCATCCAAGCTCGCGCTCCCATGCCAGCTCTTCGCCACCGAGTGAGACCTGAGCGCCGTTTACGGCGAGTGTGATCCGCGCGAGCGGCGCGCGCCCTTCGAGAAAGTCAGGATCCCCCGCGAACTCGATCGCCCCGCGAGACTGCGCATGCACCGCACCGACGACATGAATGGAAGCATCGGCTGGATGAATGCACGGCAGCGTCACCCAGTGATTCCCGGTGATCTGCCACGGGATCCGCGGCGGGGGAATCATCACGCGCCGGCGGCGCTCTCCAGGAGCTCCCTGGCGTGAGCGCGGCTCACCTTGCTTTCAGGATCGCCGCCGAGCATGCGCGCTATCTCCAGCACGCGCGTGGTTCCCTCGAGGACAGTGACATCGGCAGTCGTAACTCCGCCCTTCGCCGCTTTCGCCACCACTATATGATGGTGAGCGCGGGCTGCGATCTGCGGAAGATGCGATATCGCGAATACCTGATGATGCTCGGCGACGCGACGCAGGGTGTCACCGACCTGAAGTCCCACCTTCCCGCCAATGCCTGCATCGACCTCGTCGAATACGAGTGTCGGGACAGAGTCGGCCCGGGCGAGAATCGTCTTCAGCGCGAGCATCACACGCGACAGCTCGCCACCTGATGCAACGCGCGCCAAAGGGCGGGCGTCATGTCCGACGTTGAGCGCAACGCGAAACTCGATCTCCTCAGCACCATGCTCGTCGGGCGCACCCTTTGGTTCGAGCATCACGGTGAAGCGGCCACCGTTCATTCCGAGATCCGGCAGCACCGCGTCAACTGCCTTCGCGAGCTTCTTCGCGGCCGCCGCGCGCATGGAAGTGAGACGCAGCGATGCATCGACAAGCGTCGACGCAGCCTCTTTTTCTCGAGCTTCGAGCTGCGCCAGATCGAAGGAACCCGAATCGACAAGGTCGAGCTCCGCCCGTGACTTGCGCCCCATCTCCGTCACATCGTCGAGGGTGGGACCGTATTTCTTGACGAGCGAATAGATCGTCTCGCGCCTCCGTCGGACGACCTCAAGCCGCTCCGGATCGAGGTCGACGGACCGCGCGTAATCATCCACGGCGCGCGCCAGCTCGTCGAGCGCGTAGAAACCGGAATCGAACAGCTCCTGAAGCCGAGCGCCGGAAGGATCGACACGCTGGACCGCCGAGAGCGAGCGGTTCACAGAGGCAAGCCGCTCGAGAATCCCCTCGTCCTCACCGGACAGGAGCGAGCTGACGCTTTGAGCCAACCCGCGAAGCTCGTCCGCGTTCTCCAGAACCCGCGCTTCATCCTCGAGCTTCGAATCCTCACCCGGCGACACGTGAGCGTCTTCGATCTCGCGCGCCACATGCCGGAGATAGTCCGCGCGCCGCTCCGCATCCGATCGCCGCGACGAAAGCTGGGCGATATCGCGGCGGATTCCCGAGAGCTCACCATGCGCCTTGAACACGATCGCAGCTTGGGCTCCAGCGCCGCCGAATTCGTCGAGGATCGCGCGCTGCGAATCGGTGTCGAGCAGCGCCTGCGCTTCGTGCTGGCCATGCAGATTCACGAGCGCGCGGCCAATCTCTCCGAGTATCGTGGCTGTGACTGACGATCCGTTTGCCCACGCGCGTCCTCTCCCCACGGAAGAGATCTCTCGCTTCAAGACAACTGTGCCGTCATCGGCCTCGATCCCGCGCTCGTCGATCATCGCCGCTATTTCCGGCGCATTACCGATGTCGAACACGCCCTCGACGGTCGCCTTGTCCGAGCCGGTCCTTATCAGGTCGGCGCTGCCGCGCTCGCCGAGGAGGAATCCCAGTGCTCCGACGATGATCGACTTGCCGGCGCCGGTCTCACCCGAGAGGACGTTGAATCCATCCGACAGCGGAAGCGTCAGCGATTCGATGATCGCGAAGTTTCTTATGCGAAGCTCGGTCAGCATCTGCCGCCTATTCCGGCTCGGGCGGTCCACCCCAACCAAGCTTTACTCGCATGCGCTCGAAGAAGCTCGTGCCCGGGAGCCTGATGATGAGCACGGGATTATCTGCTCGCTTCACAACGAGTTTCTCTCCGGGCACCAGCTCGGTTCCGACCTGGCCGTCGACGGTAACCATCAGACTCTCGGAGCTCGGCGTCGTGTCGACTACAACTTCCGCGTCGGGAGAAACGAGGAGCGGCCGAATTCCGAGCGTATGCGCGGAGATCGGGGTCAGCAGAATGGATTCGACTGTGGGCACGACCACCGGCCCGCCCGCGGAGAGACTGTAGGCGGTAGATCCAGTCGGCGTGGAGATTATCACTCCGTCGGCTGCGTACGTTCCGATGGACTCTCCGTTCACACTTAGGGCGAGTCGCACGACGCGCGCGAATCCACCCTTGTGCACCACGAAATCATTGAGCGCGCGCCATTCCAGCCGGTTCGCGCCCGAGCCATCGACGGCGGCGGCGCGAAGAGTCATGCGCGCCTCCGCGACATAGTCGTGCGACGCGAGCGCACGGAGTGCGTTGCCGACTTCATCCGTCCCGCATGTCGTGAGAAAGCCGAGCCGGCCAAGGTTCACTCCGAGAATCGGGACTCGCGCACCGTCGATGAGCCGCGCGCCGCGGAGAAGAGTGCCGTCTCCCCCAAGGGTGAGAAGGGCGTCTATCGACTTTGGATCGCCGAGACGTCCCCCGCCGCGAGCGACCTCGTACAGCTCGGCCTCGAACTCGAGGTCGAGCCCGAGCTCCGGCGCGAGCCGCAGAAGTCCATCGAGAATCTCCGGCAGATCGTCATAGCCGGTGTGACCTATGACGCCGACGCGCATCAGCCGGCGCGGAGCCGTGCTCCCCGCGTGCCGCCCTGCCGCAGCTGTCTCACGCGCGCGGCGATTCCGGAAGCGTCGAGGCCGACCGCCGCCAACTGCTTCGCGCGCGGAGCCTGCTCGATCAGCCGGTCAGGCACACCGTGCGCTACCACTCGTACTGCGGGGTCCAGCTCGGCGACGACGGCAGCCATATGCGCGCCGAATCCGTTGACGACAGTGGCTTCCTCGACGACGAGCAGATCGCGGTGCTCGGTGATGACTGCGCCAAGCGTGTCGGCATCGTGCGGCTTGATGAACCGGCAGTTGACGACCGTCGCATTGATTCCCTCTTCCGCCAGTTTTTCCGCGGCTGCGAGCGACGGCAGCACCATGGTACCGACGGCGAGTATCGCGATCGCTCCTGCCGAGTCGCGCGAACCCGCACCTTTCCGGAGTATCTCCCAGGTGCCGTACGGAACCGCCTCGATCTCCGAAATCGGCGGCACGATGTCAGGCGCCGCGTCGCGGGGATATCTGATGCTGAAAGGACCAGCGGTGTGAGCGGCGGCAGTGCGAACAAGCGCCAGCATTTCGGTGCCGTTCTTGGGCGCGGTCACCGTCATTCCCGGAACTGCAAGCATGTACGCGATGTCGTACAGTCCCATGTGCGTCGGACCATCCTCCCCCACGACGCCCGCGCGATCCATGGCGAACACAACCGGTAGATGCTGGATCGCAACGTCGTGAATGACGTTGTCGTATGCACGCTGAAGAAACGTCGAGTAGATGACGCAGAACGGATGCAGGCCCCTTGTCGCCATTCCCGCCGCGAACGTCACCGCATGGCCCTCGGCGATTCCCACGTCGAAGAACCGCTCGGGGTGAGCGCCAGCGAAGAGGCCGGTACCGGTGCCACTCGGCATGGCCGCCGTAATGGCTACGATCTTGTCGTTCTCATCCGCCAGCTCGGTTAGTCCCTTTCCGAAAACCGCTGTGTACGCGGCATTCGCCGAAGAGACCTTGAGCTGCTTGCCGGTCGCTGGGTCATGACCAGGGGGAAGCGCGTGCCATTTCTCCGTGTGCTCCCCAGCCGGAAATCCCTTCCCTTTCTGCGTGATGACGTGCACCAGCCGCGGCCCGCTGAAGTCGCGCACCGCCTGCAGCGTATCGATCAGCGCGTCGATGTCGTGCCCATCGATCGGACCGAAATAGCGAAAGCCCAATTCCTCGAACAGCACACCGGGCGTGAGGAAAGCCTTCATGCTCTCTTCCCATTTCTTGACGATGGCGGCGAGCTTGGCCGGCGATGATTCCATCACGCTGCCGATGGCGGACCGCACCCGATTGTAAAGCGGGTTGCGCTGGATCGAGGTGAGATACTTCGACATGGCGCCGACATTCGGCGCGATCGACATCTCGTTGTCGTTCAGGATGACGATGAAGTCGCGGCCCGACGCCCCGGCGTTGTTGAGGCCTTCGTACGCGAGCCCGCACGTGAGTGCGCCGTCGCCGAGTATCGATACGACCTTGAACGATTCGCCGTTGATGTCTCTCGCCGTGGCCATCCCGAGGGCCGCAGAGATTGCCGTTGCGGCATGCCCCGCGCCGAACGTGTCGTACTCGCTCTCGGTCCGCTTGAGAAACCCCGAGAGGCCGCTCTCCTGGCGCAGTGATTCCATCCCATAGTTGCGGCCGGTGAGAAGCTTGTGCGGATAGCCCTGATGTCCCACATCCCACACGATCTGGTCGACAGGGGTATTGAATACCGCGTGGATTGCGACGGCGAGCTCGACGACCCCGAGACCCGCGCCGATATGCCCGCCCGTGCGAGAGCAGACTTCGATCAGCCGCTCGCGCATCGCGGCGGAAAGCGCGCGAAGCTCGTCGCGCGACATGGTTCTCAAGCTTGCCGGCAGATCCAGCTGCTCCAGAATGGACAATTGATTTCTTTGTTGAGCGTCAGTGACTTCGGGAAACGATGAAGCGTGCGAGCCCTTCGAGCTCGTCCGTAAGCAAGCCCTGCACCCGCAGCGCGTCGCAGGCGTCGTCGACAAGCGCATGAGCTCTCGCCAGCGCTCCATCGACTCCGAGCAGCGACGGATAAGTGCTCTTGCCGAGCGCCGCGTCGCGTCCAGCGGTCTTGCCGAGCTGATCGGTGGAAGCCGTCACGTCGAGCACGTCATCCATGATCTGAAAGGCGAGACCCACGTCGCGACCGTAACGGTTGAGCGCATCGAGACGCGGTCCCTCTGCACCGGCCGCGATTCCGCCCATCCGTACCGAGGCAGCGATCAATGCACCTGTCTTCGCACCGTGAATCGTGTCCAGCTCATCCCGCGAGAGACCCACTCCCTCGCCGGCGAGATCCAGAAGCTGACCGCCGATCATGCCCCCCGCACCGGCCCCCTGCATCAGTACCTTAACTATCGTACAGCAGGCAGCCTCGGGCAACCGAAGCTCCTCTGCCGATCGCCACGCTGCGCGCGCTGCGAGCGGTATCATGGCGGCACCTGCCGCCACCGCGGTTGGAACATCGAACTGGCGGTGGGATGCCGGCCTCCCTCTCCGCATGTCGTCGTCGTCCATGCACGGCAGATCGTCGTGCACCAGTGAATACGCGTGGATGATCTCGACCGCCGCTGCGATGCCTGAGGCGTCACCTTCACCGCCGTCGGCGCGGTAGGACGCCAGCACCAGCATTCCCCGAAGTCGCTTGCCCCCTCCCGAAAGCGCGTAGCGAATCGCGCTGGCAAGCCGCTCGGGAATCTCCAACGCATCGCGCTCGGGGACGGAAGCGATGGCGAGCTCTATCGCCGCGCGATCGCCGGTCTGAAGGGCGTGCCCCGTGCTAGCCGCCGAGATCGCGCAGCTCCAGCACTCCGTCGGCCCGTTCGACGAGCTCCTTCACCTTCGCTTCAGTCTCGTTGAGTTCGTCCGAAGCCTGCCGCAGGAGCTCGATCCCCTCCTCGAACAGTCCGAGCGAGGCATTCAGGTCCAGCCGGTCGCTTTCGAGCTGAGCGACGATCTGCTCGAGGCGGGCAAGGTTCGATTCGAAGGACACGATTGAATATCAACGGCTCCCAATCGCGATACAAGCCGCCCGATCAACGGCAACGGAGAGAACCAGAGGTACCAGGCAATAGAAGGCATAGAGCCCAGGCATGAGGTCGGGTTTGAGGAGCTCTCATTACTTACCTCGCAACTTCTTCCTGTGCGCTTAGTGGTGGTTCAGTTTGAGAATTGCGCAATGCGTACTGAGTGCGCATTAGGGGACCCTGCGCGCATTGGGGGACAACAACGGAAGAGAGCCTACACCGGTGGGCGGCGGGGTCGAATCAGGCGGTCGCTCGCGCGGTATGATCGCCTTCAGCATCCGTTGAATTTCGCGCAGCTTTTTGATCCTGCAGTCAGTTCGCTCACTCCCAAGCACAGGCTCAGCCGCATCGTACCATTCTTCACTCTCGCCTGCGGAGCCAAGCGCATACTCGAAGATTCTAGCGCGGTCCTTACGCCGACGCTAACCGACCTTCCGCATTTGGTCCCCAATGCGCGCAGGGTCCCCAATGCGCATTCAGTACGCATTGCGCAATTCTCTAACTGAATCAGTACTCTGCGCTTCTGTCATCTCGAACCTCTGCCTGTCTCAGTTTGCCGTTGACGAGGCCGTCTTCCCCGATTATCCTTCTATCCGGATATACGGATGCAACCATCACCTCTTCTCTTCGACCGCATGACGGCGCTCGCCGACTCCACCCGGAGCCGGATGCTGTTGCTGCTCGAAAGGCACGAGCTGACGGTGAACGAGATCCGGTCGGTCCTCCAGCTTCCCCAGTCTACCGTGAGCCGGCATCTCAAGGCGCTGAGCGATCAGGATTGGATCGTCTCCCGCCCCGAAGGCACGAGCCGGCGGTACCGCGCCGCTGAAAAGATGGAAGCGTCGAGCCGCCGCCTCTGGCATCTGGTGCGTGAGCAGGTCATCACCACCCCCGCGGCAGCCCAGGACGCGCGGCGAGTGCAGACCATTCTCTCCAACCGTCGCAGCAAGTCGCAGAAGTTCTTCTCGTCCGCGGCGGGACAATGGGACCGGCTGCGCGTCGAGCTGTTCGGGAAGCGAGCCGATCTGCTCGGCCTCCTCGGACTCCTCGACGAGACGTGGACTGTCGGCGACCTCGGCTGTGGAACAGGCCAGATCACCGAATCGCTGGCGCCGTTCGTGAACCGCGTGATCGCTGTCGACGATTCTTCCGCGATGCTCGCGGCGGCAAGAAGGCGCGTTGCATCGATGCAGAACGTGGATGTCAGAAGCGGCCGGCTCGAGTCCCTTCCGATCGAGGATGGCTCGCTCGATGCTGCCGTTCTCTTCCTCGTGCTGCATTACGTTCCCGAGCCCGAGGCAGCGATCGCCGAAGCCTTTCGCACGCTGAAGCGTGGCGGGCGGCTTCTGATCGTGGACATGATGCCGCACGATCGCGAGGACCTTCTCCACGAGATGGGACATGTGTGGAGAGGATTCTCCGAGGAACAAATCTCTTCTCTGCTGGACGGCGCCGGATTCCTGGGCAGCCGGTATCATCCGCTTCCGCCTGACGAAGCGGCAAAGGGGCCGACGCTGTTTGCGGCTGTCGCGCGGCGCATCGACACCAAAGCCGAGACTGACGACGACGAAGATGAGAAGATGAAGATCGTACCGCTTGCATTGACTGCCTGATATCGAGAAACACCAATCAACCATCCGCACCGGGGAATGATCGTGACGAGCGTAGCTGAGATGCCAACCACAACGAACACCAAAACGGGTTCGGATCGCTTTGCAGTGAGCAGCGACCGCGCGCCATTCAAGGTCGCCGACCTCACGCTGGCCGAATTCGGCCGCAAGGAGATCCGTCTCGCCGAGCACGAGATGCCGGGGCTGATGGCGCTGCGCGCCGAGTACAAGGGAAAGGATCCGCTCGCAGGCGCGAAGATCATGGGCTCGCTGCACATGACAGTTCAAACCGCGGTGCTGATCGAAACCCTCGTCGAGCTCGGCGCCGACGTGAGATGGGTGTCGTGCAACATCTTCTCGACGCAGGATCACGCAGCGGCAGCCGTCGTCGTGGGCAAGGAAGGAACGATCGACCAGCCGCGCGGCGTTCCGGTCTACGCCTGGAAGGGCGAAACGCTCGAGGCGTACTGGTGGTGCACGGACCAGGCGCTCGTCTGGCCCGACGGTTCCGGTCCGAACCTCCTGCTCGATGATGGAGGCGACGCGACGCTGCTCGTGCACAAGGGCGTCGAGTTCGAGAAGGACGCTGTCGTTCCCGATTTCGACGAGGAGCGCGACTCCGAGGAGTACGGCGTCATCCTGAATCTCCTGCGGAATGAGTATGCCAAAAATCCGAAGCGCTGGACGACGATGGCGAAGGATCTGCGCGGCGTCTCCGAGGAGACGACGACGGGTGTGCACCGCCTCTACCAGATGATGGAAGCGGGACAGCTCCTGTTCTGCGCGATCAACGTCAACGACTCCGTCACCAAGTCAAAGTTCGACAACCTGTACGGCTGCCGTCACTCGCTGACCGACGGAATTCTCCGCGCGTCCGACGTGATGCTCGCCGGCAAGGTCGCCGTCATCTGCGGCTACGGTGACGTCGGCAAAGGCTGCGCGCAGGCGCTGAAGGGCCAGGGCGCACGCGTCGTGATCACCGAGATCGACCCGATCTGCGCTTTGCAGGCGGCGATGGACGGCTACCAGGTC
>JBDTRZ010000061.1:0-18418 GCA_039931395.1 Gemmatimonadales bacterium
AAGATGTGTGGAAATCCAGCCGCGTTGTTTCCGAGGATGACGGGTAGCTCCTGCCCCGGACCCCAAGCCTGGTTCGCGGTCGAAGCCCCGAACGCGACGTACGGAAAATCGGCGCGAAGTGTGCTCTGACCGGGATCGAGCTGAGTGTACGCCGAAGGCCCGAACCGCTGTGGTCTGTCGACGCCACTGAAACTCGGATCACCAAACGCCGCAGCTCCCACTCGACTGTTCGGGAGAATCTCGAACGAGGAATTCTCGGCACGAAAGGCGAGGGGCGCGACCGTCAGCGTGATCGGGCCCCACGCCGCGTGGAATCCGAGCTGCACTGCCGAGGTGAGCCCGCGTCCAGCCCAGATGGGTCCGTCGTTCGACCCGTACGCGAACGAGCTGTTGAAGCGCACGCTCGCGGTTGGCTGGATCAGACCGTACCGAATGCCGTAGGCTTCGCGGCTGTCATCGGCAAGTCGTGCGCGCCACGGGTGCGCCGAGTCGCCTGGGATCAGCCGCCGAAGCTCGCGCTGCGAAAATGCGCGTGACGACCAGGGATACTCGGGAACCAGGCCAGTGGTCTGGAGATATCGGAGATAGTTCTCCGCGGGCGAATCGGCGAAGATCTCATGCCTCAGACTCTCGCGCGATTGCGGCTGCTGGGAGCCTGCATCAGCCCACGCAACAAAAGTCGCCGCGGTGACCACCGCGACGAGCGTGCGGAAGTGTTGCCCCTCCGTCCTCTTCATGCGCTCAGTCAGAATGGTAAGTTTCTGTCCCTGATGAGAGTGCAGTCACGACGAACGAGAGTCCGGAACCGGTTGCCCGCACGCGTCCCACAATCTAAGACAAGGCTCTCCAGGGCGCTCGGCGCTGAAACGCACGGAGCGGCTGCGGCGTTTCTGTTGATCGCGCTGGTCACCGCAACTCCGGCAAGCGCGCAGATGGAGCGTCCCGCTGATTCTGCCTCGAGCGTCATCTCGCCATTCGTCACGCCTCTGACTCTCGTCAACGGAATGACGTCTGACCGAACGCGGCTCGACCAGCTCCGCGGACGAGAGAACATCGACGGATTCCTCCTTCGCTCCGCATCATCGCTTACGCCGCCGAAAAAAACCGCTACGTGGTGGAGCGCTTCCGTGATCGCTCCAGAATTGTATGCGGTCAACAACAGCGCGATTCCGTTCTCGATCAACGACGGTCCCGTTTGGGCGGGTGTCGGAACGAGCACGCGCATACTCGCCGGCGTCGATCTCACCGCGGGACCATTCCGGCTGATTCTCGCGCCCGAGCTCGTTCGCGCAGACAATGATTTCTTCCTGCTGCGCGATACCCTGCGGTTCTATGCGCCTCCGGTTCCGAAGGAAAGGAGCGGAGGGGGCTTTGTCTTCCCATGGTATGCGCTCGGCCCCTACTCGATCGATCTCCCGACGAGGTTCGGAAGCAAGTCCATCGAGCGGCTCGACGCGGGACAGTCCACAGCGATGGTGGAGTATCGCGGCGCCGCCGCCGGCATATCGAACGAGAACCAGTGGTGGGGACCCGGAATCCGGAATGCGCTCATCCTCAGCAACAACGCGCCAGGTTTTCCGCACGCTTTCATAAGAACGGCGCACCCGGTGCCAACCAGGGTGGGAGCGTTCGAGGCGCGACTCCTTGTCGGCGGGCTGACGGAGTCGCACTGGTTCGACACGACGTCCACCAACAACCTCCGCTCGATCAGCGCATTCGGATTCACCTTCAGGCCGAGCTTCCAGAATAACCTGGTGGTTGGCGGCGCCCGTTCCGTCTACGCGACTTCCAAAGGATGGGACCGCATTGCTGGACGGCTTCTCGATGCCTTCGCCGCGACTGGCCGGCCGAACAACCGTGCGCTCGCCGATTCCACGCTCAGTCCCGGTGGTCGGGATCAGATCTTCTCTCTCTTCGCGCGCTGGGTCTTCCCGGATGACGGGTTCGAGGCCTACACCGAATGGGCGCGCCTCGAGTTCCCACTTGGTTTTCGGGATCTCCTCACAGCACCCAATCACAGCCAGGGTTACACGCTGGGAGTGCAGTACGCGCGACCGGCGTTCACGTCGTCAGGACGGTTTCGACTCCAGGCCGAAGTCACTTCGGTGGAGCAGAGCGCGACCTTCCGAGACCGGCCTCAGGGAAGCTTTTACACCAGCCGGCGAGTCATACAGGGCTACACGCAGATGGGCCAGCCGCTGGCTGCTGGTATCGGACCGGGTGCATCGGGACAGTGGCTGGCGGCCGATTACATGGAGCCGTCATGGAGCTTTGGAATCTTCGCCGGGCGGATCCGCTGGAACGAGGACATTCACAGTACCTATGGCTTTCCTCAATATCAGGGTTACTGTATCCACGATGTCAGCGTCTTCCCCGGCGCGAGAGCGTCCGGGAGCAGCCGCTTCGGCTATATTTCCGCCGATTTGTCGTTCGGGAACCGCCTGAACGCATTCTTCCAGGAGCAGTCGGGATGTCCAAGGGGAAATTCGATGTTGGACATCCGCAACCGGACGATCAGCGTGACGATCGGGACCTTCACACCGGGCCGACCCCGATGACTCTTCGGGGTAACTCGCTGCTGGCCAGCAACTTGCCAGCGCGGGAGCGGGGGCGGGAAGGGGCCGTCTCCGCAGCACCGATCCCCACGTTCAACCCTGCCTGATGGCAAAAAGGTCGTCCCTCGCAAGCCAACATCATCTGCGCTTGACGTCGTTGCCGGGGAGCTCCTCGCCGGCAGCCTTCGGAGCATCGGCTCTGAACGTCCGCACGCGGCTGCGGGAGCGGAGGCCCGTCTCGGTCAGGCGTCACACCGCGCGCATCGCGACCCGCCTCACCGTCCTCCTCCTCGGCGATTTTCTGGCGATCGTCGTCTGTCAGCTTATTTCGGCGGTTGCTGCGGCGAATGGACTTCTCGGAGGGGGTCTCGCCGGGCAATTCTCCAGAGCGATACAGGCGGGATATGGCGCCGGTGCCAATTTCGGGCTCGCAGTAATCGGAAGTCTGATCATCACAGGCAATTACAGCAGACACCGCCAGCTCAACGGAAAGCTCCGGTTGCTCGCCGCATCATCGCTCGCCTCGGCCGTTTTTCTCTGGGGATTGCTCGCGGCAGGCGATCTGATCGGAGCCCTCACGGTCTACGCGGTAACGGCCACTCTCACCTGGATCGTGCTGCTGTGCGACCGGCTGATCACCGAGCACTTCCTCAGTCGCGTGTGGCCGGGTGCGCGCGGGGCTGCTCCCGCGATTCTCATCACCGACCGGAGAGATGAGAGCATTCAGCTCGAGCGCGCCGTCATCGGCGCGGGCGGCGACTACTCCCTCGCCGGGTACGTTCCCATTTCGCGCCTGACGTTCGACGGCGTGCTTGGAAGCGTTCGCGACCTTCCCGAGATAATCGATGCCCATCGTATCGAAGCAGTGGTGGTCTGCGAGCACCTGAGCGCGCAGGAGATCATGAACGTGCGGGAGGCAAGCCTGGCCGCGGGTTGCCAGCTGCTCTATCCCGCGCGGGCGGTGAAGATCGCGGGAGTTCGGCCGGCACTGGTCTGGCACCAGGACCAGCCGTTCTTCGAGCTCGGCGCACCGGTGCTGAAGGCGTCGGCGGTGATCACCAAGCGCGTTGTGGATCTGTTCGGTGCTGTGACGGGAGCTGTCCTGCTTACTCCGGTCCTCGCGCTGATTGCGATCGCAATCCGCTTCGACTCTCCCGGCCCGGTTTTCTTCACGCAGGACCGCGCGGGGCTGGGTGGCCGTCGTTTCCGCATGCTCAAGTTCCGCACGATGCGCGTCGGAGCCGACGCCGAGAAGCATTCGCTGTCGCATCTCAATCACAGTGGCGACTCCCGGCTGTTCAAGATCCCTGAGGATCCACGTGTCACGCGGCTCGGCGCTCTACTGCGCAGGTGGAGTCTGGATGAGCTGCCACAGTTCTGGAACGTGCTTCGAGGCGACATGTCGCTCGTCGGGCCGCGCCCGTTTTTCGAAGCTGACTTCGCGAATTATCTGGATCACCACTTCAGGAGACTCGACGCGAAGCCCGGCATCACCGGCCTCTGGCAGGTCAGCGGACGCAGCTCGGTTGTGGATTTCGAGGACGTCGTCTTTCTCGACCGCCAGTACATCGAGCAGTGGTCGGTGTGGCTGGACATCAGCATCATGTTCAGAACGCTCCCTGCGGTCGTGCGGCGTACCGGAGCGTACTGATCCCGACTGCGGACCAGCTACAAGAAAACCGATAAGAAACGATCACGCAGATCACGCAGATCCACGGATTAACGATGGAAATCTGGGTTATCCGTCAATCGGTGAGATCCGCGAGATTTTTTTTTGGTAGTTGGTTTTTGTTGGGAGTATCCGCAGGATCGCGGGCCAGCAATTGATTACTCCATCCGAAAAAGCGAAATTAAGAGTCTGCCCGCGCTTTTGCGGGCAGTGGTTTGTCGGGCACCCGCGCGCTCGATCGCGCGCTGAAGAAGCCGCCTGGAGGCAGTGTTGAAAGTATTCGTCACCGGGGCCGCCGGATTTCTCGGAAGCCACCTAGCCGACGCGTTCATCGCCGGGAACCATCAGGTCTCCGGCTGCGACAACATGATCGGCGGCGATCTGCAGAACCTTCCCGAGGGGATTGAATTCGAGAAGGCCGATTGCGGCGACGTGGCCGCGATGAAGCGCCTCACGAAGGATGTGGATCTCCTGTTTCACTGCGCGGCGATCGCCACGGAAGGGCTGAGCGTTTTCTCTCCTGCGCTCATCGCCCAGCACGTGTTTCAGAACACCGCTGGAACACTGGCCGCCGCGGCGACCAACAACGTGAAGCGATTCGTTCACTGCTCGAGCATGGCCCGCTACGGGAATGGTCCAGTGCCGTTCGTCGAAGATCAGCCACTCGATCCGGTGGATCCGTATGGCATCGCCAAGTTCGCCAGCGAGCTGCTCGTCAAGAATGTCTCCGATCTGCACGGCATGGAGTATGTGATCGCGGTTCCGCACAACATCATCGGGCCGAAGCAGAAGTACGATGATCCATACCGCAATGTCGCCAGCATTATGATCAACCGGATGCTTCAGGGAAAGCAGCCGGTGATCTACGGTGACGGAGGGCAAAAGCGCTGCTTCTCCTTCGTGCAGGATTGCGTCAATCCGCTCATCAAGATGGGCACGATGCCCGGCCTCTCTGGCGAGACTATCAACATCGGTCCGGACGAAGAGTACATATCGATCCAGGAGCTGGCGGAGACGATCGCGGAGCTCCTCAAATTCGACCTGAATCCGATTTACGTTCCCGACCGGCCGCGCGAAGTGCGTTACGCAACCTGCTCCGCGGACAAGGCGCGGCGCCTGCTCGGATACAAGACGACGGTGACTCTGCGGGAAGGCCTCCAAAGCATCATCGAATGGATATCCACGCACGGAACCAAGCCGTTCGCCTATCACCTGCCGATCGAGATAGAATCTCCGCTCGTGCCGGAGACGTGGACGTCGCGTCTTATCTGAGCCCGCTGCGCAGTAGAATCAGGACACCACCGCCTCGATGATCGGTGAATCGGTCACTGGCCGGCAGCTTCGCATCGGAATGCTGGGACTCTATGGCATGACGATGCCGAAGCTTCACTTCACCGGATTCGAGACCGGCTTCGGTGAGATCGCGCCTCGCCTGGCGGAGATGGGACATCACGTCGTCATGTACTGCCGTCGCGGCTCCGTTCCGCGAGAGATGCGTGTGCCGGAATACAAGGGTGTCCGTCTCGTCTACGTGCCTTCTCCCGGGGGAAAGAATTTCTCGGGTCTCATCGCGACCTTCTTCGCGGTTGTGCATGCCCTCGCGACCGGGCGCTACGAGGTTTTCTTCTTCGTGAACGTCGGGATGGGTCATCACGCCGCGCTATGCCGGCTCTTCGGCCACAAGGTCGTAATGAACGTGAATGGCCTCGACTGGACGCGCGCCAAATGGGGCCCGCTTGCAAAATTCTATTTTCTCTCTGCAGCGCACTCCGCCGTTAGATTCTGCACCGAGCTCGTCACGGACGCCGACGCGATGCAGGAGTTCTACCGGGAGCGCTTCCAGAAGGAAACGACGATGATCGCCTACGGCGCGTACATCGAGTCGTCGGTCAATCCCGCGCTCGTTCGCCAGTTTGGCGTCGAGCCTGACGACTACTATCTCATCGCCAGCCGGCTCATCCCCGAGAACCACGCCGATCTCATCACCGAAGCATTTCTTGCTTCGGGCTCGGAGCGGAAGCTTCTGATCGCGGGCGGCGCCAATTACGACAGCGAGTTCCACCGGAAGCTGCGCTCTCTCGCTGGCGGCAAGGTCATCCTCGCCGGTCACATCGACGACCAGGAAGTCATCCGCGAGCTTCACTGCAATTGCTTTGCGTATCTGCACGGACACTCGGTGGGCGGAACGAACCCGTCGCTCCTGAAGGCGATGGGTTACGGGAATTGCATCGTCGCACTCGACACTGTATTCAACCGCGAGGTCCTCGCCGACGGTGGCATTTTCTTTCCACGCGATGCGGCGGTCCTGGCTGAGCGGATTCGCGAGATCGAGGATGATCTGCCTCTTGTCGAAGCCCTCAGACGCACGGGTCCGGAGCGCATCCGCGCCAACTACACGTGGGAAAAGATTGCCGGCCAGTACGACGAGCTGTTCCGCGAGGTTGCGGCCCGTTGAGGATTCAGTGCCGCCGCCGGACGTGATCGGGACATAGAGTGGCGCGCACCTGGCCGGTCACCCGCCGAAAGCGCGTGCTGCTATCCGCGTTCGATGCGGTCGCGCGTCCCTTCGCTTCGCTGCTGCACCGCGACCGCGTTGACGCAGGGAATCGGGATGTAAAAAGAATTCTCGTTCTCGAGCTCTGGCACATGGGAGACGTTGTGCTGGCCACTCCCGTGCTGCAGCGCCTCCGTGAGATCTACCCAGCGGCGACCATCACGCTCCTCGCAAAGGCGCACGCCGCCGAGCTCCTCGAGGGCAGCGGTCTCGTCGATGATATCGTGACGTATGACTTTCCATGGACGGCTACGTCGGCGAAATACAATCCGGCCCGCTACGATGGGCGTGCCATCAGTGAGCTCGTGAAGGATCTGCGCGCAAAACGTTTCGATCTGTCGCTGGACTGCCGCATGGATCTGCGAAGCAACGTATTGACCCGGTCCATAGGTGCGCGGCGACGCATCGGCTACGACTTTGGTGGAGGAGGATTCCTGCTGACCGACGCGTTGCCACCGCCGCCGGCGGAACAGCACAAGGTTGACGACTGGATGGCACTCCTCGAGCCGTTGAAGCAGGATCACCGCATTCCCGGCGTTCCCACTCCGGAGCCCCATTTGTCGGTGAGCGCGGTGGAGCGAGAGGAAGCGCGCCAACTCCTGGAGTCGTATGGAATCGCTCCGGATGATCTGGTCGTCGGCATCCATCCGGGCGGCAGTCACGACACAAAGCGCTGGTCTGCCGATAACTTTGCGGAGGTCGCGAGAAGCCTTGCTTCGCGCCACGATGCGCGGCTTGTCGCCTTTGTCGATCCCGAGGGCTTCGGGGCTGACATGCAGCTGGGTGGTGACGCAGTCTTTGTTCGCACTTCCATAAGAGAGATGATGGGTCTGTTCACCTTCTGTGATCTGGTTCTTTGCAACGACAGTGGTCCAATGCACGCGGCAGCAGCTCTTGGTATTCCTGTCGTTGCCGTTTTCAGGACGGGTAGTCCGGCTGCCTACGGTCCCCGTGGAGTGAATCACGCTGTGGTCGGTCGCGGTGCGCACTGGGGTGAGACGTCCACAGTCCCGCTGGAGGACGTGATGACTGCGGCGGATTCCAGCCTCTCTCTCATTCGCGAGCGGCGTCACGCGCGCGCGGAGCACGGCACTTGACGCTTCCATCCCTGGCCGGCCGCCGGTCGATCGCCCGCAACACACTTTTCAACTTCGGCGGTCTCGGCTTCCCTCTGATTGTCGGCGTCGCGGTGATGCCGGTGATCACCCGAAATCTCGGAGCCGTCCGATTCGGTCTCCTCGGTCTGACGCTGGCACTGCTCGAATACTCCGGGCTGTTCGACCTTGGACTTGGGCGCGCGACGACGAAGCACGTTGCAGAGCGCCTCGCCACCGGCGACGACGAGGTATCTCACCTGGTGGTCGGATCGGTTCTCAGCCAGCTCGCGTTTGGCGCCTTTGGAGGAATTCTCTTCGCGCTCGCGGCGCCGGTTTTCGTCAATCAGATCTTCGTGATTCCGGCGGACATGAAAGCCGAGGCCCTGTCGGTCTTCCGTGTGCTCGGTGCGCTCATCCCGGTTACCCTGCTGCTCGTCAGCCTGAGGGGCGTGCTCGAAGCCGCCCATCGCTTCGATCTGAGCAACGCTGTCCGCATACCGAGCAGTCTCGCGTCGTTTCTGATCCCGGCGATTGCTTCCTCTCGAGGATACACGCTTCCCGCGATCATGGCGATGTTCTTCGTTTCGCGGGTGGTATTCTGCACAGCGTCGGTGTTCGCGGTTCAGCGAGCGATTCCGAGTCTGCGGTGGAATCTTCCCGATGACTGGTCGATGCTTCGGCCGCTCCTCGCGTTCGGCGGATGGATGTCCGTATCGAATGTCGTGAGCCCACTGCTCGTCTACCTCGACAGGTTTCTGCTCGGCGCGTTCGTGGGTCTGTCGGCTGTAGGCTATTACACCGCGCCGTTCGACGGCGTGATTCGGATGCTCATCGTTCCAGGCAGTCTCGTGAACGCGCTCTTCCCGTCGATCAGCGGAATGCAGGCAATGGGAGACCGCGCCGGGATCAAGCGTGTCTTCTCGAAGGCGACGCGCAACATGTCACTCGTGCTTGCGGGTCCGGCCCTCGTTCTCATGCTCTTCGGGCCTGTGCTCCTCCGGCTGTGGCTCGGCGACACCTTCGCTCAGCAGGGCGGAACCGCAGTGCGCATTCTGGCTTTCGGTGTGCTGATGAATTCGCTCGGACACGTCCCGGCGAGCTTCATCGTGGCGATGGGGAGGCCTGACATCAATGCGAAGTTCCACATGCTCGAGCTCCTCATACACGTGCCGATCGCATGGTGGATGATCACACGCTTCGGCGTGACGGGCGCAGCGATTGCCTGGACGGTTCGCGTCACTTTCGATTCTACGCTGTTGTTCACGGCGGTGTCGCGCCTTCTGGAAACGCCGTTGTGGAAACTCCTCGCGACCAGACCGTCGGTAGCGCCAACGCCGATTCAGGACGCGTGCTGACGCTCGATGGCGGCTCGCCGCCTCCGAGAAGGGGAGCCGCAACGCGGGCGTTTGGATTCGCGCGCCCCTGGCTTTTTGGGGCGGCCAGCTCGGCGTATCTGTTCGGTGTTGGATGGTGGAAGTGGAAGAACCGGGCGGCGATCGTGGAGCTCTGCAGGCATTTCGGTTACAGCTACGACACGCGCGAGCGCGAGGAGCTGCCGGCCGTGCCGGCGTCCTTTTTCGCTCCGGCGGAGTCCCTTCTCGACATCAGAGAGATCGACGCCGTCGATGGAAACGTCAGCGAGCGAGAGCTCCTCACCATCTGCCGCATTGTCCGGGCGACCGAGCCGGGTGAGCTGTTTGAATTCGGCACGTTCGACGGTCGTACAACGATCAATCTTGCGGCAAACTCTCCGGAAGGCACCCGGGTTCACACGATCGATCTGCCACGGGAGTCCATTGGATCTTCCGCCGCTCCGATTCACGCCCACGAGGTCCGCTACGCGGACAAGACTGCCTCGGGGTCTCGCTTCGCCGGCACCGAGATGTCAGCGAAGATCGAACAGCTGTACGGTGACACAGGAGACTTTGACTTCCCTCCATTGTACGGCCGAATGGATTTCGTGTTCGTCGACGCGTCGCATACGTACGAATACGTGATCAACGACTCGCTGCACGCAATCAAGATGCTGCGCGATGGTCGAGGCACGATCCTCTGGCACGACTACTCGCGATGGGACGGAGTGACTCGCGCGCTGAACGAGCTGCGCCGTCTCGAGCCGGCTTTCGCCGGGTTGAAGCGGATCGAAGGAACTACGCTGGCCGTCCTGCGACGCTGATTCGCTCCAGCAGGACAGCGGCAAGGGAATCGACCGACAACGCTCTGGTGATCCGGTCGGTCTCCTCGTTCGTGAGGTATTCAACGTCGGGAGCCAGGTCGGTCTCGGTATCGCAGTAGCGTCCGGCCTCGACCTTCGAGTGCGACAGATTGCGCGCAAACACCACCGGTATTCCTGCTGCATTGCCGATGTGGCGCGGGCCGGAATCGAGTGTGAGCAGCGCCGCGCATCGCTCGAGAAACGCCGCGAATGCAAGCAGCCCCGCTTCGCCCGCGATCACCGGGGCGGGAAATGGCAGGGTCGTCGCCAAAGCTCGCAGGTGGGGCGCATCGGATGCCGAGCCGCAGAGAACCACGGAGAAGTCGCGGCTTTCCCTCGCTCGCTCGAGAATCGACACCATCACATCCTGCGGCCAGTTGCCATCTGCCTGGCGGGTACGGAGTGAGCACGCCACGACAGGCTTCGAGTCGTCGAGGCCTGAACGCCACCACAGCTCTCGAGCCCTGGCTTCATCGGCCGCGCTGGGATACACCCGCGGTCTGAGCGGCCAGTCGGGATCTCTGTTGGTGACCGCAGCAACCATGGTGCGGAAATACGACGCATAGCTGTCCGGAAACCGAAAGCTCACCGGGTGATTGACGAGGCCGGATAATCCCTTGTCGATGAAAGCGATACGGTTTGGTATTCCCAGCGCTGCGGCGAGCGCGAGATCGGGATAGTGGCGCAGCGTGTTGCTGCAGAGGACGACGTCGAAGCGACGAGATTTGAGCTCCGAGAATCCGCCACGCACCAGGTGCCAGCTGTCTTCTCCCTCGACAACGGCCAGGGCCTCGTGGATGTGAGGATTGTCGGACAGCACTTCCGCCGAGGCCGGCGAGACTGCGTAAGTCCATTCGCAATCAGGCAGCGACTGTCTCAGGATCGGAAGGGAGCAAGTCCGGTAAAGGACGTCTCCAATGTGTGTGTGGCTGAGAATCAGCCCGCTGCGCCATTCCGAAGGTGGCGTTGATGGCCGCCCTGCGAGAATCCGCGCAGTGCCCCGGAGCAGCGGTGCACCGAGCTCCGACGCGTAAGCCAGCCAGAGATTCTGTTTCTTGCGAAAAGCTCGCGGTTCAATCGACGCGAAGCCTGAGCTCACGTTGCCCTAATCGCGCGCTGCGGTGCTCACGAACCCCGAGACCGTTCCCTTCAGAATCTCCCAGCCGATCCGCGGCCGGCCCTGCATCGCCTCGATTGCCGCGCGGCCGGGTTTGGTGATCGCGAGGTAGCCGAGCGCCACGACCCTTGTCCATCCGCGATAGTTTCGCCGAACGTAGAACACTCTCAGCCGATTCTTGGCGCTGGCGAGAACCGCATCGAGGCCGGCACCTCGAACCGTTCCACCGACCCGGTGAAAGACCTTCGCCCGGGGAGCGTACAACACCGGAAACTGTGCCTGCCTCGCGCGAAACGAATACTCGCCATCCTCCCAGTAGGCGGGGAAGTAGCATTCGGCGAGCGGTCCAATTCGCTCGAGCAGCGGACGCGAAATAACCATCGCGCACCCCGTCACGAAGTCGGTGGGGACCGGGTCAAGGGACTCGGGCACACGGTACGAATGCTTGTAAAGGGCTCTCAATGGATGCTCGACACCGCCGGCGTACCAGACTCTCTTCCCGTTCTCAGACTCGAAAATTGTCGCCCCGATGAGTCCGGCACCCGGTACGTCGCGAATGACATCGCCGATGTCGCTGAAGAACGGTGGTGAGACAGTCGCGTCATTGTTTATCAGCAGTATGTGCGTGATGCGCGTCTTGTCGCGAAGGTGTTTGATGCCAAGGTTAGTTCCTCCGGCAAACCCCCGGTTGCGGCCCGCCTCGATCACGCTCAGCCAGCAATCTTTTTTTTCGGACTCACCGGCGAAGCGCAGATGCACCCATTGTCGAATCTGTGCGACGGAAGAGTCCCTGGAACCATTGTCGACTACCACCACGCAGGCGGGCCGTGGCGACGCACGCCAGAGCGAGTCGAGACAGACGAGGGTGTCGTCAGCGTTGTTCCAGTTGAGAACGACAACGCCGAACAGCGGCTCGCTCTGACTATCCGGCGCGGCGGACACCGATAGCGGATCGCACGTCGGAGCCGGCCCGCCCGAGGGAGTGCTCGAAGTCCGACCACGATTCGGGGTTGCGAGCGCGCCAGTCTGCCAGGACAGCAAGGCTGCCCGCCAGGAGGATCCCAAGCATCAGCCCTGCGGCGGTGGATGTAGTAAGCAGCGCTCCGTACCTCGGCCACTGCGCCTTGCGCGGAGGTATCGACGTATCGATCACCGTTATCAGCGCCGCGTCGTTGATCTCATCGAGACGCGCGATCTCGAGCTGCTGCTGCATGTTGAGGTAGAGGTCGGAAGCGAGATCGACCTCGCGGCGGAGGCGGGCGTCCTCCGCACGCAGGCTGGGCGACGTCAGAACGCCGCGGTTCTGCTCGTAGAAGAAGCGCTGTCGCTCTTCGGCGGCCCTCAGGAGGAGCTGAGCGCTATCATGTCTTGACTCGAGAAACTGCCGCTTGGACTTCGCTCGGGAAACTCGCGTCTCGCGATTGAACTTGCTCACCTCATTGACGAGCGTGTTCGCGACCTGCGACGCCAGCTCCGGCCACTGCATGTCGACGGTGAGGAAAACGAGATTCGTCTTGACGTCGAAACCAGCGTTGATCGCCTTGCTCAGCCGTTTCAGCGCGATCTCCATCCTCAGACGTGGATCATCCTTCTTGATACGGAGAATGTCGATCAAGGTCGCGCTGTCGCGCGGATTGTCGGTGCGCGGATTGGGGAATCGCGATTGCGCCAGCCGCGTGAGCAGCTCGCGGCTCTGAAAAAGCTGGATGTAGAAGTTCGGGGATTCGGAGGGATCACCGCCGATCGAGCCTCCGAGCTGCGAGATGAGACCTCCCACTCCGGACGAAGCGGAGCCCGCACCCTGGAGCTTGGAGGAGCCGGAGCTGTTCGCGACGAACGAAGCTTTCGCTCTGTACACTGGAGGTATCACCAGACTGGCGATGACCGCGGCAGCGATCGTCAGGACGGTGATAGCCGCGACCATCCGCCATCTCAGCAAAACGCCAGCGAGCCACCTCGTGAACGTGAGGTGATCGCTGGCGGTTGCCTGCTCGGCGGGTTGCACTTCGCCTATTGCTTGAGGGCGATGGCGATGGCCACGAAGCTGGCCGCGAGCTGCGCAATGGTGCCGAGCGTGGCGAGGTAATCAACGCGTCGCTCGCTCGGGTCTTTCTCGGGAACAAAGACCGTCGAGCCTGGGCGCGGGTGAGGATTCGAACGGAAGATGAATTTTCCTCCCGTCGCCTCGACCTTTCCATTCGGCTGAGTCACGTATGCGTAGCGGAGGTCGCCCTTGCGCGTGATGCCGCCTGCTGCGCGCACGTAGTGCTCGAGGTTCGCGCCCGGCACGTACGTCACTGCGACCGGCGAGTTCACCGCACCCTTCACGTTGACGACCGCGTTGAAGCGCGGGATGAAGATCGAGTCGCCGTTCTGAAGCTGAAGATTGTCACGCGATCTCGGATCCCGAAGCACGTCGGGCAGCGCGATTCCGATCCGCCCGACATTGTCGGTGTTCCGATAGAACGTCACCCCGTCCGCGTATGCTTCCCGTGTCAGTCCACCAGCGCGCTGGATGAGATCGGATACCTTCTCCGTCTTCGTGCGAAGCGAGTACGTGCCGGGGAACTGCACCTCACCGGCGATCACGACCTCGCGCTGAAGCTCCCAGTTCGGCTGCCGCAGAATGAGGACGTTGTCGTACGGCCGCAGCCTGACTTCAGGCATCGAGCCCGACGGAGCAGGGAGGCCCGGAGGTCCGAAATATCTACCGTCAGGTCCGCGCTCGAAGATGTAGCTGGAGTCGAGCGGCGCCCGGAACGTCGTTGCGGTCACTCCGTTCCGCCTGTCGAGCGGAAGGCGCGCAATTTCCGCTTCGCGGAGATCGGCACTCTGCTCGAGACCTCCGGCGAGAAGCACCAGGTCGCGCACCGTCATCCCTTCGCGGAAAGGCACCTGGCCACTGTTACGAACCGCGCCCGTGATGGCGACGTAGCGAGTGGGGCGGAACTCGGTCACCGAGAACACGCGAAGCTGATCGTCCTCCTTGAGCACGAAGTCACCAATCACGCGGCCAGTCGTATCTGCCAGACTCGCGTGCAGCTGCTCTCGTGTCGAATCAGAATTGAGGCGCGAGATGAGGATCTGCCCGAGATATGTATCGGGCTTGACGCCGCCCGCGGCGCGCAACGCCTGGGCAACGGTCATTCCTGGCGTCAGCCCGAGCGTACCCGGTTGCCAGACATTTCCCTCGACCTGGACCCGGTTCCGGATCCGCTCCGTGATCCCGAATACGCGAACGACATCGCCCGCTCTCATCGTGATATCTCCCGGGCCTCCCTTCGTCAGGGACACGGGCGAGATGTCGAGCGTTACCCGGTCGCGTCCGCCAGCCAGGCGTTCGGCGGGGGATTGAATGCGGTCGATCTGCACGCGGCGCACTGAAGCCGTCGCGGTAAATCCGCCCGCGAACCGGATCGCATCGGACAACGTCTCGCCGCGCTTGAGCTCGTACGTCGCGGGACGCGTCACCTGGCCCACGACGCGAACGTGCAACTCGTGAACCGGCACGAACACGACGTCGCCGTTCTGGAGGCGGACGTCGTGCGAAGCGTCGCCCGCAATCAGGTAATCGTAGACGTCGAGCACATCGATTGTTTTCCCGCCGCGCTTGATCTGCACGTTGCGCATGCTTCCGTTATCCGAAGGACCATGCGAAGCGTAGAGTGCCGACAACGCGGTTCCTGCGCTGGATATCCTGTAGCTGCCCGGGCTAAGGACGTCGCCCAGCACGAATACCTGGTTTGTCCGAAGGCGAACGGGACTGATCGAGAACCGGGTAGTTGCACCCGCTCCGCGGCGAACACCGGAATAGACGCGTCCGAGTCGCGAGTAGAGAATGTTCTCCAGCTCGCCCAGCGTGAGGTTGGCGACGTAGATCTGTCCGGCCTGCGGCACGACGATGAATCCCTCGCGCGTGACGTCCAGCGTATACGCTGCGTTCACGTCTCCGGTGAGAATCAGCGCGAGGCGGTCGCCCGGTCCCAGCCGATAGCCCGCGTCGATCGGACCGCTGAGGTTTGCATCGAAGAGACTCGTGCTCTCACGAAAAATGTTGAGACCGAAAATCGTGAACCCGCTGTCTTCCTTGAGGCGGAGAACCGAGCTGTCCGCCGCGGAGAGCTTGCGCTTGCGAGAGTCGCAGATGCGAAGCAGCTCCTGTCGGTTTGCCATCGCCTGCGCACGGCCGATGCGCAGCGTGTCTACTGCGCCGAGAGCTGTATCCTTGCTCAGCGCCTCGGTGCTGCAGCGAAGCGACAGTACATCCAGGGTGTCCACGATTCCGAGAGCCGTGACCGCGCCGAGAACGTCGCTTTCCGCGGCAGTCGTGGCCCCGGTCGTTCCGGTGCTCTCGAGGCCTGACTCCGTGCCGCCAGGCAGGTAGGCGTCGAGCAGATCCTCCGGGTATCCCTCGGCCCGCAGACGTGCGCGGACCTGGTCCGGTGTGAGTCCGCTCGAGAGTATCCTCGATCTGAGCTCACGCAGGAGACCGGGGTTGCTTTGAAGCATCTGTTGCGCTTGAGACGAGCTTTGCGCGGGGGCAATCGAAGGTGCGATGAAAAGGAATGCGGCAACAGCCAGTAACCGCAGCTTGTTTGAAATCATCGAGTGAGTTGAAATCGGAAGAAGGTGTCCCGCCTTTTTTCGGCGGAACGCAGGAGAATGGTCGCGCAGGGACTCGAACCCCGGACCTCTGCTGTGTGAAAGCAGCGCTCTAACCAGCTGAGCTACGCGACCAGATTGGAATATCCCGTCACGTCGTCGGCTCCCTCATGATTCGAGAGGTCCACACAGGTTCAGGGCAATCCGAAAAGTAACGGCGGCCTCGGGGGTCAGGAAGTCAATGGGCCCTGCAGGACTCGAACCTGCGACCGTCGGATTATGAGTCCGCTGCTCTAACCGACTGAGCTAAGGGCCCTGTTTCGATTTGGAATGTAGTCATCCGCCACTCAATAATCGAACGGAATGAGCCACCGCGGCAACCACGTGACACGCACTCGTCCCTCGAAGCGGGTGACGTCGACGCCCGGCAGGTTGAATCTGTTGCGGTTGACGTTTACACCCCCGTCTCCAGCGATCTCGAAGTCCCGGCCGACCATCGCGGCCCCGCTCAGGCCCGCGCGCGCCGTCTTCCAGACAGTGCCCGCGAGAATTCCGGGAGTCGTGCCGAAATCCGCCGGGTCCGGGTAGGGCTTTCTATAATCGCCTTCACCTTGTCTTCGATACGCGACATAGAGACGAAGGGGAGTCCGCGGAACGAGAGCCACATCGGCGCCAATGCGAATCTCGTCGTAGTCGCTGAACCCGCGGCCCAGGCCGACATCGTAGATGGCGTATCGCTCCGATATGTTGGGGGTGTGGTACGCGAGGTTCGATACGCGAGTCCACGAGGCGAACCACCGCTGGTCTCCGGCAAGCGGCAGACCTTCCGCGCTCAGCGTCAGTCCGTACGACGACGGCTCATGGCACACCGTGTCGCACCTGTCGATCTGCACGTCGTCGAGCAGCAGCTGAGCGCTGATCGTGCCGAACGACCGCGTCTTCCACGCAGCGTCTCCGCCGAAGCTGAGGTTGCCGTCGGTCCGCTCGTTCCGCCAGCTCAGCGCATACACGTTGAGCGGATTTGCGAGAGAAAACTCGAGCCCCCGTCCGACGCCGGAATAGATGAACGACTCGCTGACACCAAGCTCGAATCCGCCGCGGTTGTACGAGAAACGATGGGTCGAGAAATAGCGCGACGATTCCACGCCTGGCGAAAGAACGTAGTTGTCGAGCCGCGCGATGACCGTGGAGATGTGCAGCCGCCTGGTGCCGGCACGCGCGAAAAGATGATCGTATGTGTACGCGTCGTCGCCGAGCTGGAGGCCGGAGAAGCCTATCGGTCCCCATGAGCGTCCAACTCTCCCGAACGCCCCCTCCGCGTATTTCCACTGACCGCTGATGTAGGCGTCCTCCGTGCGGCCCGCGATTTTCCGATCCTTTCTGCCGGAGAACTCCGGGTCGGTGTTGAGCCGGTTGTCGAGTATTGCGCGCACAGAGCCTGCGACGTGACCGCCACCCATCACGAAGTAGCCGGCGATGCCGGGCTTGTACGCGTTGTCCCAATCCGCGAGCATCAGCTCGCGCAGTCCCGACGATTGCGCGGTGCCGTAAAAGTCGAAGGTCGCCTTGGCGCGGAATGGCGCGCGAACCCCGGGCTCGT
This sequence comes from Gemmatimonadales bacterium, assembly GCA_039931395.1. GTDB lineage: Bacteria > Gemmatimonadota > Gemmatimonadetes > Gemmatimonadales > Gemmatimonadaceae > UBA4720. The sequence goes on from JBDTRZ010000061.1 coordinate 17,410, forward strand.
CCTTGTCTCGCCTCAGCTCGTAGCGGGCGATTGCGTGTGACAGCGCGTCCAGATAGCTCGCGAGCACGCGGCTCGTGCTGTCGGATCTGGCGCTGTCGATTGCTGCTCTGACCGCGCCTGCGTGATAGGGACGTTCCAGTGAAGAAAGTCCACGAAGCACGCCCCGCGCCATGAGCGCATCGACGTAAGAGTACGAGATGTCGTCGACGGGCAGATACGGCGTCGCCTGCGCGCGCATGGCTGCCGGCATGAGGAGCACTACTGCAAACGCAACGGAGGCGAGCCTCACTTGTACCAGCCTATGAGCTTTGCATTCGGAGCGATCTGAATTGCAGGAGACGGAAGATGGATGTATCCGAGCTGGCGCTTGAACGTTTTCCAGATTCGGTTCTCTCCGGGAAGCTTCTCTGCGTCGAAGTCGAGGGTCAGCAGAATCTTGCGCTGTGCCCGGATGTTCGCACCCGTCTGTGGATCGATCCAGTCGGTGATCGAATGTCCGACCGACACTCGAAGGAACGACGGCCAGTATGGCTTCGCTTCTGGCGGAAGCAGGGCGTTCACGTCGGCCGAAAGCCAGTATGTCTGTCCCGAGTAATCGAGCGACGGCCTGAGCTCGCCTGGAATGTTATCGGAGTTTCGCAGCGCCCCGCTTCGTGAATAGGAGATCGTCGGCCTGATCGCGCGTGTCCTGGGATGCGTCTCGTGGAGGACCGCCAGCGCAGTGCCGGCGGTGTTGGCGAGGAGGTCGGCGTACGAGAAACCGTATTTCTTGTATAACCCGTCCCATATCTCGATCTGAATCTGAAAAGCCGCAGCATACGCGGCGCTCCAGAGTATCGACTGCCGTTCCGATACGCATGCGCTTCGGACGAACGCCTTGCCGAAACGCGCTAGATGATAGCCGCCGAACGCGTGACCGAACTTGTCCTGGTCGCGAAAATTTTCGTCCCAGTCTGCGCGGAAGAAGAAGTGATCCGCACGCTCTCCCGACCACCACGCTCGCTTGAAG
>JBDTRZ010000062.1:0-18304 GCA_039931395.1 Gemmatimonadales bacterium
CATCAGGCTCACCGGAGCGGCGGACGATCAAGGCGCCGTTCGTTCACCGGATGTACGCGTCTGCGCTTCTCTCTGCGCCATCAACACATGAGGCAGGGCCGGTAGCGCAAGCACACCTGCGCCTGCAGTCACGAGCACTCTGAGCAGACGGTGCCGGAATGTGAAGTTGTTCATTGAGCTTCGTCCTCCGTTCGATTGTGTAGTTCGTCCCTTTGCGAAGCTGGTTGTGAGTTCCTGCTCCGGTGCGTTGGCATTGCCGCCTTACATCCTTTTGCGCAATTCCCGATCGAATGCGGACACGAGGAGGAGTTTCACCCACTCCTGCAAATCCGGCCCGAGAGTGGCCGGGCGTGTGACTACTGATTCCGATCGTCCGGACATGGGAACACGGGTACGATCCTGTTGCAACTGGGCGGGCCAGCAAACATCTTAGGCGCGAAGCTGCTGGCAAATCAGGCACCCCCTGCCCCGAGCGCATGCAGGATTCTGATCTCCCAGATTCCGCTGATCCACGGAGCGCGATCACCATTTGTCTTCGCGAGTGGCGCGAGGGCGACGCGGTCGCGAAGGACCGTCTGTTCGAGCTCGTCTATGATCAGCTCAGGCACATGGCGCACCAGGCTCTGCGCCGCGAGCGCGACGACCACACTCTCGCCACGACCGATCTGGTTCACGAGGCCTACATCCGCCTCGTCGACCACCCGGACGTCGAGTGGCAGGACTCGTCTCACTTCTTTGCTGTCGCTGCCCGCGCCATGCGCAGGATCCTGGTGGATTACGCGCGGCGGCGCGGCGCGGTCAAGCGGGGGAGCGCGCCGCGCCGTGTTCCTCTCCTGGACGAGTCGCTTTCCCTCGATGAGAAAGCCGACACGCTTCTCGCGCTCGATGAAGCGCTGACCCGACTCCACGGCGTCGATGAACGGCTGGCACAGGTGGTCGAATACCGTTTTTTTGGCGGTCTCACTGAAGACCAGACCGCGCAGGTTTTGAGCGTCACTGCCCGCACCGTTCGCCGTGATTGGGTCAAAGCGAGGGGCTGGCTTTACCGCGAGCTGAGCAGAGAAGCAGCAAATCCGGCGTGAGTCCTCGCGCCGACGGCTGAGGGGAGTCCGATGCCTGACACCTCCGCGTGGAAAAGGGTCGAACCGATGACATCGGCAATTGCCATTCTCGAGAAGCGACGCGGTCGAGGTGATCCTCTCGTCGGTGAGGCACTCTCCGAGCTCGCCAACCTCAAACGGCTCCAGGCGGATTACGATTCTGCCGAGACCTTGTATCGCCGCGCGTTGGGAATCGTGTGGCAGGCTCCGCAGCCGGATTCCCTCCGCCTGGCGATGGATCTTGGCGCCCTCGCCAATGTTCTTGTTGGTGCCGGGAAGCTCGACGCCGCGGACAGCGCGATGAGCGAAGCTTTGGCCATCGAGCGAAGGCCGCGGAGAGCATGGGCCAGCTCGCCGGCACACTCGATCTGGCCGGATCGTTTGCGGAGGCCGAGTCGTTATTTACCGAAACTCTGGAAATGCGGCGGCGCTGGCTTGGAGTCGATGCTCCCGAAACGCTGGGGGCCTTGAACAGCATCGCAATGATGAGATGGCGGCGCAACGATCTCGCCGGAGCGGAGGAGGCAGTGCGCGAAGCGATGCGCCTTGGATCGAGGCGAGGTCTTGCGGACAGCAACCCATATACGCTCAACAGCATGCACGTGCTCGGTGTGATTCTCCGAGATCAAGGTCACTATGAGCAATCCGAGCTGCAGCTGCGCCGAGCGCTCGCAGGCCGTCGGATGGTCCTCGGTCCGAATCAGGCTCCGGTCGCTGCGACGCTGCGCCAGCTGGGTGTTCTCCTTCACCGGACCGGCCGCGACGCGGAAGCGGAGCAGCTGCTTAGACAGGCCCTTCAGATATATCGGCTGCGTCAGCCCGCTCGAAACCTCAACATTGCGGGAGTCGAGAGCGAGCTTGCCGGTGTTATCACCGCACGCAAACGTCCTTCCGAAGCGGAGCCGTTGCTGCGCGATGCACTCTCGATTCAGAGCGAGCAGTTGAAACCATCAGACCCTCGCCTTGCGGAAACCAGGCGGGTGCTCGGAGTGACGCTCGCCGCACTGGGCAATCAGGCGGAAGCCGAAACCCTCCTTCTGGCGAGCTATCGAGTAGCGAAAGATCATCCATTCGGCGTGGGGGAGCGCCAGGCAACGCTTCGGTCGCTCATTGCATTCTACGTGGAGCGACGAAGGGCGGACGAGGCTGATGCGTATCGCCGCCTGCTATCCGCGCGCTAGGTCAATCGCGGACTGACGCGATACGTGGCTACGAGGAGCACGCCCGGAATGCTCAACATCGCAGACCGGCCCTGGCCAATATCGTTGAAGGATGATCCGCGTCTCGATCGGCTGCGCCGGCGAATGGGCTTGCGCTGAGAGAGCAAGAAACCCTCCGGGTAACTCACCGGAGGGCTTTCTTTCAGAAAGGATCCGAGCTCAGCCGCCCGATGGGAATCCAGGTCCGCTTTGCTGGTCCTGCGGCTGGGGCAGCCGGATCTTCGGCGCCTGCCCGAAGTTGTACTGGAAGCTCAGGAACGTTCCCCGCACGCCGAACTTGCGCTCGGTGATCTGGATGACGTCGTCATTCCCGGCTCTGATCTTGAACCCCGCGGTGTTGAACGGATCCACAACGCGAAGAGCGATCGTAGCCTTGTCGCCGTAGACCTTCTGCCGCACGGCGAAGCTCGACTGCGTCTGCGCCGAGAATCGGCCTTTCTCCACGTTGATCGGTGCGCGGTAGAACCAGTTGCCCTGCAGCGTCAGCTTGTCAGTCGGGTTGAACGTCGCGTTGAAACGCGTCGCCCACGCGACCGCGTCGGACGACAGCGCCGACTCCGATCCGCCGTCGGTCACGATCCTGAACACGTTGAATGCAGCGAAGCCACTGAACTTCTTGCCCAGGCGCATGTTTCCATTCAAGTCCGCGCCGTATGAGTCGCTCGTGGCAAGATTCCTGAAGCTGACGGACGTCACGCTTCGGCCGTCGACAACGTCATCCGTGTTGATGTCGACGCGAATCACGTCCGTCGTGCGACGGAAGAACGGCGAGAGCTGAAGAGTGCCGAGCATCCCGGTTCTCGTGAGTCCTCCCTCGATTGCGTGGGTGTACTCGGGATTCAGTTTGGGATTGCCGATGAACACGTTCTGCGCGTCGAAGAATACGGGGAACGGGTTCAGCTCCTGCGTTCCAGGCCGGCGAATGCGGCGGGAATAGCTGAGCTTCGCCTGCGTCTTGTCGCTGAACTTGTAACTCGCTACACCGCTCGGAAAAAGACTCGTGTAGTTGTACGGATAACTCGTCGCGGGCCTCGCAAGAGAGAAGTCGCGTGTCGCATACTCGGCTCTCAGCCCGCCCTGGAGGTCCCACTTCCCGATTCCATGACTGAGGACTCCGTAGGTGGCATGGACCTGATCGTCGAACTGGAAATCGTTGCTGAGGTTGCTTCGCAGCCACTGGTTATTGCCCAGAGAATCCTTTGTGACGAGGTACTCCCTGTCGATGAAGCGCGCGGTCCCCTTGTAGCCTGTCTCGATCTTCGTACGGGCGGCAAGGGTCTTCGTGTAATCGAGCTGGGCGTTGAGGGACTGGGTCAGCGCATCTGTGTCGTCGATCTCCCTGTCCACAGGATTGCCTGCGGCCAACGCCTGCTTCCACAGCTGCGTGCGGTCGTCGTCCTTGGAGCGGTTATACCGCAGCTCAGTCGAGATCTCGTGCTTGCGCGGCTCGAGCGTGCGCTTGAAAGCAAGGGTGTAATCGAACATCAGCGCGTTGCCGTCGCTGTTGCGAAGCCTGTCGTACGTGTCGATCACGCTTCGTGACGCGTCGCGCTCGGTGTACAGGCTGCGCGAATCCTCGGCATTGTTGCGCCGGTTGACGAGCAGTGAATTGCTGAGGACATCCCGCGCATTGACCTTGTAATCCAGCGTGGTGGTGAAGTTGTGTCCGTTGTTCATTGACTCGCCGAGGATATCCTGATCGGTGAACGACAGCGGCGCGCTCAGAGCGGTGTAACGCTCACGGTCGTTGATGCCCGTCAGGCCGCGATTGTCCGAGTTGTATCCATAGCTGGTGAACAACGTGTATGGACCGCTCTGATAGCCGATGTTTCCCGACGTGTTGAAGCGATCCGCAGTAGCGCCGGCAACCGTTACGCCGCCGCTCATGCCGAGGTCGACATTCGCTTTCAGCACGATGTTGATGATCCCGGCCATTCCTTCCGGATCGTATTTCGCCGAAGGGTTCGGTATCACTTCGATCCGGTCGAGGATGTTGGCGGGAATCTGCTTGAGATAAGCCGCCAGCTGTGGGCCACGGATCGGCGCGGGCCGGCCGTTGATCTGGACCGCCACGTTTTCGTTTCCACGCAGGCTGATCTTGCCTTCACCGTCGATCTGGACCGACGGCACGTTGTCCAGTACCTCGCTGGCGTTGTTCGCCGCAGGTGCCACGTCCTTGGACCGATACGAGTTGCGGTCCGGCTCGATCGTCACCGCATCGCGCTCGGCTGTCACTTCCACGCCTTGAAGCGCGACAGCAACCCTTGACAGTCCCACATTGCCGACAGCCGCCTGCTGCGCGGCCGGTGTGATGGCAAACTCCTCGACGCGCGGGCCGTAGCCGATATAGGTGACGCGAAGGGTGTACACGCCAGGACGAAGGCCCTGAATCCGGAAACTGCCGTCGGTGCCGGCGATGGCGCCCGTGACAAGAGCGTTGTCCGCCTTGCTTCGTACCGCGACGGATGCGCGGCCCACCGGGGCCTTGCTTGCGGAATCGATGACGGTGCCGCGTACCTCACCGTTAGCCGCTGGTGCCTGCGGGCCGGCGCCGGCCGGCGGACCCGAAGGAGCCTGGGCGCTCAGCGAGGCAGCGCTCGTGAGAAGAAGAAAACCCAGGACAGCGCTAAAGGGTCGTCGCATTATAGGACTCTTCGAAAGAGGTAGGATCCATGCCCTATCGGACGCCTCGATGTGAGACGCCCATTCCTCCCCTACGTCAGGAGAGCAGCCCGGTTTCATCGCCATAGAACTCTTACAAGCTCGCCGGAGAGCTGCGCCCATCCGCAACGGCCTTCCCTTGGACGCCCGCCGAGCCTGTGGGGTTTACCCCGCTCGCCGCGCGGCAACTGCTGTTCACCGCACCACACCTCCTGTCACGCCCAGCAGGGCCGTGATATTGCCGAGGCGGGCACGGAGGTTCGGGTCCCGGACAAACCAACTACGGAGGCAGGCATGCTGAGGAGACTGATTCTGTCAGGAGGCATTGCGGTATTCATCACTGGTTGCACGGCCGATCAGCCAGAGCCAACAGCGTTAGAGGTGCGCGTACCGATTTACGCGCAGGGTGGAAACGGTGACTTCAACCTGGGCACACACCTGATCGGAGATGAGGAAGTGCTGGCGACGTCTCCGCATCCGTCGGTGTCGCCCGCTCAGGGCCAGGCAATCTTCAGGATCAACGCCGAAGGGACGAGCGCGAATTTCCGCCTCATCGCATCGAACATCGACAACGTCACTCAGGCGCACATCCATTGCGGGCTTCCCGGGACGAATGGTCCAATCGCCATGTGGCTGTACCCCGAGGCCGAGATCGGACCGCCGCCGGGCACTGCAGCACCGAATGGATCAGGACCACAGGACGGTGTGCTCGCAAGCGGAACCTTTTCACTGGTCGGCGTCGACTGTCCGGTGAGCGCGTTCGGCGCGGGCGTTCATTTGATCGACGCGATTCGCGACGGCCGCACATACGTCAACGTACATACGAATGACGGTGTCACACCGACAAACACCGGTCCCGGAGATTTCCCCGGTGGCGAGATCAGGGGGCAGCTCGACGACGGCAACTGACGCGCGACGCCTGAGACTGCGGCCGAGGAACTAACAGCGAAAGTCAAACGCGCGACAGAGTCTCAGAGGCTCAGAGAAAACCAGAAATGAAATTTGGGAACAGCAACCGCACTGCCGAAGTCCAATCGACCTCTCGATGTCGTTGTCGTTCCCATTAATCCTTTCCGTAGTTCTCTGAGCCTGAGACTCTGTCGCGCGTTTGCGCAGTCACGCAGTCAGCATCAACGACCCGCCGCGATGAGCCAGATGGCTTGTCGCGGCGGGTCGTCGTTTACTGGTACCTCTCGGCGATTCTTCGGCCCGCGAAAATTCCTGCGCCGGTTCCCACCATGCTCACGAGGAACGCAGTCATGATCCCGCCATGCGCGCCAAGCCACCAGCCGGCGTAGCTGCCGGCGAAGGAGCCGATGGTCATGAACATCTTGTTCATCTGTCCTGCGGGTTGATTGGCATCAGCTCAAGGACGCTGCAGCCCGCCCGATCGAAACCTCAGGCTTCTGGCGTCCCCGCCCCGACTACGGTTTTTCGTCGGTCCCACAACCTGCCGAGGAAAGTCGTGATCACCACGGTCGCCGCGATTCGTACCGGCTGTGCGATCTTGGTGACTATGTAGGCGGCGGCCCAGGCTCCGGCCTGACCGGTGATGCCTCCCGGTGTCCAGCCGAGCCGAATGGCGAAGTACGAGCCCACGAAAATGACGGTGAACAGAGTCAGGTAGACCACCACTGCGATGGCACCGTATTCGGCGAGGATCTGCTTCAGCGTTTGGCGCATGACGGCGAAAGATAGCGGGTGTACGGAATCAATACTCGCGCTTGTCGCGAGGTCGCTCAGAACTCTCCGAGTGATACCAAGTCGAGCGGATTTACGGTGAGTGCGCCATAACGTGCCGTCCAATGGAGATGCGGACCAGTGACTCGGCCCGTTGCGCCAACGAGTCCGATCTCCTGCCCTCTCGCGACCGTGTCACCTTCCGCCACGAGAGACTTGATCAGATGGAAATATCCGGTCACGACTCCAGCACCATGATCGATGTAGACGACGTTTCCCGCGAGATAGAAATCGTCCACGAGCGCTACGATCCCGCGATTTGCCGCTCGCACCGGAGCTCCGACGCCTCCCCGAAAATCGACGCCGAGGTGCCGGCTCGTGAGCGTTCCGTTGAACATGCGGCCCGATCCGAACCTGCTGGTGACCGTCGCGGTGCGAGGTCGCAGGAAAGGGGCGTTCCACATTGCGGGGATGGAATGCGCCTGCCGCCCAATGGCGCGGGCCCGCTGGTTCTCCGATGCGATGCGCGCTTCGGTTGCGGAGTCCATCGGCTGCGTGAACCGGGGAGCGACGGCCAGCGCCCGCGGGCGGGCGCGCCCGCGCGATGGCTTGGGCTTCGGCAGCGTCACCGAAGATGTGACGCTGTCCGTTTCACCCGACCCGCGAGTGACCACCGCGAGCACTGCGACGCTTCCGACCGCGTCAACCGGAACGGCGCCCAGAGCGTGCCATACGTTGCCGCTTCTTCGGAAGTGAAGCGGCTCCCCGGCCATCGCTCCGTCGATGGAAAGAATCGAATCCGTAGCGGGAAAGGCAGGCTCGAGAATGAGGCGGACAATCGCGCCCGGCGCCGGTTGCGCCGGTTGGACGGTCAGCCGCGGCTGTTGCGCCCGGACCGGCGTGGCGGCGATCAACCCGACTGCGATGAGTGTTCTCTTGTTCATCAGGTTTTCAGGTACGCGTGAAATGTCTGTACATTGGTGTCATGACGCGAATCGTCTCGTTTCTTCCCGCAGCGACGGAGATTGCATACGCGATCGGCGCGGGGGGAGATCTCGTCGGGCGATCACATGAATGCGACTACCCCGAGGACGCGGTGAAGCTCCCGATCGTGAGCAAGCCAGCGCTTCCTGTCGGGGAGATGGGGCAGCTGGAAATCGATCGCGCCGTCGCGTCTCAGCTGGCGAGCGGAGAGAGTCTCTACCAGATCGATGAAGTTCTGCTCCGCGAGCTGGATCCCGACGTTGTGTTCACACAGGATCTCTGCCAGGTGTGCGCACCATCCGGCACCGAGCTGACACGCGCCCTCAGCGAGCTTCCCTCGCATCCCGAAGTGTTGTGGCTCACGCCGCGCAAGCTCGCCGACATCGAGCAGAACATCGTCGAGATCGGGCGCGTGACGAATCGAAGACGCCAGGCCGAGTACCTGATCGCCGACAACCGCGAGCGGATCAGCGCAGTCAGGCGCGCGCTGGCTGACGCGCCGACACGTCCCGTCGCATTTCTCGAGTGGACCGACCCGCTTTTCTGTCCGGGTCACTGGGTTCCCGAAATGATCTCGCACGCCGGCGGGCGCGACCCGCTGGGCGTTCCCGGTGGCGACTCGCAGCGAGTCACCTGGGAGTCTGTCGCGGAGGGATCTCCGGAGATCGTCGTCGTGGCGCCATGCGGGTACGGACTCGCGCAAGCGGAGGAAGCAGCACGTGGCATTGCCGCGCTCGAGGGGGCGAAGATCGTGGCGGTGGACGCCAACGCGTACTTCGCGCGTCCCGGTCCGCGAGTCGCCGAGGGCATAGAGCTCCTCGCGCACCTGTTTCATCCTGACCTGTTCCCCTGGCCGCACGAGCATCGCCCGTGGGCTGAGATCTAGCCCACCGCCATGTCATCCACATCCACCGAAACGGCGGAGTCGGTTCCTCCAGTCCAGCAGACGGCGAAGCCCCACTCGACGGCGCACCGCGTCGAATACGCTCTGGCACGCACACTCGAGAGCTCGGTCTCGGCACTGCCGGAAGGGGCCTCCGATGCGCTGGGCCGGGGAATCGGGCGAACGCTTTACCGCATGGGAATCCGGCGCGACGTGGCGACGGAGAATGTCCGTCTGGCGTTTCCGGACCGTGACGAGAAATGGGTTGAGCAGACGACCCGCGGAGCTTACGAGCACCTGGGGCGAGAGGCAGCTGCAATGATGCGTCTCGCCAGGCTCGACGTAAACGCGGTGATCGAGCGCACGATACCCGTCGGGTGGGACGCATTCGAGGAAGCGAGATCGTTGGGACGCGGAGTGATACTTGTGACCGGACACTTCGGCAACTGGGAGATGGCCGCCGCCACTGTAGCGTCCCGCGGAGTACCCATCGAGGCGATCGTACGGCGGCAGGGCAACCGACTGGTGGACGAGCGGCTGCGGCAGATGAGGCGAAAACTGGGTGTCGAGACGATCTATCAGGGCCAGGCGCCGACACGAGTGCCGCGTCTTCTCCGCGCCAATGGAGTTGTCGGGATCGTGGGCGATCAGGATGCGCGTCGATCCGGGATTTTCGTGCCGTTCCTGGGACGTCCGGCATCGACGCATCGCGGCCCGGCGCTCTTCGCATTGCGACTGGGTGCGCCGGTGTTCTCATGCATGGCCCGAAGACTCGCTGGAGACGAGGTGCGCTACGAAGTGAGCGCGGTACGAGTGCCCTACGAGCCGACAGGAAATCTCGATGCGGATGTGAGGAACCTTACCGCGGATCTTTCGTTGCTGCTCGAGACTGAAGTGAGAAAATCGCCGGAGCAGTATTTCTGGTTTCACAAGCGGTGGAAGACGCAGCCCGACAGGAATTAGAGTGGTGGAATTAGGTTTGGCCGTCTCGCTCAGGCTGGTCCCTCTCCGCCTACGAGCGGACGTCCCGGAAGCGCCATCCGCTGGTAGAAATCGTTGGTGAAAACCTGGACCGTCTGCACCGCCCACTTGGCGCACCCGGCGCCGAGGCAGCGGTCCGGAAACCACGGCCTCTGTGAAGACACCAGCGGACTCGGCGGAAATTTCTTTGCCAGCCGCTTCTCCAGCGTCTGGTGCTTTCCGCGGCTGTCGTCCCATTCCGCCTGATAGCTCAACAGCGCGTCACGCAGGCGCACGAGACTGTCCGCATCGACGTACGGCATCCTCGTCTCGTTGTACTGGTCCGCATCCGCAACTGACAGCGCGTGCTGGTACTTCTGAAGCACAGGCGCCCGTACGATCTGCGGCCAGACACGAACTAGCTCCGCGAGCTCACGTCTGAGCTGCGGCTGCCCGGATTCACTCAGCTTCTGCAGCTCGAGATACAGCTCGTTGATCGAGGCCTGAAGAAATGCAGCGGCGGAAAGCACCGAGGCGGTGACGTAAGCGCGGTACCGCCATTTTTCTTCCTGGGGAATGTCGTCTGAATCGCTGTCCTCGATCGCCTCTGCGCTCTCGGCAAAGTGATGCGCCGAGATGATGTGATGACGGGAAAGCCTGTCGCGGCTCCATGTCGAATCTTCACCGGCGTAACCCGCCTTGCCGCCTCGTGGAACTCCACGCATGCGGCCGAGGCGCCGCCTCTCGCTCTGCGACTGCTGCGGGGATGCCGGCTCGGGGTCGAGTTTCGTATCGGCTGGAGCTTCTTTCTCTTCGTCTAGTGGCACCTTCGCCCGCCCCGATCCCATACCGTCCCATTGGTATCGATGAAAGCGCGACGATATTCGCCGTCGCCGAGCGTGAGCTTGAGGACGCCGAAACGTCCATGTACCTCGAACGCCGAATTGTTCGCAAGCGGAGTGTTCACGCGGCGGAGATCGCCTCCGCCAGTACCGACGATTATCTGTTCGATCCCCTTCACCGAGTCCGCGACGCCGAGCGGCGTCTGGGGCAGGAAGCGCTCGTAGTGATGGTCGTGCCCGTTGAGTATCAGGTCGACTCCGCCTTCATCGAGGAAGGTCCAGAGAACCATCACTTCAGGCGTCGGTCCGTGCACGCCCGAGCTGAAAAGCGGCCGGTGAAAATATGCGAGAGTGCAGGGCTTTCCATGGTTCTTCAGATCTTCTCGCAGCCATTCGAGCTGCTCCGCGGGCTCGGGGGTTCCCGGGCGATCAACGATGGTCTCGCTGTTGAGCGACAGGATGTGCCAGTCCCCCAGATCGTAGCTGTAGTATCCCTTCCCCCGGGGTCCGGCGCGATCGCCGAAGTAGTTGAAGTAGGGAATCGCATCGCGCGTGTCGTAGTCGTGGTTTCCAGGGGAGGGACGGATCGCCTGCATGATCCGCTTCGATCCCCAGGAGGGACCGAAGCAGCGTGCGAACTGATTCGCCGAGCCAACGGTGTAGGCATTGTCGCCCATTGTGACGACCACGTCTTTCACTTTTGCTGCAGTGTCTTCCCTGAGGATGCTGTCCACGATTGCGGCCGTTGCCTCGTCACCCCGCGAGTTGCACATGGCAATGTCTCCGGCACCGATCATCACAACAGCATCGGCCAACGCGATCTCGACCGCTGGCGCATCGGCGGGAGGAAGTGGCGTTGCGCGATCGTCGGAGTCGCAGCTGAACGCAAGCAGCGGCAGCGCGACGAGCCACCACGATCGGCGGGCGATGCCCCGCGTCAACTCACGGGCGCGCAGTCCGTGGCGTGCGCGCGTTCGCTCCACGTCGCGCATCAGAAAGCGAACCCAAGGTTGACCATCATGCGATGGTCCGGCTGATTCGTGAAGAGCACGTTCACACTCGTTCCGGGATTCATCGCGCCCACCCAGAAGCCAGCTCCGTCAGCGGTGTGCCATCCTCCGGGTGACTCGCCGTCGACGTAAACCCTGCCGGCGTCCATGAAGCCAAGCACTCCTACATCGAGGGGCAGTATGAAGGGGAACTTCGTCACCGGTACGCGCAGCTCGCCCGCGCCGTACACGGAAGCGTCCCCGGCGTAGCGCTGCCGGTGCTCAATGCGGAAGGAGCTTCCGCCTCCGAGAAACGCGGCGTCGAAGTACGGGAAATCACCGAACAGTTTCTTGCCGCCCGCACGAAATGCGAGTACAGGCCGCGTTGGAATGGGCAGCGTGACATAGGTCACTGCCACTCCTTCCAGAGCTTCATACGCACCGGATACGTCCCACATTGACGGATAGCCGCTCCCGATCAGCTCGAACACTCCACGAGGCTTCGATGTGTCCGGATAAGCACGAGTGTCGTAGTGAGCGCGCAGCTGCAATCCAACCTGCCCGAAAGTGTCGAAGCCGTACGGATGTAGCTGCGCGATGAACCGATCCGCCGTCAGGTCCGTTTTCGTATAGCGCACGATCGGCCCGAATGTCACGTCGCTCTCGGGCGCGAACGACAAACCGATCGAAGGGCGCATCTCCCACTGCGTCTGCTTCACGTCGTAGAATTTCCCACCGAGCTCGGGGACATCATTTCCGAAACCGCGGAACTGAATCACCTCGAGCTGTGACATTTGCGCCGCCAGGGGCAGATGCACGTCCGAGCTCTCGAACCTCTTGTCGCCCTGCGCCCGCACTTGAAGCCCGCGATTTCCCGTGGCGTACGCGATGTCCGCTCCGACCATGCTGGAGTACGGCACTCTCCTGAACCCGTACGCGTACCTCGCGATGCCAATCCTTGGAACCAGTCCGAGTCCATGCCCGGTCTTGAGACCGAGCACAGGTTGGATCGAGGTCCCGCGATCCTTCTGCGACGGGATCAGCGTGCCGAAGGCATGAACCCACGGACGACGGTTGAAGTAGTGATTGAGCGCCGTCGCTTCGTCCTTCCTTTCATCGACCGTATCGCGGGCGTACTTCACGTCGTCCACCGTTCCCGCGTCGTAGAGATGCGTCGGGTTCCCGCTGCCGCCAACCGTCGACAGATCGGCGAGCGCGTTGGTCCCGTTGCCGCCGATGACTCGCAGCTCGACGGTGCCACGCGGTGCATTCCCTGTGATGCGAGCGCTGTCGTTTCCATCATGCAGATAGACTCGCGCTTCATTCGTCTCGGCAGGAACGAATCGCCGGTGGAACCACGGATCATCGTTGCGGGATCGTATCGTCACGTCGAGTGAGCCATCGGCGCCGCGAACGATCGTCGCCCTGTCCGAAGCGTCAGTGGCATGGACGTCCACCACAGAAGAGAGCGTCGCATAGTAGCGCGCCGCGGCTTCGGGGAGCCGGTCTCGTCGCGCGCGAAGTGTTGGCGCGAGGTGCCGCGATGCCGCTGCGTATTCCCGCGGCATCATGCTGATCGTCTCGTCGATGACAGCATCGGTGATGGTGCGCGTGAGCGAGGCCGCGGTCGAATCCCAGGTCGCCTTGTCCAGACCGCCAAGGAGCCGCCGGTCGAATTCCACCGCATTCTGGAAAAGAGCCACCAGGTCAGGATACGTCTCGTCGAAAGTGATAAGACTTGGAATCGCCTTTCGCGCGAGGCTCAGAATCATTCCGTGATAAGCGACGAAAATCTTGTCGCGGTCGCGGGCGATCGGCTCCCACCTGGCGTCGGCCGACTTGCTGAGGCGAGCCCACTTCCATTGACCGGGATGTCTGTCGTTGTCGCCGAGCAGCATGTCCACCAGGCGCGCGCTCAACATCGTGTGCGCGTCGATCTGGTTGGAAGGATCCGCATTGATCCTCGCGAGCAGCGTGTCCGAATCGATGATCTCGACCGCGCCCGCAAATGGCTCACCCCCCGCCTTCGGGACGCTCGGATAGATCTCGATCGTGCCGACCTTGCCTGCGAAGTCCTTCCGGAATTCGCCGAGCCGAGGATCGTCACCCATCACGACCAGAACCGGAACGGGATGAAGGACTCTCGTCGCCTCGAGCGCCGGCACGGCGGCAACGGTCGCGCCGGGATGCGAGGCGCTTCCCTGATCGCGGAAGACCTTCCAGATGATCGTTCCTTCCGTCTCCGGAGGAAGATTTGTCCCTTCCTTGTACACGGGCCGGAATACGTATTCGGTGCTGTCCGATGTTCCGAGGCGAATTGATTTGGTCTGCTTGCCTCCGCCTTCCCTCAGAGCGGTGAGCCCCCCGGCAAAAGTGGCGAGATGAAGGACGGGAAGCTTGATGCGCATCGTCCACAGATCGCGGTAGTTGTCGCCTAGCAGCTTCCTGTGGAGACTGCCTGCGGCGAACTTCGGACCGGCGACAACAATCACGCTGTCGGGCCCGATGCCTGGAGTGCTTTTCGCCTGTGATCGAGCGATGCCGGGCGCAGCCGTCACCACGATCACGGTCACTGCCAGGATCCTTGCGATCGTCGTCATTGCCGCCAGCGGTATAGAGTGATTGCAGCCGGTTTGGTGCTCGCCTCATCGCTCACGATGAGAATGCCATCATTCGTGATGGCTACACCTTCGGGCTGTGCATGATGCGCGGGCAGACGCTCCGACCGGATCACCTGCCCTGACGTATCGATTTCAACGAGCCCTTTCTCCTGCGAGCCCACCATCACGTAGTCTCCGGACTCGGGGTCGATCGTTATGTCGGAAGGACGAAAGGTCTTCCACTTGTTGCTGCCGATCACTTCGTCCATGGGGATTGCAAGAATGGAGATTCTCGTCGAGTCCGCGCCGTCGAGCTTCCATCGATAAATCACGAGCTGGCCGCGCATGTTCTTTTTGAGGACGGTCTTGCATGGCAGCACCAGCCATGCACTGTCCGGCTCGAAGGCGACACCCTCGAACTCGCACTCCTTCCCGAGATGCGTGTCGTGAAGCTTGTAGGGGACACGAGCCCCATTCGGCCCCTCCTTGAACTGGTAGAGCTTGCCGTTGCTCGCGAGCAGGTAGACATCTGTTCCAGCGATGGTAATTCCCTCGAAGTCCCCGTGCAGCGGATCGGCGCCAAGGTCGAATCGCTTGATCACGACACCGCGCCGAGGATCGATTTCGTAGATGCGCGCGTTCTCGTCGTCGTGCGCGAGAAGATTTCCGTTCGCCTTGAGCGCGATCCCCGAGATCTCCTTCAACTCCGGGGACATGATCCATTTCGCGACCGGCTCATCGTGGGCGAGGTCGGCCGGCGACACCTTGGTCAGCTTCGCGGAAAGACGATGTTCCCTCGCGGCGAGTTCGGCTGCTTCGGCCTTCGCAACCTCCGCCTTCGAGCGGCACGCGGACGCAATGGCGGCGACTCCGATGAGCAGCGCCACGCGCCGCACGTTGGTCATACCGTCGAGCGAACGTCCTGGTCGGACGGGTCGCGGCTCTCCAGGTCGGCATTAGCGATGTAATCGCCGGCCTCTCCCCGAATGGCCGTGAGGAAATCATCGCGCGTCACGGGTTTCTTGAGCCGCAGGAGATAGTAGATCTCCGAAGGCTTTCCGGTGTGCGTCACGACTTCGTCGAGGCGCCACCTCTTCGCCAGTTTGTCGAGCACCTTCTCGACCAGCCGCTGCGCCTCGGCGACATGATCGCTGGTGATGGACAGAACCGCGGTAAAGCGCGGCTTCTTCTTTTTGTTTCCGAGGGCGTCGCTTACCCGCTCGAACCGCTCGGCGAGAACTTCCGCCTTGTCGGGAGACAGCGACAGAACCAGGTCTCGATCCGGCACGCCGTTGTGGTCACCTTTGCCGGCGAGAGTGTTCAGAGGCTCCTCCCACTGCGAAGCAGCGGAGGGCGTGAGAACATTTCTACCGTAGTCGTATCTCCACGTGAAGAGGAGAACGAAGTTGAAGACGACTGTCAGCACCGCACCTACCGCCAGAGTCTGCACACCGGCTGCGAAACCAACCGCGATGGCGAGAAAGATGTAGACGACGTCGCGCGCATCCTTGAGGTTCGTTCGGAATCGTACGGCGGCGACAACGCCTGCAAGGCTGAAGGCGAGAGCGAGGCTGTCCCGCACGATGAGTACTATCCCGGCGACAACCAGGGGAAGGATGATCAGTGTCTGCACTACTGCCTGACTGTGCCCCGGAACGTGTCTGGCCGACATGTAGACCCACGATACCGGCAGCATCAGAAGCATCGTACCGGCAAGAATGAGCGCGGTCGTGCCCGCCAGCTCGGCGAGGGACCGGGCGCCGAACTCGACTTCGCCCGGGGAAACCTTGCTCATGCCATCCTGAAGCATTGTCTGGGTCTCGCCCGACGAGACCGCGCTGAGGCCCTTGCCAAGCAGCAGGCCATCCGTGGCCGGAACGAAGTAGGCCAGCGCCGTAAGAACTACCCCCAGAAACAGGTAGTAGGCGACCAGACGCCGGATAGGGCGACCGGACCCCATTGTCATGAGGTCGATTATCTGAGTTAGAGGTCGCATGAGCACTCCTGGTGCAAGTTGGACGCCGGGTCGAGCGCGCCGATGCGCCTATTTATAGTAGTACACGCGACGAAGCGCTATGATCGTTCGGACTCCGGCCCGTCGGTCGTCGGGATCATGTGCTCAATTCGACGATCCGGAACCAGCCAGATGATCGCGACAAGCACGTAGAGGCCCTGAGCGATCCACTGACTGATGAACGCCGAGCCTATGGCGATGACGTAGAGGAGGGGTGAGATCTTGCCTTTCCAGTCCCTCCCGACTGCCGCGGCCAGGACGGATCTCGGCCCTTCACATTTGATGATCCTCCCCTGAAGGATGTAGTACGCGATGGCCGCCATCAGCAGCACAGCACCGTAAACGGCCGTTGGCGTGGCCGCGAAATGATTCTCGCCCATCCAACCCGTCACGAACGGAACGAGCGACAGCCAGAACAGGAGGTGAAGATTCGCCCACAGGACCGCTCCGTTGATGCGATGCGTGACGTGGAGCATGTGGTGATGGTTGTTCCAGTAGATGCCGAGGTTCACAAAGCTCAACAGATAGCTGGCAAACACCGGAATGAGGGGTCGGAGCGAAGCGAGATCAGTCCCGTGCGGCACGCGCAGCTCGAGCACCATGATGGTGATGATGATCGCAATAACACCATCGCTGAACGCCTCGAGGCGGTTCTTACCCATTCATCTTCGGTTTTGGTTCGCCCTCAGAACGCGAATCCGAGATCGACCAGAATCCGGCGCTCCGGGTTGTTGGTGACGGTCACGTTCACGTTTGTGGCGGGATTCGCAACGCCCACCCAGAATCCGGCGCCTGCGCCCTTGTGCCATCCGCCCGGAGAATCCCCGTCCGCGTAGACACGCCCGATGTCCACAAATCCCAGTGAGCCGATGTCCAGCGGAAGAATGAACGGAAACTGTGCGAGGGGCATCCGGAGCTCAGTCGAGCCGTAAATCGATGCGTCACCCGCATATCGCTGCCGATGCTCCGTGCGCAGCGAGCGCGATCCGCCAAGAAATGCGGCGTCGAAATATGGGAAATTCCCGAACAGTTTGGCGCCGCCGGCTCGCACCGCCACCACCGGCCGTGTGAGGAACGGCAGGGTCAGATACGCGGCGGCGACACCGGCAATCTCCTGATACGCGGTCTTCGCGTCCCACAGTCCCGGATAGATGCTTCCCCCGAAACTGACGGTGCCCCACAACGGCGGATCCTCAGTACCATCGAAGCTGATCCCGCCCCGGCTTCTGATTGTGTCGACCGCGCTTCGCGTGTCGTGGACCAGCTCGAGCCGGACACCGGCTTGTCCGAAACGCCCGAAGCCGTAAGGCCGGTTCTGAGAGATGAAGTTGGCGGCACTGTCAGTTCTCGTATACCGGACGACGGGTCCCACGGTGACGTCGCTCCGCGCGCCGAACGACAGCCCTACGGCTGGACGGACGATCCACTGCGTCGCTCGTACGTCGTAAAAACTTCCGCGCGCATTCGCCACGGCATTTCCGAAACCCCGGAATTCTCCCACGACTATCTGCGAGAGTCTTGCCGCCGCGGGTAGATGGAATGCCGAGCTTTCGAACCGCTGGTCCCGCTCGATTCCGACTTCGAATCCACCGATCGCCGTGGAGTAGGCGAAGTCAGCCTTCGTCATGCTGCGGTACGGAATGTTTCTGAAGGCGTACGTATGGCGCGCAATGCCGACTCGGGGTACGAGACCGAGCCCGTGACCGGTGCGAAGCCCCAGGACCGGAGTCATGCGGGTGCCGTGATCCCGGGACGGGGGGATCGTCTCGCCATACGCTCGAACCCATGGTATGCGGTTGAACGGCAGGTTGACTTCGTCGGACTCTGCTTTCTTCCTTGTCACGCTCGGCGGCTCGTACTCGACGGTGCTCACGCGTCCTGCATCGTAAAGTCTCGTTGGATCGCGCTTGCGGGCAACCGTTGACGAATCGATCAGCCTGTTGTCGCCGTTGCCGCCGATGATGCGCACGGGAATGCTTCGCTCGACATCGCCGGTGATTGTCGCAACGTCATCTCCACCGTGGAGACAAAGACGAATCTCTCTCGTCTCGCGCGCATCGAACCTCCGGCGCAGATAGGGCGCGTCCCCGCCGGACTGGACAATCACATCCACGATTCCTTCACCTGAGCGCATGACTCTGGCATGGTCCGCCGCATCCGTCGCGTGAAGATCAACGACGGTCGCAAGAGACGCATAGTATTCAGCGGCAGCCTCGGGAAGCTGATCGCGGCGCGCCCTGAGCTTTCCCCGAAACTCGGGGAGAGACGGGGCATACTCCGGTGGCATTGTGCCGAGCGATGCGTCGATCACGGAATCCGTGATTGCCTTCGCGACGTTCGCGGCAACCGAGTCCCACACCGACTTGTCGAT
>JBDTRZ010000063.1:0-18253 GCA_039931395.1 Gemmatimonadales bacterium
CACGCCGCGCCTCTCGGTGCCGAGAGTCATGATCGGCCCGATGTAATCGGCTGGAGCCATGATGCGCGCCTTCACGTACGGCTCCTCGATGTAGTCGATCACGGTCGATGCAGGCATCAATGAAGGATTCTCGATGAGCTGCATCTCGCCGTCAGTGCGATAGACACGATACTCCACGCTCGGGACAGTCGTGACGAGGTCGAGCTCGTATTCTCGCTCGAGCCGCTCCTGCACGATCTCCATGTGCAGTAGGCCAAGGAAACCGCAGCGGAATCCGAACCCGAGCGCCGTGGAAGTCTCCGGCTCGTATTGAAGCGACGCGTCGTTCAGTTGAAGCTTTTCCAGTGCGTCGCGGAGCGTCTCGTACTGCTGCGTGTCCGTGGGATAGATGCCCGCGAACACGAACGAGCGCACGTCGCGATATCCCGGCAGCGGAACAGGAGCGCGATTGGTCGCGTCGAAGATTGTGTCGCCGGCGCGCGTCTCCTTGACCGAGCGCACATTGGCGACGACATAGCCCACTTCACCGGGGCCGAGCACGTCGGTTTTCACCTGGCGAAGCTGGTTGTAACCGACCTCAGCCACTTCATATACGGATTCACTCGCGCCGAAGGTGATCTTCGTTCCGGCGCGGATCGATCCGTCCACAACGCGTACACTCGGGATCGCACCACGATACCGGTCGTAGTACGAATCGTAGATCAGCGCGCGGAGCGGTCCCCCGGCATTCCCTGTGGGCGGCGGGACCTTGCGCACGACTTCCTCGAGAAGCTCCGAGATGCCGAGGCCCTCCTTCGCACTGACCAGCAGGATCTCATCCGGATCGACGCCGAGGAGATCGTGCACTTCCTGCTTCCGTTTCTCTGGCTCGGCACCCGGAAGATCGATCTTGTTGAGAACCGGGATGATCTCGAGCCCTGCATCCATCGCAAGGAAGAGATTCGACAATGTCTGTGCCTGGATTCCCTGCGACGCATCGACGACGAGAATCGCGCCTTCACACGCCGCTAGCGAGCGCGAGACTTCGTAGGTGAAGTCCACATGTCCCGGCGTGTCGATGAGATTGAACTCGTACTGGCTGCCGTCCTTCGCTTCGTAGCTCATTCGGACGGCATTCAGCTTGATCGTGATGCCGCGCTCGCGCTCGAGGTCGAGCGTGTCGAGAACCTGCGCCTTCATCTCCCGCTTCTTGAGCATGCCGGTGGCTTCGATCAGGCGGTCGGCGAGCGTGGACTTGCCGTGATCGATGTGGGCAACGATGCAGAAGTTGCGGATGTGGTCGAGATTCAAGGAGAGAGTCCGGCGTTGGCCGTCCCGGAGATGCGGGACAGCCACGAAATATAAGAGACTACGCTACGGACTCGGACTTTATTGCGGACTGCGGACTGCT
Source organism: Gemmatimonadales bacterium (assembly GCA_039931395.1). Lineage (GTDB taxonomy): Bacteria > Gemmatimonadota > Gemmatimonadetes > Gemmatimonadales > Gemmatimonadaceae > UBA4720. The sequence goes on from JBDTRZ010000063.1 coordinate 1,391, forward strand.
GCGGACGAGCTGTCTATTGCTTGTCCTGCTTTGCAGGTGCTTCGATCCTCGCTGGTCGTTCCATTCGTGGCGGCGGCGGGGAAGCCTGCATGGGCGGGGAGTACTGCGGGCGCTCGATGCGCGGCGGGTCGTTGCGCGGCTCCGCGCGCGGCTCGCTCCGCGCCTGCGGATAGGACATCACTGGCTCGCGCTCGCGACGCTGCGGCTCACGCTCGATCCGCCTCGATCCAGCGCTCGGGTCGGCTTTCATCTCGACCCTCGGCTGAGCGCTTCTCAACATCCGCTCGTGACGTGCATACGCGGCTGCTTCAGCCGAATTCCCGGCGGGCATGCGACCCTCCGCCGTCACAGGGGCGGGTCCCTTGCCCGGAACGATCGGATCCGGATGGACCGGCTTCACCTTGAAATTGCGCGTTGAGGCTTGTGTCGGGGTGCGCGGCGCCGGGTTCACGACGATGAATGGCCCGTAGTATCCGTTGTTGTACGATCTGCAGTAGTTGCTGTACTGATAGCCGAACGCCGACCTGCAGAGCTCGTAGTAGTCGTTGAATGAATAGTAGCCGTAGCGCGACGCGTAGCGGCTCCCCATGCCCCGGCCAATGATCTCGTAGGTCACGTAATCCATCGAGTAGTCGGCTCGCTCATCGAGCGTCCGGTCGATGAAGTCGCGGACGATCTCGAACTGATCCGAGTACCCGCCGATCCGCGCCAGACGCGCGATGCTCCACGAGCGGCCTGACGTGTAGTAGCTGTAGTCGAACTTCTGGTACGATGCGATGGCGAAAACGAATCCCGTTCCGGTTGACTCGTACAGATTCGTCGCCGGATCACCCGTAAAAGGCAGTCGGTCGTTCGCGAACTGGCCCAGCGCGTATCGCTTCTGCTCCCAGGGACGGCGCGGATAAAGGACACGAAGCTCGCCGTCGCTCGATACGCGCACGATCGTCACGTACGCTCCGGGCTCGGTGGCGACGTAAGGGCGAATGCGGTCGCCGTAGCGGTATGTGAGCTGATCGATCCAGACATCCACCGGCGGGGCGAACTCACTTTGTGGTTCCGGTGCGTACACGCGAGGGCTCGCGATCTGCGCGACGGACACGGCAGGCGATGCAGCCAGCAACATGGACGATGCAATGACGATTCTGACTACTCTCATTCCCGCTCCTTTCCTTGTCCTGAATCCGCTACCCCGGGACATACAAGTAGGATAGCTTGCGCGCAGTGTCACTGCCAGCACTTCTCGAGGCAATCCAGACAGTACCCCAGTTCGGGCAGCTCGTCTCGGCGCTACCTCCCGCACATAACCGGTTACACGCGGCCGGGCTCCCAGGTTCCAGCGACGCGGTCGTTGTCGCCGCGCTCGCGCATGCCAGTCCCAGCCGTTTCTTCGTGGTCATCGCCGAAAGCGTCGCCGGTGCGGAGCGCTGGCTTGCCGACCTGGAATCGCTCGGTGATTCGGGATTTGTGGCCTTCTACCCCCCGCGCGAGGGATTCGGAGAGGCCGAACCTCACGCGGAAGTCGCGGGCGAGCGGGTCGAGACTCTGGAGAGAGTCGGACGCGGCGACGTCAGAGTTTTTCTCACCACCGCTCGTGCTCTGCTCGAGAAGACACAGCTTCCGCGGGCACTCGCGCGCACGCGGCTCGAGCTCAGAAAAGGCGATGCGCGACGCCCCGAGGACCTGGCGTCGCACCTCGAATCGATCGGATTCGAGCGCGTGCCGATGGTGGATGACGTGGCGCAGTTCAGCGTGCGCGGCGGAATCTTCGACATCTACAGCTTTGGAATGGCGGAGCCGGTCCGTCTCGAGTTCTGGGGCGATGACATCTCCGAGCTCCGTCACTTCGACCTGATCAGCCAGCGCTCCACTCGCGACGCCGAGCTCGCGCTCATTCTGCCAGTCGATGGACAGCTCGGAGGCAACACGGAGGAGACCGAGCGTGTCTCCATCACAACGCTCTTCGCTCCCGATACAGTCATGGTCGTCCCCGAGGACAGTCGCATCGGTCCGGAGCTCCGCCGCACATGGGACGAAGCAAAGCACCACATCGACCTCGCCCGCCGGCGCGGTGAGGACGCGCCTGACCGGAGCGAGCTGTACACAACGCCCGAAGAGACGATCGCCGCCATTTCCGGACTCGGAATCATCGAGGTGTTCTCGGGCATGGTGATAGACTCGCACTCGGAGCTCGCGCTCGACGATCGTTCACCGGTCGCCTTCACTTTCCCGATCGTTCCGCCCGAGTCGATTCAGCGCGACATGAAGCTGCTGCGCGAGGTCGTCTCGGACGGAATGCCGACCGTGATTCTTTGCGACAACTCGGGTCAGGCGGAACGACTCGAAGAGCTGTTAGGCGAAGGTGGCCGGCCGGCGCCGGCGACACTGGCAATCGGAGTGCTGCACGGGGGATTTGTAATTCCACCGTGGGGGATGGAATCGCCCGGGCTGCGCGTTCTCACCGACCACGAGATCTTCCGGCGTGAGAGGAGGATCAGGCGCGCCCGGAGATACACCGCGGGCACTTCGATCGAATCGCTCACCGCTCTCACACCCGGCGACTACGTCGTTCACCTCGAGCACGGCGTCGGCATCTATCGCGGGATGGAGAGGATGTTCGTGCGCGAGAGCACGGTCGAGGTCGCGGTGATCGAGTACGAGGGCGGATCGCGTCTCAACGTCCCTCTGTATCGCATCGACCAGATCGAGCGATTTCGCTCAGCGGCCGACATCTCCGCCGACAATCCACCGCCGCGCCTGCACACTCTCGGCGGCCGGCGCTGGGCTCAGCAGCGCGATCGCACACGCGCCGCGATTCAGGAGATGACTGTCGAGCTGCTCGACCTGTACGCGCGCCGGAAAGTGGCGACACGTCCACCCCACGTTCCCGACACTGCGTGGCAGCGGCAGCTCGAGTCGTCGTTCCTCTTCGAGGACACGCCCGACCAGCGCACCGCGACTGCGGACGTGAAGGGAGACATGGAGAAAGCGCGGCCGATGGATCGCCTTCTCGTCGGAGACGTCGGCTACGGCAAGACGGAGATCGCCGTGCGCGCCGCTTTCAAGGCCGTGCAGTCGGGCCGCCAGGTAGCGGTTCTCGTGCCGACTACGATTCTCGCCGAGCAGCATGCGCGAACATTCGGCGATCGGCTCGCGGACTTCCCGGTCCAGGTCCGGACGATGAGCCGCTTCGAGACGCCGAAGCAGCAGGCCGAAGTGATCGAAGACCTGGCCAATGGAAAGATCGATATCGTCATCGGAACGCACCGCCTTCTCAGCAAGGATGTAAAGTTCCGGAACCTCGGCATAATCATCGTCGACGAGGAGCACCGGTTTGGAGTGAAGCACAAGGAGCGGCTCAAGCAGCTCAAGCTCGACACCGACGTGTTGACACTCACCGCGACCCCGATTCCTCGCACGCTTCACCTGTCGCTCGCAGGCCTGCGGGACATGACGCTGATGCAGACCGCGCCGCGCGACCGCTCGCCGGTTCTCACTTTCGTCGAGCCGTGGGACCGCGGCCTGATCGAGGAAGGAATCAGCCGGGAGCTGGATCGCGGAGGCCAGGTCTTCTTCGTGCACAACCGCATCGAGCAGATCGAGGTCATCGCACAGCAGATACGCGGCATCATTCCGCGTGCGCGAGTGGATGTCGGCCACGGACAGATGCGGGAGCGTGACCTCGAGGAGGTCATGCGGCGGTTCGTCGAGGGAGAGACCGACGTGCTCGTCTCCACGATGATCGTCGAGTCTGGCCTCGATGTGCCGAACGCCAACACGATGTTCGTGAATCGCGCGGATCATTTCGGCCTCGCCCAGCTGTATCAGCTGCGCGGCCGCGTCGGCAGATCACACCGTCGCGCGAACTGCTACCTCCTCGTCACGGAAGGTGACATCGACGAGGAGGCCAACCGCCGCCTCAAGATCCTCGAGCACCACACAGAGCTCGGGGCCGGATATCGCATCGCGCTGAAGGACCTCGAGCTGCGCGGCGCGGGGAATCTCCTTGGTCCCGAACAGTCGGGGTTCGTGACCGCGGTCGGGTTCGACATGTATCTGCGAATGTTGGATGAGGCGGTGAAGCGCCTGATGCGCGGCGACAGCGGGCCAAAGCTCCAGCCGTCCGACGTCACGGTCGACCTTCCGTCGTATCTGCCGGACGATTACGTCACGAGCCAGGACGCGAAGCTCGACGTCTACAGGCGGCTCACGCACATGACCGACACTTCCGGGATCGAGGCGCTGCGAGCGGAAGTCCGGGACCGGTTTGGCCCTCTTCCCGAGCCGGCGGAGACGTTTTTTGCGGTGGCGATGCTGCGTGTTCTCGGGGGCGCCGCACAGATCGAGTCCATGCTCCTGCGTGGCAACGAGGCCCGTATTACCTTTGGAGAGCATGCCGTGCCCCGAATGAAGGGGATCTCGGCGGCCTTTCACGAGGTACAGTTCCAGGCGGAGGTGCGCAGAGCACATCCGCTTTCGCTCAAATTGACCCGGCTCGGCGGCGCCGAGCTGCTGGATGGCCTGGTCCGCGCCCTCGCGACTCTTCGCGGCCGAAGCTCGAGCTCCGGCTAAAACCGAATCACACAATCCATGAAAAAAATCCTAATCGCTGCGACGACCGCGGCTCTCGTATTAACTGGCTGCGATTCCCTCAGGGAAGCGATGTCGGCACACACCGACGTCGTTGCCAAGGCCGCAGGCCAGGAGCTGGCGGTCACCCGTCTGGCGAACATGATGGGCACATCGAAAGCGCCCCTGACGAAGGATGTCGCGAACGCAATCGTCGACGCCTGGGTCAACTACCAGCTCGTCGGCCAGGCGGCTGTCGAGAACGACTCGCTCAATGACGTGAAGAAGATCGATGAGGCGATGTGGGCGATACTCGCCAACGTGAAGGCGAAGAAGTGGTACGACCAGGTTTCGAAATCGTGGAAGGCACCGGACAGCACCTCCGCCGAGGCAGCCTACAACACCGCCCAGCTCCTCGCCGCGAGTCACATCCTTCTCCTGACCCAGGACACAACGCCAGCCGGCAAGGCCGCGGTGAAGAAGAAGGCCGATGCTCTGCGGGCTCAGGTCACCTCGGCGAACTTCGCCGACATGGCGAAGAAGAACAGCCAGGATCCGCAATCAGCGGTGCAGGGCGGCTCTCTCGGAGTGTTCCCGCGCGGCGCGATGGTTCCCGAATTCGACAAGGCCGCGGCGGCACTCAAGCCCGGCGAGATCTCGCCTGTCGTTCAGAGTCAATTCGGGTATCACATCATTCGCCGCCCGACGTTCTCCGAAGTCAAAGGCCAGTTCCTCCAGGCGATGCAGCAGGGCGGAATGCAGGCAGCCGAGAGCACGTATCTCGCAGGCCTCGAGAAGTCGAGCAAGCTCGAGGTCAAGCCCGGAACGGGAGCGACTGTCAGAGCCGTCGTCGAGTATCCCAACGGACACCGGGACGACAAGACGGTCCTGGCGACCTCTTCGATCGGCAAGTTCACGGCGGGAGATCTCGCTCGATGGATGGAAACCTTCCCGCCCCAGGCGCAGATCGCCGAGCGCGTTAAGGCCGCGCCGGATTCGATGCTTCCCCTGTTCGTGAAGAACTTCGTTCGCAACGAGCTCGTTCTCCACGCCGCAGACAGTGCCAGGCTCGGACCCGATTCGACACAGATCGCCGAGGCGCGAAAGCTCTTCACTTCCGCGCTCGCGCGTGCGTGGTCCGCACTCAACGTCGACCCGAAGAATCTGCAGGCCGCCGCCAAGTCGAAAGCCGAGCGTGCCAAGCTCGCCGCACAGCGCATCGACGAGTACGTGAACAGGCTGCTGCATCAGCAGGCGCAGTACGTGGATGTGACGCAGCCGGTTCAGAACGTGCTGCGCGACAAGTACGACTACACGATCAATCCCGAGACGATCGACCAGGTTCTGCTGGAAGCGGCCAAGGTTCGCCTCGCGACCGACTCGACCACGAAGGTCGGGCAACCCGGCTCCGTGGTTCCGGTGCCCAATCAGGACACGACCAAAAAGAAGTGACGAACAGACGCAAGCCCTTGGGGGTAGAAGGACGGATGCGCAAAGGACTATTGCTTTCGATTGCAGCGGCGCTGCCCGTCGTCATGGCGGCGCAGACGCCGGCCCCGGCGCCAAGCCGCGCTGCTTCGCCCCCGGTGAGTGGGGCGATTCCCGTGGACCGCGTGGTCGCTGTCGTCGGGGACAAGGTGATTCTGTGGAGCGATGTAATGAGCTCCATCAACCAGCAGCGGGCGAGTGGTCTTCAGCTTCCGCCTGATTCCGCGGGACAGCACGCGCTCGCGAAAGAGTCACTCGATGCGCTGGTCGACGAAGAGATCCTCGTGCAGAAGGCGCACCTGCTGAAAATCGACGTCACCCCCGACGAAGTGAACCGCAGCGTCGACGACCAGGTCAAGCGAATTCGCTCGCAGTTCCAGACTGAGGAGGAATACAGGACGGAGTTGCGCACAGCCGGATTCGGCACTCCCGAGGAATACCGCCGTACCCTTTACGATCAGTTCTATCGTCGCGCGCTTCAGCAGCGCGCATTCGAGGAGCTCCGCAAGACTGCAGTCGGCCGGAACGTCAGCGAGACCGAAGTGAACGAGACGTTCGAGAAGAACAAGACCACCCTCTCGAGCGCACCGGCCACGGTGACTTTCCGCCAGATCGTCGTTGCTCCGAAGGCGTCCCCCGAGGCGAAGAAGCGCGCCAGGGCGAAGGCCGATACGTTGCTTGCCGAGATCAAACGCGGTGGAGATTTCGAGCAAATCGCCAAGCGCGAGTCGATGGACGCTGCATCAAAGCCACAAGGCGGCGATCTTGGCTGGAACAGACGGGGCGCGATGGTACCCGAGTTCGAGCGGGTGATGTTCTCTCTTCCGCCCGGGCAGATCAGTCCTGTCATCGAGACGGCGTTCGGATTCCACATCATCCGTGTGGACCGCGTTCAGGCGGCGGAAGTGAAGGCCCGCCACATTCTCATCAGTCCGGTCATCGACTCTGCCGACATTGCCGCAGCCAGAAAGGAAGCCGAGCTCGTAGCGACGCAGCTGAGGAGCGGCGCGGCGTTCGACTCGCTCGTCGCAAAGCACCATGACCCGGCGGAAGAGAAGGGAATTCTCCAGCCTTTCGTCCGCGATTCGCTGCCCGCGTCCTACGCCACAGCAATCGCGGGCAAGAAGGCGGGCGACGTTACTGAGCCGTTCGAGCTCGCGAGCCAGCGAGTGTCCAAATGGGCCGTCGTTCAGCTGGTCAGCGTGAACGAGGCGGGCAAGTTCGACGAGGCACAGGTGAAGGAGCGCATCCGCACGCAGCTTGTCGCCGAGCGCGCGACTCGCGCGCTGCTGGATGACCTGCGCCGGCAGACGTACGTATCGGTTCGATTGGACGAGTGACTCCGAGAATCGCCGTTACCGCGGGTGATCCCCGCGGTATCGGATCCGAGATAATCCTCAAGGCGCTCGCAGACCCACGGGTTGGCGGGCGCTCTGACTTGGTGATCGTCGGTCCGTCGGGACTTTCGATCGAGGTCGACGAAGATGTCGGAGAGTGGAACGCATCCGGCAATGTGCAGCTCGCGGGGCGGCTGAGCGGCAAGGCGATCGAGCGTTCAGTCGCGCTCGCGATGAACGGCGAAGTGCAAGGCATAGTCACGGCACCCATCGACAAAGCTGCGCTGCTCGCGGGCGGTTATGACTTCGCCGGACACACCGAGATGCTCGCTGAGCTGACAGGGTCGCGTGTGGCGATGATGCTCGCGTCCGTGCGCGGGTCGTCGCCGGAAAACTCCAATCCCCTGCGGGTCGTTCTTGCGACTACGCATCTCCCTTTGCGCGCTGTCGTCGCGAGTGTCGATGAGGACGTGATCGTCCGCGTCGCGGAAACGACACGCGCCGGTCTCCGGGAGTGGTTTGGAATTGCGGAGCCGAGGATCGCGCTCTGCGCGTTGAACCCGCATGCGGGAGACGGCGGGAGGTTTGGCAGCGAGGATCAGGAGATCCTTGCGCCTGCGGCGCGGAAGGCGCGCATTGCAGGCCCCTTTCCCGCGGATACGGTTTTCGTAAGGGCGATGCGTGGAGAGTTCGACGCGGTCATCGCGCCGTATCACGACGTGGGGATGACCGCAATCAAGGTTGCATCGTTCGGCAGTGCGGTGAACGTCACACTCGGGCTGCCGTTCCCCCGCACTTCACCCGATCACGGCACCGCACTCGACATAGCGGGCCGCGGAATCGCCGACCCGTCGAGCTTCATCGAGGCGCTGCTTCTGTGCCGGCGGATTGCGGCTCTCGCTCCGTCGCGCGACGGTCGCCCATCGAGTGAAGGTCGACCGCCAGCAGATCGATCTTCCTCCCCTCCATCGATTTCACGGTGAAGATCGCGCCGCCTGCGATCACCCTGTCGCCGACCTGAGGCAAACGGCCCAGCACTCCGAAAACAAAGCCGCCGATCGTCGTCGCATCCTCCTCGGGAACGTCGAGACCGAATCGCTCGTTCAGCTCATGGATGTTGGTGCTTCCCGCAACGATGGTCTCGCCAGACCGGCTGAGCACCGGCTCGGCGTCATCCTCGGGAGTGTCGTACTCGTCGAGAATTTCTCCGACGATCTCCTCGAGCAGATCTTCCATCGTGATCACGCCGGCGGTTCCGCCGTATTCGTCGAGAACCACAGCCATGTGCTCCTTCAGCCGCTTGAAATCGGCAAGGACGTCCTCGACCTCACGCGAGCCCGGGATCACGTGAACGGGGCGGATGATCGCGCGGATGTTGAAAGCGCCGGAAGTGTCAGCGCCGCCGGTCGCCGACGGGATCAGCACTCGCAGCAGATCCTTGATGAGGACGAGTCCGATGATGTTGTCGATCGACTCCTCGTACACGGGATAGCGCGAGAAGCCGCTCTCCTCGACAACCTTCAGCACCTCCTGCAGTGGCGCGTCTACGTCGAGAGCGACTATCTCGGTGCGGGGCGTCATGACTTCCCGCGCGTTCTTCTCGGAGAATTCGAAGACCGCGTCGATGAGATCTGCATCCGCAGCTTGAAGCACGCCTCCTTCCTGCGATTGCTCTACGAGGAGACGAAGCTCCTCCGGCGAATGGACAGTCTCTTCCTGTCCGGCACTCGGCTGACCGAGAAGCTTCAGCAGCCGGTTCGCTGAGCGATGGAGAATCCAGATGAACGGACTCATGATCCACGCGAAAAGCAGCAGCGGCGGCGCGAGCCACTTTGCGAATCGCTCAGGAGAATTGAGAGCGGCGGCTTTCGGCGTGAGCTCACCGAGCACGACATGGAGGTAGGTGAGAATCGTGTAGGCGACGATCCCCGCGAGAGTCACGCGAAGCGATACTTCGAGAGCGAACGGAAGGCTTTCAAACAGCGACTCGAAGATGTGGGCGAGAGTCGCTTCGGCGATCCAGCCGAGGCCCAGGCTGGCGAGGGTCACTCCAAGCTGGCACGCCGAAAGAACCCGGGAGATATTGGAGCTTGCCCGAAGCGCGATGCGCGCGAGCTTGTCGCCGCTGCGGACCATCGCCTCGAGGCGTGTCCGCCTCGACCTGACGAGGGCAAACTCGGCCCCTACGAAAAAGCCATTCAGCAGCACCAGCGCCAGAATGGCCAGCAGTCGGATCGTCACAGGTGGAAAATATCACAATGAGGGAGGACATGGCCGGAGGTCACGATCACGCGTCACACGCCCCCGTCCGAAGCCTTAAGCTAGCTCTCGCTCTCACGGCGACACTGCTCGTGGCGGAGGTGGCCGGGGGTCTCCTGTCGAACTCGATTGCCCTGCTGGCCGACGCCGGGCACATGCTCACCGACGTTGCAGCGCTGGCCCTCTCCCTGTTCGTGGCGTGGTTCATTCACCAGCCGGGCACGCCGCAGAAGAGCTTTGGGTACCTCAGATGGGAGATTCTCGCCGCGTTTCTGAACGGGGCGGCACTCCTCCTCATCTCGGCCGGGATCATAGTCGAGTCGATTCTGAGGCTGCGGAACCCCGAGCCGATCGCCGGCGGACTGATGCTCGCTGTGGCGCTCGGAGGCCTGATCGTAAATGTGATATCCGCCGCCGTTCTACACCCCATGTCCCGCTCCAACATGAACGTGCGCGGGGCGTATCTGCACGTTGTTGGCGACCTGCTCGGCTCGGTTGGAACTGTGGCAGCGGCGGTAATCATTCGGTACACAGGGTGGCTGATGGCCGATCCCATCGCGTCATTTCTCACCACCGCGCTCATCATCCGGGGCGCCTGGACGCTGGTGCGTGAATCGGTCGACATCCTGCTCGAGTCGGCACCAAAGCACATCGACCCGGAAGCGGTGCGAACGCAGCTGGTGGCGATCCCCGGAATCGAGTCGGTGCACGATCTCCACGTGTGGTCCGTGACCCCGAACATGGTGGCCATGAGCGCGCACGCGATCGTTCGAAACGCGGCGTCACAGCAGCACGTTCTCGAGCACGTGCACGACGCGATGGCGCTGTTCGGAATCTCCCACGTGACGGTCCAGATCGAGCAGAGCGAGATGGCGGAGAGGGAAGCGCACCTGCACGCGTGATTTCCGGGGGTCTCAGTCGTCCTTGGAGCACATGCCAAGACTAGATCCCCTACTCGTCGCGATGGTCTCGAACAACGCCGACGCGTTGCGGCTCGCCGACGGCGAGATCGCGCGATTGATCAAAGGCGGCGCCGAACACCCGCTGACCCGAAATCCTCTCGGCGACGGGCAGCTCGCCCTGTTGCTGAAGGAGGTGCTGCCCCCCGACCTCCTGGCTCGAATCGACGGCCCGGTCGGATTCGAGTTCAGCTATGAGAACGATGCGGGCCGATTCCTGGGCAGAACTTCACGGCAAGGGGGCAAGCTTTCTGCGCGACTGACGATCGAGTCGACCAAGGAGCAGAGCATCGCCTGGGCGGTGAGCGGAAGGGAAGCTGCGCCCGTGACAAATGGCAACGGCGCAGCGCACGAACTCCCTGTAGAGGTGAAGCGTGAGCCGGCGCCGAGGCCAGTTGGCAGCATTGCAGCGAAAGCGGAGATCGAGGCGTTGCTCTCAACTATCGTGGAGCGCTCGGCTTCGGATCTTCACCTTCGGGTAGGCGAGCCGCCGATATACCGGATACATGGCGAGCTCAAGCGTGATCACGACGCCACGCCTTTCACGAACGCGGCGGTGGAGGCGATGCTGTTCTCGATCATGCCCGAGCGCAACAGGCTCGAGTACATGGAATCGAACGACACCGACTTCGCGCACGAGATTGAAGGTCTGGCGCGATTCAGGGCGAACGCGTTCCGCGATCACAACGGAAGCGGCGGCGTGTTCCGTGTCATTCCGGCCAAAGTGGCGACGGTGGAGGAGCTCGGGATCACTCCCGAAGTCCAGAACCTCTGTTATCTCACCAAGGGACTCGTGCTCGTCACCGGTCCGACGGGATCCGGGAAGTCGACGACACTCGGCGCACTTGTCGACCTGATCAACCGCACGCGCGACGATCACGTCATCACGATCGAAGATCCGATCGAGTTCGTGCATCATAGCAAGCGGTGTGTCATCACACAGCGCCAGGTCGGAATGCATACTGGCTCGTTCAAGAGCGCGCTCCGTGCGGCGCTCCGTGAGGATCCCGATGTGGTTCTGGTCGGTGAGCTGCGCGATCTCGAGACAATCTCGATTGCGATCGAAACGGCGGAGACTGGCCACCTCGTGTTCGGGACTCTGCACACGACGACCGCGGTCGGGACCGTCGATCGTGTGATCGACCAGTTTCCTGCTGACAGGCAGGCGCAGATTCGCGTGATGCTTGCGGACACGCTGAAAGGCGTGATCTCGCAGACATTGTGCAAGAAGATCGGCGGCGGACGCATCGCGGCTCGCGAGATTCTGCTGACGCTTCCCGCGGTCACGAATCTCATCCGCGAAGGAAAGGCGTTTCAGATTCCTTCGGTGATGCAGACCTCGCGCAAGCTGGGGATGATCCAGCTCGGTGACGTGCTCATCGATCTGGTGGATCAGGGTTTCGTCGCGCCGCAGGAGGCATACATGAAGTCCACCGACAAGACGAGCTTCCTCGCGATGCTGAAGGCCCGCGGGCACGATACGGCATTCATTGCGGCCTAGTACCGGCCTGCAATTAGCCCGCTGGACCGGCTAACTTCCGATGCTATGCCGACCCCGCAGGATATCCGCAACATCGCCATCATCGCTCACGTCGACCATGGCAAAACGACCCTCGTAGACAAGATGCTCCGGCAGGCCGGAGCATTTCGCGAGAACCAGGTGGTGATGGACCGCGTCATGGACTCGAACCCCCTCGAGCGCGAGCGCGGAATCACGATTCTCGCCAAGAACACTTCCGTTCGCTGGAAGGGCACCAAGATCAACATCATCGACACGCCGGGCCACTCCGACTTCGGTGGTGAAGTGGAGCGGACACTGCGCATGGTGAATGGGGTGCTGCTCGTGGTGGACGCCTTCGACGGGCCGATGCCGCAGACACGGTTCGTGCTTCGCAAGGCGCTCGCTCTCGGCCGTACACCGATTGTCGTGATCAACAAGATCGACCGTCCCGGTGCGGACCCGATGCGCGTTCACGACGAGGTGCTCGATTTGTTCATCGAGCTCGAGGCCGACGAAGCGCAGCTCGACGCGCCGGTCGTGTACGCGTCCGCGCGCGAAGGTGTGGCAACGATGGATCTCGACAACGAGGCCGTCGACCTGGTCCCATTGTTCCAGGCAATCGTCGAACACGTACCGCCTCCGCCCACCGACTCGAACGGTCCGTTTCAGATGCTCATCTCCACCATCGACTACTCGCCCTATCTCGGCAGGCTTGGTATAGGGCGCATAGAGCGCGGACGCGTCAGCATCGGACAGCAGGTCGCGCTTCTTCCTCTCGATCCCAACATGAAGGTCGAGCTGGCGAAGGTGACGAAGCTGTTCGGCTACGAGGGATTGGAGCGAGTCGAGCTGGAGGAGGCATCGGCCGGGGAGATTGTTGCATTGGCTGGGCTCGAGACAGTCGAGATCGGTCTCACCGTGGCCGACATGGAGAACCCCGAGCGCCTCGAGGGAATCTCCGTCGAGGAGCCCACCATCTCGGTGGATTTTCTCGTCAACAATTCTCCTTTCGCGGGCAGGGAAGGAAGGTTCGTCACGTCACGACAGCTTCGTGAGCGGCTGTACAAGGAGCTGGAGCGAAACGTTGCCCTCCGTGTGGAGGATACCGGTGCAATGGACACGTGGACGGTGTCGGGCCGCGGCGAGCTCCATCTTACGATTCTCATGGAGACGATGCGGCGCGAGGGTTACGAGTTCCAGGTATCGCGTCCTCGGGTGATCACACGCCGGGGGCCGAATGGGGAGCGTCTGGAACCGTACGAGGAGCTTGCGATCGACGTTCCGGAGGAGTTCCTGGGCGCCGTGATCGAGAAGCTCGGGCCCCGCAGGGCAGAGATGATCGAGATGAAGAATCCGGGGCAGGGTACGGTGCGTCTGCTTTACAGGATCCCCGCGCGCGGATTGTTCGGATATCGCTCGGAGTTCATGACGGATACGCGGGGGACGGGGATAATGCACCACCGGTTCCTCGATTACGGCGGCTGGGCCGGACCGTTGGCGGGGCGTACGCGCGGGACGCTGGTGTCGATGGAGCCGGGTGTGATTGTTGCATTCGCTCTCGCGAATCTGGCGGAGCGCTCGACCCTGTTCGTTTCGCCGGGTGACAAGGTGTACGAGGGGATGCTGGTCGGGGAGAATTCGCGGCCGGGCGACATGGACGTGAATCCCACCAGGGAGAAGAAGCTGACCAACATGCGGAGCAAGTCGAGCGATGAAAACATTCAACTCGAGCCGCCCCGGGAATTGACGTTGGAAGGCGCGTTGGAGTATATCGAGGAAGACGAGCTGATCGAGGTGACGCCGCGGGCAATCCGCCTGCGCAAGCGCTTCCTCAGCGCGAACGATCGAAAGAAGCTGTCACGCGAAGCGAAACGCGAGCGGGCGCTTCTCTAACCCGGAGGAAAGTGATTGTATGTTGGACACGTTCGAGTCGCCGGCTGGGGAGTTCGCGGATGGAGGCGACGCGAGGATGTACGCGGTAGGCAGTGGCTACGCAGCGGCTGGTCCGACGGACAGTGACGACCCGGAAGACGAGATCCTGGATGACGGTCTCGACGACGATGACGAAGACGATCTCTTCGACGATGAGGACGAGCTCGACGACGATCTCGACGACGCAGACGAGGATGACGACGAGGACGATGCAGACGAGGATGACGAAGACGAGGATGAGGACGACCTCGACGACGACCTCGATGACGACCTGATAGATCTCGACGACGAGTTCGACACTGAAGTCGAGGAGAAGCACAAGAGTCCCGGCCACCTGAGGCGCGAGGACTGATCCTTCGATTCGCGACGCGATGACGCCGCCGGAGTTACCACCGGCGGCGTTTTCTTTAGATTGACGCCTATGAAATTTCCAATACTCGCGGCACTGCTCGCCGCATTCGTGATTCCCTCAGTCGAAGCTCTCGCGCAGCGTGACGATCAATTCGCCTGGGGCATCGGCGGCGGAGCGACGTTCCCGTCGGGCATCGCGCGGGACAATCACACGACCGGCGCGCATGGCACGCTGATGTTCGGAATCGGTGCGGTGGACTCGCCCTTCGGCATCCGGTTCGACGGCATGTATTCCTCGTTGGGCAACCGCAGCGGGACGAGCGTGGTGACAGACCAGGGCTCGGCGCGAATTTTCTCGCTCAGCGCGAACGGCCTCTTCAGAGTCTACGGAAGCGACACGCGGCTCTACGCAATCGGCGGACTTGGTGGATACTGGTACAATCCCGACGGACCGGGGACAACCGCGGTGAACGACTTCGGACTCAATGCCGGCGCGGGCCTGTGGCTTCCATGGTTCAACGGATTCGTGGAGGCGAGGTGGATGAATCTTTATCGTGCGCTGCCGGATCCTGTGACGGGTGAGAAGGGGCGGAGGTCCGCGCGCATCTATCCGGTGACACTTGGAATAATGTTCTAGGCCGGATAACTTTGGAGACTCTTCGCGCGGCCGTTTTCCCCTCGCAAAGGGGCCATTAGCTCAGGTGGTTAGAGCGCACGCCTGATAAGCGTGAGGTCCGAGGTTCAACTCCTCGATGGCCCATGTAACAACCATTTCCTTTTGGCGCGGGAGTTCGAGCGCCCGGCGAGAATATGCGGAAATTCACAATCGCAACCGTCCTGTATTTCTCGATCGCCGCTTGCAGCGCTCGTCCCACAAGCACGGGCGCAGTCGCGAAGAGCCGGGATTTCATCACTTACGAAGAGATTCAGTCAGCACGGGTCGTTGGGCCGTCGTCATGGCACCTGATCGCAGAGCTGCGTCCGCATTTCCTTCGTTCGCACAGCGCGCAGTCCTTGACCGAGCGCGACCCGGTGTTTGCGGCGGTGTATGTGGACGAGCTACTCCATGGCAATCTCGAATCGCTCAAAAGCCTGACGAAGGATGGGATCATGAGTGTTCAGTTCCTCAGTCCCTATGATGCGACCACGCGATTTGGGACCGCCATGGCTGGCGGCGCGATATTGATTCGGACGCATTGACAAGATGGTTGTACATATGCTCGCCTCGGCACGAAATTGTCGCCTCTCCATGCGAATCCTTCTGGTGGTTCTGATCCTGGCGGTCACTCGAAGCATTGGCGCACAGTCAGCGCAAGGTGACCTGTCACGGGGCTCGATCAGTGGCCAGATCGTGGCAGATGACGACGGCAGGGCGGTACCAGCCAGCCGCGTAGTGCTTGTTGGCGTTACGGAAGCTCGGCGCAGCAGCCCAACGGCTTCCTTTCGTTTCGACAAGCTGTCACCCGGCCGGTACACTCTCCGCGCGCAGTCAGTGGGATTTATCCAGCTGGATACGCTGATCTCGCTTGGAATGGGCGACACCCGGCGTGTGACCGTCAGATTGCAGCGAGTTCCGGTCACGTTGTCCGCCATTACCGTCCGCGAAGCGATCATACGCTGTCCTCCAGGGACTGCGCCGGCCTCTTCTCTGACTGGTGCGCCGGGGGGAATCGGAACGAAGGCCGATCCCTGCGTGAAGCTGGTGCCGAAAAAGCAGCCGCCGCAGCCTCAGCTCACGAATGTCGTCCGGGTCAACGCGACCTTTCTCGGCTCGAATCTTCGGCTGCTGCAGGATGCGCAGGAGGCCGTCACCGAATCAGGATTGGTGATCGAGCGGGTTCTCCAGGTCGGTGACAGGAACTGGGTGATTTTCGCACACGCCGCGTCGCAGATGACGGACACAGCCACGGTGCGCGTCGATGTGGTGGAAACGGGCGCCGATGATACGACGATCCACGTAAGTCTCAGAATCGAGGCCACACCTTCTGCGAAGCGGCCCGACCACGGACAGATGATTCTTTCGACAATCCGTCGAAAGCACCGATCATGAGGGGAAAAAGACCTTTTGACCTGGTGATTGAGCTAGATTGAAGCATCTGAATCAAGGGTCAAAGTGGTCAAAGACTTCGAGTTCGAAAACGCCGGACGAACGTTCATCTGTTCGATCGAGACCCCGCGCCATGCGGGAATGCCGCCCTGGTGGTTTTTCTGTCTCTCAACGCTCCCAGGGACGAGGTACGCGCCCTTTGAAGCCAAGGCCAGCGATACGAGGCAGTCTGTCGAGTTGAGGATCGTCAAGCACTATGAAGAAGTCCTCGCCATCAAGGCCCGGCCGGTGCATCCGAGGCCGCAATGGCAGAGGCCCGTACGACCGGCGGTCACGCCGACTACCCCTGAGGCAGCGGTCGCGGTAAAAGCCTGATCGGACAAACCGTTCCCGTGTGAAAAACGGCCATCCACTCTCACGTCG
>JBDTRZ010000064.1:0-18119 GCA_039931395.1 Gemmatimonadales bacterium
GCGGCCGCAAGCATCCGCAGCAGGAGTACATCCAGCTCAACACGAAGGACATCCTGTTCATCTGCGGCGGCGCGTTCGACGGGCTCGAGAAAATCATCGAGGCACGAACCGGACGCCGCCAGATCGGATTCAACAACGTGACAGGGAAAAAGGAAGTCAACCCCACGCAGGTGTTCAACGAAGTGGAGCCGGACGATCTTCTCCGCTACGGAATGATCCCCGAGCTGGTGGGCCGGCTTCCGGTCACGGTCGCGCTCGAGTCGCTGGACGAGAAGTCTCTGGTCCGCATTCTCAAGGAGCCGAAGAACGCCCTCACCAAGCAGTACACGAAGCTCTTCGGCCTCGAGGAAGTGAAGATCACCTTCGACGAGGCGGCGCTCGCCGCGATCGCGCAGAAGGCACTGAAGCGCGGCACAGGTGCCCGCGGACTTCGCGCAATTCTCGAGGAAGTGCTGATGGAGGTCATGTTCGACCTTCCGAGCCGCGAGGACGTGGTCGAGGTCAAGGTCACGGAGTCCTGCATCACCAACGGCACGCAGCCGCTCCTCGAGATTTCGCCGCTGCGGCGTAAGAAGGAAGCGTAATCGCTTCCAGCGGGCCTGCCACTCAACGCGGGCCCCACACACATCCAATCCTCAAACGTGACTCACGAATTCACGCGTGACGGCGAAAAGGTGCAGGCTCAAGCCCGCATCCCGGTTCTTCCCCTTCGCGATGTCGTAATCTTTCCATATGTAGTGATCCCTCTGCTCGTCGGACGGCAGCCTTCGCTGGCCGCGATCGACGCCGCAGTGGAGACCGACAAGCTCATCCTCCTCGTGGCGCAGAAGGAGGGTGAGACGCAGGAGCCGGGGGCAGCAGACCTCCATCGCGTCGGCGTGCTGGGACGCGTTCTCCAGGTCGCGCGTCTTCCCAATGGAAGCACGCGGGTGCTCGTCGAGGGGTTCGCGCGCGCGCGCGTTACGCGCTACGTGTCCGGCGGACCGTACATGCGCGCCGTGACATCGCCGATCGAGTGGTCGGAGAAAGGACCCGATACCGAGACTCGCGCGCTCGCCAACAGGGTGATGTCGCTGTTCGAGGAATACGTCGCGCTCCATCGCCGGATTCCGCCTGAGGTCGTCGGGCTCATTCAGAGCACCGAATCCGAGGAGCGGCAGGCGTGGGGCGTCGCCGCTCACATGGCGATCAAGTTCGAGTCGAGGCAGAAGCTCCTGGAGTCGCGGAGTCTCACCGACCTCCTTGAATCCCTGTCGCGCACGCTCGGCAGCGAGAGCGAGCTGCTGCGTCTGGAGCGAAAGATCGACGACGACGTGCGTGGGGCGCTCTTCCAGAACCAGCGCGAGTTCTATCTGCAGGAGCAGCTGCGCGCGATCCACAAGGAGCTCGGCGAAGATGACGGCGACGATTTCGCCGACCTCGAAGCCCTTGTCACCAAGAAGGCGCTTCCCGAGCAGGTGAAGACGCGAGTGTTCCGCGAGCTGCGGAAGCTGCGCCGAATGTCGCCGATGTCTCCGGAATTCACAGTCTCGCGGAACTTCGTGGACTGGATCGTCGCGCTTCCGTGGGAAGAGCGTACCGACGAGGTTCTCGACGTCGCGCATGCGCGGCGAATTCTCGACGAGGATCACTACGGGCTCGAGGAAGTGAAGGAGCGGATTCTCGATTTCATCGCGGTGCTCGCGCTGGTCGGTCGCATAGAGGGACAGATCCTGTGTCTCGTCGGCCCGCCCGGCGTCGGAAAAACATCGCTCGGCCGCTCAATCGCCCGCGCACTCGGACGCAAATTCATCCGCATGGCGCTCGGCGGAGTGCGCGACGAGGCGGAGATCCGCGGACATCGCCGCACCTATATCGGCTCCATGCCGGGACGAATCATCCAGGCGATGCGGCGCGCGGAAGTCGTCAACCCCGTGATCCTTCTCGATGAAGTGGACAAGCTTGGACAGGACTACCGCGGTGATCCGGCGAGTGCGCTGCTCGAGGTGCTGGACCCGGAGCAGAACACGGCGTTCAACGACAATTACCTCGAGGTGGACTACGATCTCTCCGAGGTGCTGTTCGTCACGACAGCGAACAGCCTGAGCGGCATTCCCGAAGCGCTCCGCGACAGAATGGAGATAATCCGGCTGCCGGGGTACCTGGACCACGAGAAGATGGCGATCGCGCGGCAGTATCTGCTGCCTCGCCAGCTCAAGGGAAACGGAATCGATCCCGCCAACATCACACTGGATCCCGATGTGCTGCCGGCAATCATGCGCGGCTACACTCGCGAAGCCGGCGTCCGCGAGATGGAAAGGCGGCTGGCTCGTCTCGCGCGAAAGCTCGCGCGCAGGCAGGCCGAGCACATCGCTCCGTCGGTGAATGAGCATGTCACCGTCGGCGATCTTCAGGATCTCCTGGGAACGCCGCCGTTCGATCCGGACGACACGTCGCTCGAGGACAAGGTCGGAGTTGCGTCCGGGCTCGCCTACACGAGCGTCGGTGGTGAAGTGCTGGAGATTGAGGTGAGCGTGGTGAAGGGCCGAGGCAAGCTCCAGCTCACGGGCACCCTTGGCGACGTGATGAAGGAATCGGCAAGCGCCGCATTGAGCTACGCGCGCACGCGGGCGAAGGAATTGGGGCTCGACGCGGATTTCTACAGGAATCGCGACATCCACATTCACATGCCCGCGGGAGCGACGCCGAAGGACGGACCGTCCGCGGGAATCGCGATCGCCACGAGCGTCATCAGCGCGCTGACAGGAGTTCCGGTGCGCGGCGACGTGGCGATGACGGGAGAGATAACGCTGCGCGGAAGAGTGCTGCCGATCGGCGGGCTCAAGGAAAAAGCGGTAGCTGCCCATCGCAACAAGGTTTCGCACGTGATCGTTCCACACGGCAACATGCGTGACCTGGACGAGCTGCCCGAAGAAGTGCGTGCGGCAGTGCGCTTCCATCCGGTGAAGACGATGGACGAGGTGCTCGCCGTCGCCATGCGCGGCGATTCCCTCAGAAAGGCGGCCGACAAACGAACGGCGCGAATGGCGCGGCAGAGAGCAGCGGGCGGAGAAGGAATGCAGGACCGCGTAACGGCCCACTGATGCCTTCGAGCTCCGGACCGGATCCGCTCGTCATCCGGAAGCTGGAGTTCATGGGCGGCATGGCATCGGCGGATGGCTGGCGACCCGAATCGGATCTGCCCGAGGTTGCCTTTGCCGGCCGTTCGAACGTGGGCAAGTCCTCCCTTCTCAACAGACTGGTGCGGCGCAGGGCTTTCGCTCGCGTCAGCCGCACTCCCGGGAGAACCCGCGAGATCAATTTCTTCCGGGTGAACGAGCAGTTCGTTCTCGCCGACCTTCCGGGTTACGGATACGCGCGCGTCTCGAAGGAAAGGAAGGCGGACTGGAAGCCTCTCATCGAAGGATACCTGCGCCGTACGCCCCATCTCGCCGGAGTCGTCCTGCTTCTGGACATAAGGCGCGAGCCGAGTGAAGATGATGTCGCGATGCTGGACTATCTGGCGGGGCTGGAGGTTCCAACTGTCGTCGTTCTCACCAAGATCGACAAGATCTCGCGCAACGCTGTCGAGGAGAGAACGCTCGGGATCATGAGTGCTCTCGGGCTGGAGCGCGAGCAGACAGTTCCCTTCAGCTCGACGACGGGTGTGGGCCGCGACGAGCTCGCCGAAGCGCTGAGCTCGCTCATCGAAGTCTCCCGGGGGGAGGTGACGTGAAGGCAGTCGCCGCTTCGCTGGCAGTCGGACTGGCCGTGATGGAGGCGTGCGCGCCCCCATCGGCCGGGGGCGTAACGCCTCCCGTGCCAGTCGTCGAGGACACGACGTCACGCGCGAACGTTCCCGCGGGATTCGGATCGCTCAGACAGGACGACATCGCGATCCGACTCGAGCCGCAGGGGCTGATTGTGCGCGCGATCCCGCTCGACGAAAGCGTCATAAGACTGCTGACTCCCGATTCATATCGTGCGCTCAGGGATCTGGAAGAGAGCAACCACCGGACGATCGAGTCGATAACACGCAGGTCGGGAGGACGCCCGCCGGATCTGTGGTACGTCTCGTTCTACGGACTCGAGGAGAACGCGCGCTTCAGTCCGATGGAGCTGGTGATCACGAGCGGCGGTCAGGACTTCCGTCCGCTCGACGTGATTCCGCTCAGCACGGGCTTCGGTGAGCAGCGATTGAGACAGCGCGAGACGCAAAGCGCGGTCTACGTGTATCCTGGCGAAATCGACGTCGACCATCCGCTCACCGTTACCTTTCAAGGCCAGCAGAGCGTGATCTGGGAGCAGCTGCTTCAGCGCATCGAGCGGGAGCGCGCGCTTGTCCGGGCGCGAGCATCGCGCACGGGCAGCTAAACTTCACGAGGACAATGGCCATTCTTCCACTGCAAAAACTTCCCGACAGGCCGAACGCTTCGGTCGCCGCAGAATGGCTGCGAACGATCGAGGCATTACTCGCGGACAATTCCACTGACAGGTCCGAGCTCTGTCGCCGGGTGTTGTGCGAGATCGTGTATCCCGAGTACGCGGCGAGCTGGGAGACGGCGGTGAGCGACACGTCCCTTCCCGCCGGAACCCGGCTCGCTCTTGCGTCGCTCGACCCGCGCAACATCACCCTCGAGCCCGAGTACTACGCGGATTGCGACCAGGAGAAGTTTCAGCGGGTGAAGCCGCTGTTATGGCTGTGGTACTCGTTCGACCGCACGCCCGTCGGCGGCCAGAACGTAGACCTCGGTGTTCAGCTCCGCCGCATCCTCGCGCCGCACATCTTCAAGCGCTGCGGCCGGAACTTCAAGGCGTTTCACAACGTCGAGTTCTCGTTCGGCTACAACATGGAGGTCGGCGACGACGTCGTCGTCCACCGCTACGTCCTCCTCGACGACCGCGGGGGCATAGTGCTCGGTGATCGGGTGTCGATCAGCGATTTCGCAAACATCTACAGCCACACGCACAGCATCGTGGACCAGAAGGACGTGATGAATGCCGTGACGCGCCTGGATGCGGGAGTTCGAATCACGTATCACGCGACTGTGCTGGCTGGCGTTCACGTGAATGAGGAAGGGATGGTTGGCGCGGTCGCCGTCGCGACCAAGGATGTCCGGCCGTATCACGTGAACGTCGGAATTCCGGCGAAGAGCGTGCGGGTCAAGCCCAACGCACCGAGGGGTCCGGAGAACGTGACCACCGTCAAGCCCCGTTAGCCTCGCGCGTCTTTACCGTTTTCTGACACGATAAGCCGTCTCCCTCCCGCGCAGGGCGGTAATATTTCAGGATGAGACGCTCACCGGCAACCGGGATGCCCGCGCTCGTCGGACTGTTGCTCGTCGTCTTCGGGATCGCGGGGCTTCTGGTGTACGAGGCCTGGAACACAGGCCGATCGCGGCGTGAGATCGCCGAGCGCGGGCTTCAGGACTACGCGGCCTACGCGTCGTGGAGCACGGCCCGGGCGGGCGAGAACACTTTATCGGCGAGTCTCTCCACCCTCTTCCGGGGACTTGTCGGCAACCGCCTTTCCGAGAACGCGGCGATGGCGCCCCTATCGGACCTCGTCGCGGGCGCCAGATACCTCGAGCAGTGCGACTGCGCGATGGTTCTCCCGGCGGATTACTACTTCAGGTTCGACCGTCGCGACCCCTCGGTTGAGACCCGGATCATCGTTCCAGGGACTTCGCAATCGCGAGTCGAGCCGGGATGGGCGGCCGCAAAGGTTGGATCGTACACAACACCGCCTCCGGTTGTGCGCGGAGCGGTCGACGACAAACACTGGCTCAGCGCGTCGCTTGCGGCCGCGACAGATCATTCGATGCCCGGGTTCGCGATGTACATCGCGATGGAGAGTGATTCCCCGCGACTGATCGGGCTCGCGCCGCAGCGTGATACCGAGGGAAAGATCATCGGCGCGCTCGGATTCGTGACTTCGGCGCGCCGGTTCGCCGAGGTCACGTTCAATCACCTCTGGAGCAACCCGAAGATCCTCCCGCTGGCCATCACACACGGGATGCCGATCGATTCCCTGCTCGCGGCGACTGTCACGACGCCTGCCGGAACCGAGATCTACCGCTCACGAGGTTGGGTGGATGGACTCCGATCGGACACGGCATCCCTCGGCTGGTTTGGCGGAGGACTGCGCGTGCGCGTGGCGTTGCGTCCCGATGCAACGCTGCGACTACAAGGCGGACTGCTGCCGGTGTCGAGGGTGCCTGTCTTCGTGGGACTTCTGCTTCTCACGGGCCTTCTTACTGTATTCATAGTGCGCAATCTGCAGCGCGAGCACGAGCTCGCGCGTCTGCGCCTCGAATTCAGCGCGAGCGTTTCGCACGAGCTGCGGACGCCGCTCACGCAGATTCTTCTCTTCGGCGAGACACTCACGCTGGGACGCACGCGAACAGATAGCGAGAGAAGCGACGCTGCCAACGTGATCGTGCGCGAGGCGCGACGGCTCATGCATCTCGTGGACAACACTCTCACGTTTTCGCGTGCGGAGCGTCCCGTCGTCAGCCTCTCGCCGCAACGTGTGGCGCTTGCACCTCTGGTCCGCGAGGTGATAGCGGGCTTCGTCCCACTCGCCAGCGCACGCAACGTGACCATCGCGCAGAATCTCGACTCACAAGTGGACGGCTTCGTCGATCCCGAAGCTCTTCGCCAGATGCTTCTCAACCTTCTCGACAATGCGGTCAAGTACGGGCCTCCCGGCCAGCGTGTCGCGGTCTCGCTTGCAGGTGGCCATACGCGGCTCGCTCTCGAGCCTCGTGTGACAGGTCCCAAGAGAATCGTCAGGCGCTCCACGGTTCGGCTCATCGTCGATGATGAGGGCCCCGGTGTATCCGGGCGCGCTCGCGACGAGATATGGGTTCAGTTTGCGCGCGGAATGAACGGCGAGGGCGCAGTTGGAACTGGATGCGGGCTCGGACTCGCCGTGGTCCGCGAGCTGGCAGAGCGTCACAACGGTTCTGCGTGGGTGGAGGCGGCTCCTGGTGGAGCGGGCGCGAGATTCGTGATCGAGCTGCCCGATCCTGATGCTGCCCCCGATGTCCCGCAGGATGGATCGACTGCGGATACGGGTAGCGCGACAGGGGCAGGTGCAGCATGAACCGGATTCTCATCATCGAGGACAACGAGGACCTGGCTCGCGGCCTTGCCAACAATCTCGAGATCGAGGGATTCGCGCCCGAGGTCGCATCTGATGGGACCAGCGGTCTCGCGCGCGCACGGGAGTTCAGACCGGATCTCATCATTCTCGATTTGATGCTTCCGGGACTCGACGGATACCGCGTGCTGAGCGCGCTGCGTGACGCCGGCGATGATGTGCCGGTTTTGATTCTCACTGCGAGAACCGCCGAGCACGACAAGGTGCGGGGGTTCCGCGACGGTGCGGACGACTACGTCACCAAGCCATTCGGGCTGCTCGAGCTGATCGGGCGGGTGCAGGCTCTTCTTCGCAGGTCGGGGAAGTCGAATGGACGGAGCGATTCGGCGGCCGCGTTCAGGTTCGGCGACGTCGAGATAATTCCCGGGACGCACGATGTTCTGCGCAACGGACAGCCCGTGACGCTGAGGCCGAAGGAATTCGATCTGCTGATGGCACTCGTGAGGCGGCGTGGCAACGTCGTCGGGCGGCTCGAGCTCCTGCGCGAAGTCTGGGGCTACGGCTCCGACGTGGTGAGTCGCACGGTGGATACGCATGTCGGCGAGCTCAGACGGAAGCTCGAGGAAGACCCCGCATCGCCCAAGCACATTCTAACTGTGAGGAAGACAGGGTACCGCCTGAATGCGGCTGGGTAAGCAATTTGAGAGAGTCATAAACCCAGCCCCCGAACCTCAGTTAGAATACGCGGAGCACATCCTCGACTGGCCCCGCGTCTCCTCCCGCAAGGAGGTGCAGGATCTGCGACAGCGCTTCACGCTCCCGCGGCCAGATGAACCGCGCTGATGCATCATGAGGCGAGAGCCATTCGTGTGACTGATGCTCGGGGCCCAATTCAATTTCTCCGGGCTCCTCGACGAAAGCGGCGAAGACGATCGCAAGCTGAACGGTTCCGAGCTTGTGCAGGTAGAAGGGCTGCACCGTGACGTTGTACAAGCGCGAGATCTCGAGTCCTGTCTCCTCGCGCACTTCGCGCCGTGCGCCGTCCTCGGGACGCTCGCCGGATTCGAGGCGGCCGTGAATCGCCTCCCATGCGCCGGGACACCTGGTATCGTTGGCACGCTGCACCGCGAGAACCTTCCATCCGTCGGACAGGGGACGAATGACGTAAACGTCCACCACCCCGGCAGTGATCGAAGTCATGTTGCGTGTTGCTGCATCGCCATCGAGGTCGATTGGGGGCGAGTCATCCGGTGAATCAAACTCGTCATGGGACGCTGCGGGAGTATCGCTCGCCGGGAGATGCTGCTCCAGAACGCGGAGAAGCTCATCGCCACTGGTCTCGCCCGCTGCGAGATGCTCGAGAGCGGAGTCCCACAGCGAGCGGCACCCACTTCGTCGCACGATGGGTGTCAGTGCATCCACCGGCAGCCCCGATGAGATCGCGCGCTCCAGCTCGCCATCCGCGACGACAATTTCCGTGACGGCCAGCCGACCCGCGTAACCCGTCATCGCGCACGCGTCGCACCCGACCGGCGTGTACACCATCAGATCCCGCGTGAAGTCTCCGCGGAGCTGCACCGGCGGTCCGTCATTCGCCACAATCCTGCATTCCGCGCACAGCCGGCGAATGAGTCGCTGCGCGACAATGCCCTTCAGCGCCGCGGCGAGGCGCCCTGAATCCACTCCCAGATCGGCGAGACGCGTGATGGAGCTGCACGCATCGTTGGTATGGAGCGTCGCGAATACGAGGTGACCGGTCAGCGCCGCCTGTACGGCGATCGCCGCAGTCTCGCGGTCCCTGATCTCCCCG
This sequence comes from Gemmatimonadales bacterium, assembly GCA_039931395.1. Taxonomy (GTDB): domain Bacteria; phylum Gemmatimonadota; class Gemmatimonadetes; order Gemmatimonadales; family Gemmatimonadaceae; genus UBA4720. The sequence goes on from JBDTRZ010000064.1 coordinate 8,895, forward strand.
ATGAGCACGACGTCAGGATCCTGCCGGAGAATCGATCGAAGCGCCGAAGCGAAGCTGAGGCCGGCCTTCTCGTTGATCTGCACCTGCACGATTCCGGGAATTCTGTACTCGACGGGATCTTCCACCGTGATGATGTTGAGGCCGCGGTTCTGTATCTGCTTCAAGGCCGCATAGAGCGTAGTCGTCTTGCCGGAGCCAGTCGGTCCAGTCACGAGAACCAGTCCTTCGCGCGTTTCGAGCAGTCGTTTCATGCGAGGTGCATCGATGGCATCGAGGCCCAGCGAATCGAGCGACCTGATCGCTGCGCGCGGATCCAGTATGCGGATGACGACCTTTTCCCCGTGCGACGCAGGGAGTGTGGAGACGCGAAGGTCGACGCGCGATGCACCCAGTCCGACCGAAGCATGCCCACCCTGCGGCCGAAGGCGATCCGCGATGTCCATTCTCGCCATGATCTTGATGCGTGACACCAGCGGCACTCCAACCGCCTTGGGCAGAAGCATCACGGGGCGGAGGATACCGTCGACGCGATAGCGAACAGCGATTCCATCCTCTTCGGGCTCCAGATGTATGTCGCTTGCGCGCTGCTCTATGCCCGCGGCGACCACGCGGTCGACGAGTCGTACGACTGGTTCGCCGGTTATCGCTTCGAGCCGCTTGTCTACACGCGGTGATGGAGCGGCGGAGTACACCTCTTCGATTCTCTTTGCGATGGACACGGGCGATGCGAGCCACAGGCGGACGGAACGACCGCACACGAAGGCGAGCGAGTGCTCGCAGTCGAGGTCCCAGGGGTTGGAGGTCGCGACATCGAGGGTCCCGCTCGATGCGGAGAGCGGAAGAACGTGATAGCGGCGGGCGGTTCTCTCCGGGATGAGTGATCGCGCTTCAGGCGTCGTCTCCAGAGATGTCGCGATCGGAGTGCGCAGCCGGATCGATATCCCGGCCAGGAGATCCTCGTCGGCGACGAGTCCGAGCGTGACCGCGGCACTCCACACGCTGTCCTCCGCGGACGAAGCCGCCATCTGCGCCGCTTCGACGGAGACGAGCTCCTCGAGAATCGGAATGACCCACTCGTCTCTTGGGCCCGGTGGCTTCCTGGGCATGGGAGGGAGTCTCGCTTCGGGAGTCTCTCGATGCGTGAGCGGCCTGATGCGGAACGCAGCATTTCGATGCGGCAGCTTCCAGGAAAAACCAACCCCGCCACGGAGGCTCAGAGACCTCAGAGAACTACCGGGAATTGATTTGGAAAGGCAACGACATCAAAGATTTCAAAGCGGCGACCTCTGCAATGTCGTTGCCGTTCCCAATTATCGTTTCTGGTTTTCTCTTGGCCTCTGTGACTCTGTGGCGCGGTTTGGCTTTCTCCGAGCCTCTGAGACTCTGTCGCGCGGTTGCAGTTACAGAATTCCCCAGAGCTCGCGCGCAACGTCGGCAGAGAAAGTCCACCGGCCGTCACGCATGCCGCGCGCGACCTCGAGCCTCACCAAATCGAAGATGGTAAGCACACCGACTCCAGCCGACGGATGCCAACCGGCGCGTTCGGGAGCGAGCAGCGCAAGTGACTCACCAGACTGCCGCGATCCGACGGTCCTGTCGACCCACGCCGCGTTCACGAACGGCGCGAGTGTGACCGAGGCAGGCGTCTTCCCATACCTCCCAAGTGACATCGGCACGAACGGAACCGGGAACTGTATCTCGACACGCTGGCTCGCGCCCGCGCGGCCGGCGAATTGATGGAAGATGTACCCGGGCGCCGACACGGGTCCGCCCAGGAAGACCACATGCTGCACCGGCAGCGACTCGCCGCCCGCCGTCCACGCCGCGAGGGATCGCGCAACGAATCGAGATCGCCCAACCGGTCGCTCGAAGTTCCCACGTGCTGAAAACCGTGACATGTACCTGAAGTCGTCACCGCTTTCGCTGAAATGCATCAGCTGCGCATCGAAATGCAGCTGCGTCTCGAGTCCGAGCGGACCGAGGCGTGTCGGCAGATCGAGCGCACCTGTCAGTCTGCGCTCGCGCATTGTGCTCGCCGCCATCGCCGGCTCGTACCGGCCGGTCGCAGGCTCCGCATTCACGATGAGCGATCTGTGACGCTCGGCAGCCGCTTCGATGGAGGCAACCCAGCCGGAGAATGGGGGCGTACGCGCCCCAAGCGCGAATCCTCGAACACCGTGGAGATCTGTGAAATCGCTGCCGAACTCCTGCGCCGCGATGCTGCTCACAGCGAGCGATGTCTCGCGCACATCGCCCGCATCACGGTAGTCGTCGAGCGCGACGAAATCGAGTCCCGCGCCACTCGCCGTTCGGAACGACAGTTGTCCGATTCCCTTGGCTTTTTCGTCAGAGATTCCGTAGCGCGCGCGCCCCGTCACCGCGAGCCCACCACCCAGCCGCCGGGTGAGTCCCGCGCCGAGAGCAAGTCCCTCGATGCGATTGACACGCACGAAATCGGAAACGCTTCTCGCCGACAGCGATGTGCTTCGAGTTCTGGCCAGCGCCTGGCCGCGCACGAGAGCGCGCGCCTCCTCCTGCACTTTAGCGACGTCCGCGTCCGTCACCGCGCGGACGTCTGGCGGAAGTGAATCGAGCACCTGTCCGTTGAACGGGAATGGCATCGGCGTGCCGCGCGGTGCGAGCGCAATCTCTGGCCCGCCGAATATCCCCGGCGGCAGCGGCTTGTTGACCTCGTAGCAGCAGATCTCCCATCTGCCGCGAATGATCCCGCGCGCAGGGTAGTCGAGCCACGTGCCGGTGCGGCGAATCTCGATCTCCTGTCGCCTTGGAAGCCAGAAGCGGCCATCGATGAGCCCGTTCTCCAACACCACGCTGACGTCCTCGAGCTCCTTGTCCCGCAGCGCGGACCGAGTGAAGCTGAACGCCATCCGCACGACTTCGCCGCTCTCTCTGTCGATGTAAACTGCTCCCACGGCCCTTGGCTCCCGGTCGTTCTTCGGCCGAACGCGCACTTCGTATACGTCGAGCGTGCGCGGTCCAAGACGGATCTCGAGAGAGTCGCGAATCGCGTAGTCGTACTGGAGGAGTCCTTCGGCGGACAGCGGATGCGGAACGTCTCGCACTTCGTCGCCCTCGCCAAGCCGGATGATGTTGGGGAAGTTGTTCTGAACGATTCCCAGGTGGTCGCGGTGATAGTTGATGTCGGTGGGAAGCAACAGCGTGTCACGGCGCCCGACGATGAGCTGCTTGCTCAGGTTCGGCGCCTGCCAATACACCAGTAGCGCGAGCTCGTCGGCTTTGACGATCTTTGGCGGCTCGGTGAAACCCTCTCCAACCTGCGCGAGGAAGGTCAGGTATCCATGCCCCGCTGCCTGGTAGCTGGCGAGCGCCGTATCGGCGATCTGGCGGGCTCTTCTTTCCGTAGCGCGCTCGACGAGATCGCGAGTGCGGGAGTCGTTCCACTCCTGCGCGCGAAGAGTACGACCGAGGGGCCCAACAGCGGCGAATCCACAAGCGGCGAGCACTACAGCGGTTGACCGTCGCATCATCAGGGAAAGTTAAGTGAGGGATGTGACGGAGCAATTCACTGTTGCGCCGCGGCTCCGACAAGTCGCGCGAAAATGAGCGGCGATTCGTTCGACGCATTCGTCGAGCTCGCGCGGGGCGAGACGCCACGCACAGGCCCACGCGTCGTGCCCGTGTGGCGCGAATCCCCCCTCGGCTCTGACACCCCTGCTTCCGCCTATTCGAAGCTGTGGCGCGGCGCATTTGGATTTCTCCTCGAGTCAGCGACGCCAGGCGGTGGAACCTGGGCACGCTACACTTTCCTCGGCACCGAGCCGCGCGCGGCGTGGCGGCTCAGCAAGGGAAAGGTGCATGACTGGGATTCCCACCGCGGCTGGCATTCCGAGCGTTCGCCGGACGATCCGCTGCGCGATCTCGAGTCGCTGGTCACAAGGGCGACTCCGGTTCACGCCGGTGAGCTCGGTGAGTTCTGGACAGGAGCGGTCGGCTATTTCGGCTACGACGTAGTGCGCCTCATCGAGCGCCTGCCCGGGCGACCATCCGACGCGTCGAGCGTTCCGGACGCGATGTTCGTCTTCACGCGATCCATGGTGATCATCGACAACGTGAAGTCGGTCGCTCGCACGGTAGTGGGCGTGATCATCGAGGAGAACACGACTGACGACGAGCTCCGTGCTTTGTACGATGAGGCCATCCGCGAGATCGACACATTCGAGACCCGCCTCCGGGAAGCGCCTTCACCGGTGGAGCGGTCTTTCGATGTACATGCTCCGCCGGCGTCGGGAAACTCGAGCATCGATCGACATGATTTCATCGAAGGCGTTGAGCGAATACGCGAGTACATCCGTGCGGGTGACTGCTTTCAGGCGCTCCTGTCGCGGCGCATCGAGGTTCAGGCTGACTTCGATCCTGCGACCCTGTATCGTGCGCTGCGCGCGCTCAATCCCTCGCCGTACATGTATCACCTGGTACTCGATGGAGTGGAGATCGTCGGCAGCTCGCCGGAGCTTCTCGTGCGTTTGAGCGACGGCCGGGTGACACTGCGCCCCATAGCCGGCACCCGCCCGCGAGGTGAGACTTCCGAGCGCGACGCCGAGCTGGCGCGCGAGCTTCTCGCCGACCCCAAGGAGCGCGCCGAGCATATCATGCTGGTGGACCTCGGAAGGAACGATGTCGGACGGGTCGCTCGCTACGGAACAGTTCACGTCACGGAGCTCATGAAAATCGAGAAGTACTCGCACGTGCTACACATCGTGAGCCAGGTCGAAGGCGAAGTGAGCGAGGATCGATCCGCTATGGATATTTTCCGCGCGACTTTTCCGGCGGGCACGATGACAGGCGCACCCAAGGTGCGCGCGATGCAGATCATCGACGAGCTCGAGCCGGTTTCTCGTGGAGCGTACGCCGGGGCGATCGGCTACATCGCCGGCGGCGGCCGACGAATGGACCTCGCAATCACCATCCGAACGTGCGTCATTGCAGACGGAATCGCGTCGGTTCAGGCGGGAGCCGGCATAGTCGCCGATTCCGTGGGCGTGACCGAATGGGATGAGACCGAGAACAAGGCGCGCGCCGTTCTCACGGCCATCGCCCAGGCGAGGACAGCGCGGTAGTGGCGCTCAACGTCGCGATGCCCGGCTACGCGAAAATTCGCCTCGCCGGAATCCGTGGCCTCGTCATCGAGGATTGCCAGGCGGCGGTCGAGTCCATTCTCGCAGGAGAGACGCTCTACGAGTACGCAGGCCGGCAGCCTGACGCCCGCCATTTTCGCGGTCGCGCCACCGCACACGGCATCTCCCTTGGCAATGGCTGCGGTGACGTCGTGGTACGCCACGCAATGCGCGGTGGGGCGCTGGGCCGCACCGGATCAGATCTGTTTCTGCCACCGACGCGCGGACTCAGAGAGGTCGTGAATTCGCTTCGACTGCGGCTTGCAGGTGTGCCGACGCCTGAAGTCATTGCCTTCCTCAGCTACCGGGCGGGACCGGTATTCCGGAGAAGCGATGTGGCTACACGCGAGATACCGGAGAGCCACGATCTTGCCGTCGTCCTGCGCGAAATGACGGACGAAGCCCACCGCGAGGCCTGCCTTCGTGCAGCCGGACGCCTTCTCGCATCGCTCGCGAGGGCAGGTGCTCATCATCCCGACCTCAACGCGCGAAACGTACTGATCACCTGGGATTCAACCGATGGGGCTCGCGCGCACGTGCTCGATGTGGACCGGATACGATTCCACCTGCCCGGTGATCCGATGGTTGCAAGCGCGAACGTCGCGCGGCTCGAGCGGTCGCTCCGAAAGCTTCGCGAGCGTGAGTCACTCGCGGTGACGGAGTCCGATATCGACAGGATGCGCACCGCAATCAGTGAGAGCTCGAAATGAGCGAAGCCCCGCCGAATCGCGTCTGCATCGTGATGATGAGTGCGGTCGGCGATGCCGTGCATGTGCTGCCTGTGGTGAATGCCATGAAGCGCGTGCACCCTCACACACACATTACGTGGGTCCTGCAGCCAGGCCCTGCATCGCTCGTACGCGGACACCCATCCGTGGATGAGATCATCGTTTTCGACCGCTCGAAGAAGATTGCCGGCATGCGGGACGCCATCGACAGTCTGCGTTCCCGTCGCTTCGACCTTCTCATAGACCTGCAGGTCTACTTCAAGGCCGGTGTAATCACCGGTTTTTCTGGTGCGCGGCGCCGCATCGGCTTCGATCGCGCACGCGCACGTGATGCGAACTGGTTGTTCACGACAGAGCGCATTCCGCCGCACCCGGTGCAGCACGTCCAGGACCAGTACTTCGAGTTCCTTCGCCATCTTCACATCGAGCCGGAGCCGGTGAGATGGGGGCTCGGCCCGTGGGAAAATGAGCGGGAATGGCGGCGTGGGTTCACGTCGCAATTCGATCGGCCGATCGCGTCGATCGTCGTTGCGACGAGCAAGGCCGAGAAGGATTGGATCCCCGAGCGTTGGGCCAAGGTGTCGGACACGCTCTCCGAGCGGTATGGGCTACAGCCGGTCCTGGTGGGCGGCGACTCGGAGCGCGAGCGACACGCCGCCGCGAAGATCGTGGCCGCATCCAGGGGATCGCCACATTCGGCTCTTGGCTCGGGCCTCAGGAAGCTGGTGTCGATACTCGACGCTTCAGAGCTCGTTCTCGCTCCCGACACCGGGCCGCTGCACATGGCCGTCGCGCTGGACCGGCCGGTGATTTCTCTGATGGGCTACAGCGACCCGCGACGAACCGGCCCCTACGCCAGGTTTCACGATCTCATCATCGACGCGTTCCACGATCCCGGCGACCCAGGCCCCGTGACGATGGCGACCAGGGATGACAGGATGTCCCGGATATCCGTCGCTCAGGTCGAAGAAAGACTTGCTGTGTGGGCGGACCGCTACCGGGGAAAGTCGTAGACCACGTCGAGCTCGCGAAGAAGTCCGACAAGACGGACGAGCGACAGACCCATCACGGCGAAATAGTCGCCGTCGATTCTCCTCACGATCGTCGCGCCGTAGCCCTGGATTCCGTAGGCGCCCGCCTTGTCCATCGGCTCTCCTGTCGCGACGTAGCGCCGGATATCGTCATCGTCGATCGGCATGAACGTCACGTCCACGAGCTCGACGCCGGAGACAGTTCGTCCACCGTGACTCGCGGCGACTGCGGTCATCACGGTATGCGACCGTCCGCTCAGCATCCGAAGCATTCGCTCCGCATCTCCGACGTCGCGCGGTTTTCCAAGCACCAGCCCGTCGATCACGACGATCGTGTCCGCGCCGATCACAAGAGCGTTGGCGTCGCTGGCTGCAATCGCAGCCGCCTTCTCGCGGGCAAGCCGCTCCGCATATGCTTCCGCGAGCTCGCCGGAAAGATACGTCTCGTCGATGTCCGCGGGCCGAACATCGTGCCGCATTCCCACAAGTTCCAGGAGCTGTCGCCGGCGTGGCGATGACGAGGCGAGGATTACGCGAAGATCAGATATTGCAGTCATTCAGGAGTTGGCAGAAGCAGGCATCAACAACTGCCTGAAAAACGATTGAACCGGATTTCACGGATCACACGGATTTTCTTCCTTGTTTTTTTTTTGTAGACAACAACCCGATGTTATCCGCGTGATTCGTGAGATCCGATTCAATCGTTTTTTCCAGCCGTCATAGATGCTGCGGTAACGGAGGTCTCATCGCTCGAGCCAGAGCGTCACCGGCCCGTCATTCACAAGCTCGACATCCATCATCGCGCCGAATTCCCCGGTTTCGACCTTCAGTCCGCGAGCTCGCAAACGCTCGAGGAATTTCTGGTAGAGAGGAATCGCCGTCTCGGGCCTGGCCGCATCGATGAAGCTTGGCCTGCGACCCTTGGCAGCATCACCGTAGAGCGTGAACTGGGACACGACCAATACCTCGCCTCCGACGTCGGCCAATGCGAGGTTCATCTTGTCGGCGGCATCGGCGAAGAGTCTGAGGCCTGACACCTTCTCCGCCATCCACTCCACTTCCGCCTCGGTGTCGGAGTGGGTCATTCCGACGAGCAGCAGAAAGCCGCGGCCGATCTTGCCCGTCGTACGCTCGCCTACGCGAACCTCCGCGCGTGAAACCCGCTGCAGAAGTAGTCGCAGCGGCTACTCGACCGTCACGGACTTCGCGAGGTTCCGGGGCTGGTCCACGTTCGAGCCACGCTTCACCGCGATGTAGTACGCGAGCAGCTGGAGCGGAATGCAGGCGAGCACCGGCGTCAGCATGTCGATTGTCTGCGGGATGCGGAACTCGTAATCCACTTTCCCGGCGAGTGAAGGCTCGTCGCGGCTGGTGATGGCGATCACGCGACCCTTGCGCGCCTTCACCTCCTGCACGTTGGACACGACCTTGTCGAATACCGCGTCGTGAGGCGCGATGAAAACGACTGGCATCATCTCGTCGATCAGCGCGATCGGGCCATGCTTCATCTCCGCTGCCGGATATCCCTCCGCGTGGATGTAGCTGATCTCCTTCAGCTTGAGGGCCCCTTCGAGAGCGGTCGGGAAGTTGTAGCCCCGCCCGAGATACAGGAAGTTCTGCGCCCGCTTGAACTCTTCCGCCAGCGCCTCGATCTCCGGTGCGCGGTCGAGGATCTGCTGAACCTGTCCGGGCAACGCCTTGAGCGCCTCGATGATCTCCTTGCCGCGAACCACGGAGACGTCCTTGAGTCGCCCGAGCTTGAGCGTAAATAGCGCGAGCGCGACCACCTGGCTCGTGAAAGCCTTCGTCGAAGCGACGCCGATCTCAGGGCCGGCGTGCACGTAGATGCCGCCGTGAGACTCGCGCGCGATCGTCGAGCCGACGACGTTTACCACGCCATAGGTCCGCGCCCCACGATTCCTCGCTTCGCGCATTGCCGCGAGCGTATCGGCCGTCTCGCCCGACTGCGATATCACGATGCAGAGCGTGCGATCGTTGACGATCGGATTCCTGTAGCGGAACTCCGATGCATACTCGACCTCCACTGGAACCCGGGACAGCTCCTCGAGCATGTGCTCGCCGATGAGCGCCGAATGCCAGCTCGTGCCGCAGGCTGTGATGACGATGTTGTCGAACTTGAGGAGCTCCTCGTCCGACATGTTGAGGCCGCCCAGCTTCGACGTGCCTTCCTCCGGCAGCAGCCTTCCTCGCATGCAGTTCTCGATCGTCTCCGGCTGCTCGAAGATCTCCTTGAGCATGAAGTGATCGAAGCCACCGCGCTCGATCTGATGCAAGTCCCAGTCGATCTTG
>JBDTRZ010000065.1:0-17771 GCA_039931395.1 Gemmatimonadales bacterium
CCTCCGACACCCTCACCTACGATGTCGCCAGTGCTGGGGTTGTCGTCGTGGTGGAGCACGCCACCGGTCTTGCCATCCTTTGGGTCGTTGCGGTCCATCGTTCCTCCTGGAATCAATTTCGCGGGTGTGTTACTTCTGTCCCTTGAAAGGCAATTTTGAGACCAGTTTTCAGGCGGAGCGCGATGTGCGAAACGCACATTGACTGAGAAAAAGCCGAGAATTCACATTGGTACCCAAGGCTGGAACTACGAGGCCTGGGTTGGCCCGTTCTATCCGGCAAACACGCGCCCCGTCGACTTTCTCTCCGTGTACTCGCGCGCGTTCGCCTCGGTGGAAGTCGACTCGACTTTCTACGGCGTTCCCGCGGCTGCCACCTTTCAGAGCTGGTACGAGCGCACGCCGCACGATTTCATTTTCACCCTCAAGCTTCCGCAGGAGGTCACGCACGAGCAGCGCCTTCGAGACTCACTCGGGGTTGCCGAAGTTTTCTACGAGCGCGCCCGCGAGCTCCGTCACAAGCTCGGGCCGATTCTCGTACAGCTGAGTCCGGACTTCGAGCCGGGTGAGTTGCCGGCGCTCGTCGATTTCGTGGGCCGCGTCCCGTCAGACATTCGCTTCGCGATCGAGTTCCGTCACAGAGGCTGGTTCACCGAAGGAGTCATTGCGCTCCTTCGCGACCGCAACATCGGGCTTACCCTCGTGGATGGTCGATGGGTTCCGCGAAGGATCATGCTCGCTCTCGCGAAGCGTCCCACGGCGGACTTCGCGTACATAAGATGGATGGGGCCGAACCGCGACCTCGTGGATTACTCCCGAGTGCAGGTGGATCGAACCAGGGAGGTGGACGCATGGGTCGAAGCGATCGAGGAGATGCCGTCCACCATCACCGACGTTTACGGCTACGTCGCCAACACATTCTCGGGCCACAGTCCGGCCACTGCGAGAGAGCTTCAGTACCAGCTCGGGCAAAGGCCGGTCGATCCGGCGACACTCGGCGAACAGCTGTCATTGTTTTGAAACCGCGTGATGCCGTCTTTCTCCTGATGGGAACAGTCTTCGCCGTCGCATGCATCCGACTCGGTTTCTGGCAGCTCAGCCGCTTGGCGGAGAGAAAGGCGTTCAACGCGGAGCTCCGGTCCCGAGCCGCGACGGCTCCGGTGCCGTTCGATAAGCTGCCATCCGACACGGGCGCGGCGCATTTTCGCCGCGTGAAGCTCTCCGGCACGTACGATTTCGGCCATGAGGTCGTCATCACGAACCGAACGCGGGATGGCTCACCCGGCGTGAACATTCTCACTCCCGTTCGCATTCCTGGCCGAGACACTGCCGTCCTCGTGAACCGTGGCTGGGTCTATGCGCCCGACGGCATGACTACGGATCTGTCACGGTGGCGAGAGCCGGACTCGCTCGCCGGCGACGCGTTTGTCGAGAACTATTCCTCGCGGCAGGGAGCTGTCCGGTCTGCCAGTCGTCCCAACGCCTACCGATGGGTCGATCGCACCGCCCTTTCTCAGGGAATTCCCTATCCCATCGCGCCCTACTACGTGGTACTGATTGGCAAGGGCAGGGAGACGCCGCCAAACGTTCCACCGCGCCTCGAGGTGCCTCCGCTCGACGAGGGACCGCACCTGAGCTACGCGATTCAATGGTTTTCGTTCGCTGCGATCTCTATTATTGGCATGACCATATTTATGAGACGGAAATGACGGATGAAGCGCAGGCTCTGGCGACCGAGAAGGAAGCGCGAGACGTTGCCGAGTCTGCGCGGGAAACCGAGTGGGAGCATCCGAGCTTTGCGCGCGAGCTTTTTCTCGGACGATTCCGCCCCGAACTGATCCACCCGCATCCCCCGGCCGATCTCGCCGAGGAAGCGCGCGCGAAGCCCTTCATGACAAAGCTTCAGGCCTTCATGGACGCGGTCAATTCCGATGAGCTCGACCGCACCGGAGAGATTCCCGAGTCGATGGTGCAGGAGCTCCGCGACATGGGAGCCTTCGGCATCAAGATCCCGAAGGAGTACGGCGGCCTCGGTCTCTCGCAGATGAGCTACATCCGCGCAATGGAGCTCGTCACGTCGAAGGACGGCTCGCTCGTCGCGCTTCTGTCAGCCAGCCAGTCGATTGGAGTTCCTCAGCCGCTGAAGCTTTTCGGGACCGAAGACCAGAAGAAAAAATTCTTCCCGCGGCTGGCGAAAGGTGCGATTTCGGCGTTCGCGCTCACCGAGGTCGATGCGGGATCCGATCCGGCGAACATGCGGACGACGGCCACTCCAACGGAAGACGGCGAGCATTACATCATCGACGGCGAAAAACTGTGGTGCACGAACGGAACGCGTGCCGAGCTTTTCGTGGTGATGGCGCGGACTCCCGAAAGGGAGAAGAATGGAAAGACCACCAAGCAGATCACGGCTTTCATCGTCGACGCGAGCATGCCCGGGGTCGAGGTGGTGCATCGACTTCGATTCATGGGACTCAAGGCGATCGAGAACGGTGTGATCCGCTTCAACAATGTGAAGGTTCCGCGGGAGAACATCCTGTGGGGCGAAGGGAAGGGTCTCAAGCTCGCACTGATCACCCTCAACACCGGCCGGCTGACGCTTCCGGCGGGCTGCGCCGGCGCCGGAAAGCAGATGCTCCGGGTCGCGCGGAAGTGGGCGATGGAGCGCGTTCAGTGGGGACAGCCCATCGGGAAGCACGAAGCCGTTGCGCAGAAGATCGCAAAAATGGCGGCTTACACTTTCGCGATGGAGGCTGTGGCTGAGCTGGCGACTGCGCTCTACGAGAAGGGCGGCTATGACATCCGCCTCGAAGCAGCGATCGCCAAGATGTACAACTCGGAGGCAGGCTGGCGCATCATCGACGACACGCTGCAGATCCGTGGCGGGCGCGGTTACGAGACCGCGGAATCTCTCGCGAGGCGTGGGGAGAAGCCGATCGCAATCGAGCGCGCAATGCGCGACTTCCGAATCAATCTGATCTTCGAGGGCTCGTCGGAGATCATGCGGCTCTTCATCGCGCGCGAAGCGGTGGACCACCATTTCAGGATGGCGTTCGACATCGTCAAGCCGGAGTCGACGATGAGGGAGCGGCTCGCCGCGATGGCAAAGTCGACTCCTTTCTACCTCAGCTGGTATCCGACACGCTGGGTGAGCGCCGGGTCGCTCAAGACCTACGGAGAATTCGGAAAGCTCGCGACCCATATGCGCTACCTGGAGCGCACGACCCGGCACCTTGGCCGCTCGATCTTCCACGCGATGGTGAGATTCGGTCCGAAGCTCGAACGGAAGCAGGCGGTGCTGTTCCGCGCGGTGGACATCGGCTCCGAGCTGTTTGCGATGTCGGCTTCGTGCGTGCGCGCGCATATGCTCGCGGCGAAGGGACAGAAGGAGGCGATCGCCCTCGCCGATACCTTCTGCCGGGAGGCACGGCTCAGAATCGACGAGCATTTTCGAAATCTCTACGGACCGAACGACGACAACCTGTACAAGCTCGCGATGTCGGTCCTCAAGGGAGAGCACGCTTGGCTCGAGCACGGGATCGCGGCGGAGAACTCGGAGATGGGTCTGCCCGAATCGGGTGGAGACGCAGGCAGTGGCGACCTGACACCGGATTCACCCTCACGAATCCCGGAACGCGAAGCCCTGGCCGGCGTTCTCTGAGTCGCGCTCAAATTCACAATTCAGCCTGGAGATGAAAATGGCAATCGTCCGGCGACACCTGCCTCTCTCGATCGCCTTCCTGGCGATGGCCGCATGCTCATCGAAGGATTCACCTCCGGCGGAGGGAACTCCTGTGCCTCCGCCGCCGGCACCTTCTGCGTCTGCACCCGCCGGAGACCCCACGGCGGCGGACATCAGTCGCTACGAGCTGACGATGGACAAGATGCGGAGGTGGACCGGGGCGATGAAGGAGATGGCCAAGGCGGAAGGGGCGAACGCCCAGGCGGTCGAAGGGATCAACATGGGCACCGATCCCCTCGCCTTGTCCGTGAGCAAGATGGAGGCGACTCCGGTCGTGAAGAACGCCCTCGACAAGGCAGGGTTGAGTGCGCGGGACTACCTGATGATCATGTCGGCGTACCTTCAAGCGGGGATGACGGATGCCATGCTCAAGGCGAACCCGCAGGCAAAGGTGCCCGAAGGCCAGAGCACGAAGAACGTGGAGTTCGTCCGCGCTCATCGCGCCGAGCTGGAGCAGTTGATGAAGGATGCGGGGATGACTCAATAGGTAGTGAAGCGGGTGGGTTCGGGCCGCCTTCGGGCGGCCTTTTTTTGTCCCCTGGGACAGGTCCCGTATGGGGTCCCATACACTTGTTCCCCGTGGCCCGAGGTTTGCAAATGGGCGTTTAGTCAACACTCCCGTGACAAGAGCACCCCGGCCGCGAGACCGGTCCGCAAAGCCGAAGGATCTCAGTACGAGATAGCCTGGCCGCCGATGAGAGACCCGTCGCCGGCGCGTGGCCGGCAACCTGGCGATCACGGAGCGATCGAATGAAACCCCTCTCTTTCTTCATTCCGCTGGCGGCGATTGCGATCGTCGCCTGTAGTGAATCCAATACCGGTCCGAGCGCAAGTCTCGCGGCGCGCGATGGAAAAGCGGCGCCACCACCGGTGACCGCATCGGGATCACTCACCAACGACATGTTCAGCTTCGATGACGGCACGTTCACCGCATCCGATGGCGGAACGTTCACCGTCGACGATCTGAACCCCGGTGGATTCGGCGCGGCAGCGCCCCCACTTGCCGCGGTGTACAACGCCTCGGCCAACAAGTTCATCGGAAGGCTCGACAACCACAAAGCACGGCTCATCGTGCCGAACGGCGGGTCGACCTACACCATCACCTACGACCTGTACATCATCGGATCGTGGGATGGAAACGGGAAGCAAAGCGGCAAGCAGTACGGCGTCGACCTCTGGGAGAATTCCATTGCGTGCACGCCGAACGGACAGGCGGTGAAGACGCTTCTCAGCACAACGTTCTCGAACCAGAAGACCGTGCAGCAGAGCTATCCCGACAACTACGGGAACGGCGGCAGCAAAGCCGGACTCGGCTCGTTCGGCCAGGACGCACTTGGCTTCAAGAACGATCCGACGTCTCACACTCCGCAGTTCGAGAGCTACGGCGACACATGGTACAAGATGAGCTTCAGCGGAACGAATCCATGCGGTGCCGGCAACCCGCTCTATCTGCTCTGGTCGGTACCGAATGCCACGCTGCAGTCGAACTACGACGAGTCGTGGGGCGTGGACAACGTCCACATCATGACGGATTCGTAAGTCATCGCGACCCATAACGGGTACAGGGGGGCCCTTCGGGGCCCCCTTTTTTTAGAGCAGCGTCCCCTTGAGAAAGAACACCGCGACGTAGAAGTAGATGCTCAGCGCACTGACGTCGACGAGGGTCGCGACGAATGGAGCGGAAGCGCTTGCGGGGTCGAAGCCGATCCTTCGCAGAATGAAAGGCAGCATCGAGCCCGCCAGCGATCCAAACGTCACCACGCCGAGCAGCGCAAAACCCACGACTGCGGCTATGCGGAGATAGTGGTCGCCGTAGCCGCCTCCGATTCCGAAGTACTGCCACACCAGCACGCGTATCACGCCGAGCACGCCAAGGATCACGCCGAGCGCGATACCCGAGGGCAGCTCGCGCAATGCGATGCGCCACCAATCGCGGAGCTTCACTTCGCCAAGGGCCATCGCCCGAATGATGAGCGACGTCGCCTGCGATCCCGAGTTTCCGCCCGAGCTCATGATGAGCGGAATGAACAGCGTCAGCACCAGCGCCTTGCTCAGCTCGATCTCGAAGTGCTTCATCACCGTCGCGGTGGCCATCTCGCCGATGAGAAGAATCGAAAGCCATCCGCCGCGCTTCCTGACCATCGAGAAGAAGCCGATCTGCGTGTACGGCTCATCGAGTGCTTCCATGCCGCCGAACCGCTGCACGTCCTCAGTGTGCTCTTCGACGAGCGCGTCGATCACGTCGTCGACGGTGACCACTCCGAGGATGCGGTGCTGTTCGTCCACCACCGGGAGCACCACGAGGTCGTAGTCAGACGTGAGACGCGCGACCTCCTCGCGGTCCATGATCGGAGGAACCGTGACCACTTCCTCCCACGCGACGTCGCGGATGAGGGCTCCTTCCGGCGCAGCGAGAAGCTCGTGCAGCGACATCACACCTTTCACGGCGCCGTCCTTGTCGATGGCGTAGATGGCGTGCATCGCTTCACGCCTCCCACCTCTCGCTATTCGCCGCACACCTGCGAGCGCATCCTCCACCCGCTCGTCTTCCGACACCGAGACGAACTCCGTGGTCATGAGACCGCCTGCGGTATCGGGCTCCCATGCAAGAAGCCGCTCGGTCTCCTCTCGCGCCTGGGCGGGAATCTTCGAGAGGATCTCGTCGGCGCGCTCTTCCTCCATCTCCTCGAGCACGTCGGCGCGATCGTCCGGCGTCATCTGCGTTACGAGGTCGGCGGCCTGGCGAGTCGGAAGCCGCTCGAGAACTTCGCTCCTCAGCTCCTCGTTGAGATACTCGAGAACATCGGCCGCGCGCTCGGGCGGCAGCGCGCGGAGCAGGTCTGCGACGCGCTCCCTGGGGAGCGCTTCCGCTATGTCCGCGAGGTCGGCGGGATGGATCTCCTCCGTCTCAAACGCGACCTTCGACGGATCTTCGTCGAGCAGATCGAGGATGTCGGGCGCCAGCAGTGCGGCCACTCCCCTCACTCTGAACTCGCCGGCCGGCGTATGCAGGGGAGCGTGCCGCTGGTCCTTCATCACACGACCGGGAGAGTGCGCCGGTCGTCGCGGAAATCCGCGGCCTCGTAGCCGGCGATGGAGATTGCTTCGCGAAGAGCTTCAGGCGTCACGGTACCGTCGTGCTCGACGATGGCCTGGCCGATCGAAACATCGGCGCGCGCTACGCCCGCCACCCCGCCGAGCGCGGTGAACACCGCCCGGACGCAGTGGGCGCAGCTCATTCCGGTTATCCTGACCGAGGTGACCATTGGGCAAGTATACTAGCCGAGGCGTGAAGATCAAACCAAGAAATACACGCACATTGCATCTGGCACTTTCGGGTGATCGACTCGTAATGTTGAGTGAGGACAACGCGATGACCGAGCCAAGGAATCAGTCGGAGAAGCCGCTGCCGGTCTATGTCGACACCACAGGCGTGATGCCGGGAGCACAGCGCATCGATCCTCTCGACGCCAGCGCGATCGAGCCGCTGCCAGTGCCGGACGTACCACTCTACCGCGCCGAGCCGCTCTTCAACAAAAGGGTCATGTTCGTCTGGGCCATCGCCGCGTTTGCGGTATGGATGGCGGTGACCTTCGTCGTGCCCATTGCAGTCGAGGCTGCGAAGTCCGCGATCGTGTCGAGTCTGGAGACAGCGGGAGCGAACACGGCCGGGCGAGGAAAAGTGACAATCACCCGGACAAAAAACGGAATCACCATCACGCGCACCGAGCCCATTCCCGCGTCCACGGCGGCGCCTGCACCCGTCGCTGCCCCGGCCGAACCCGCTCCGGCCGTGACACCAGAGCCGGCGCCACAGAAGAAGGCAGTTCCTCCGCGGCGCTGATCGAAGCGGGTCCGAAGGGCTCTAGTTGAAACTCGTCTTCTTCGGCTGAACCGGAGGAACCTTGGCGCGCGGGACGAGAGTCTTCTCGAGCGCGGGCACGAAGATGTCGTACGACGACCCGGGATGCCACAACACCCAGCTCTCGTATCCCGAGTCGTAGACAGCCTTCTTCTGCGCCTCGATCTCGGCAGCCCCGTACTTCGGCGGACCGAGGGTGAAGGCCTGAAGCCATGGACGCACGCGTTGACCCTTGAGTCCCATCGCTTCGGTGCGCACGCGTCCGCGTGAGATCGCCGTGTGAATGATGTTGTACGGGTCGGCGTTTGGATGCGCGATCCCGAACGAGCCGCGCGGGTAGTGCGACGGATAGACCATGGGCAGCACGACGTCCACGGACTTCACCATCGGCTCCCACTTCTGTCCGACCTCGAGCGCGCCTCCGACGGTCGCGACCAATCCGAAAATGTCAGCGGTGGTGCGAACCCCGAGCTTGTCGATGCGCGTCTTCGCGGCCGTCAGGAACTCGGCGAGGGCGTCAGTCTTTCCCCGGCCGTTCGATTCAGGAAAGACCTGGGCCGGAAGACTTTTGTACGGCTCGGGAAACCTGATGTAATCGAACTGGACTTCGCCGAAGCCCATCTTCACCGCTTCCTCGGCGATGCGGAAATTGTATTCCCAGATGGCGTTCGCGTACGGGTTGACCCAGGTGAGCCCCTTGTGGTCGCGCCAGGGTGTGCCGTCCGCCTTGCGGATGACGTGCTGCGGATTCATCCGTGCGGTGACTGAGTCCTTGAAGACGACGATGCGGGCGATTGGAAGCACGCCGTGCGCATTGATCGAGTCGACGAGCGCCTTGAGGTTCCCAGCCTTTGTCTGCGTCCCGGCGTTTTTCTGCAGCATCGGGTCGCTCGAGTTGTAGTTGAGCCCGAACTCATCCTTCACGTCGATGACGAAGGCGTTGATCTCGGTGGAGTCGGCGATCGCGAGGAGCTTCCGCATCTTCTTCGTGCTCTGGGCCGCAAACCGGTTGACGTAGAGTCCGCGGATCGGAGCGGACGGATCGGTGCGCAGCTTCTGAAGCTCGGCGGAGTACGATCCCGCGGTAGGTGGTGCATTGGCCGCCGGTTGAGCCCCGGCGTTGCGGGCGCCGATGATGGAGCCAGCTACCGAATCAGCCCCGCCTTCGGACTTGCCGAGTGCGGTGTCGCGGCTGCCGGCGCAGGCGGCCGAAAGAACAGCGATTAACAGGATTTGACGCATCTGGTCTGCGAAAAAAGTGTGAGAGGTCGAGCCGGGCATGATGCACTATATTTGCCAGCGATGCGATATCCAAGCTGGCTCCTCCTGCTACCCCTCGTCGGCTGTTCGTTGCCCGCTCCGGCTCCACCGGCAGCGGAATTCCTCGTTGCCGACGCCGGGTCGACGTACTGGGTGCGGAGTGGTCCCAAGGGAATCAATGCGCGCACGTCACCGCTCATTCTCACGAGCACAGGCAACCGCTTCTACGAGGTGTACGTCGGAGAGATCACTCGATCGTATGAGGACGCGTACTTCACCCGCGAGCCGATCTACAGCCGCGACGTGCTGAGTGGCAGCCGGAAGGTGCTGTGGGAGGAGACGGGCGTGGCGGCGTGGGAGAAGGCGTATCTCACCGGGAATCCCGCGGCGCGTCTGCTCGACCCCGATGACGACGCGAGCGACGATGTGAGTGTCGCTGCAACCGGCGAGGCCGAGATTCTCGCGGTCGTGGGCCCGTACGTGCTTTACGATCGCCATCTCATGCTGGAGCGCGAGGACTATCAGCACGCGGATTCGTCGCGCGGTGCACTCGACATCCGGTCCGGCGCTGCTGTGCCGCTCGACGCACTCGTGCGCGACACCGCCATTCTCGGCGCTGGCGGCGTCCGAGAGGGAAAGACCGTGCGCTGGCGGCATTCCGGATACGACGTGATCGCACGCTGGGACGATGAGCGCGGCCAGAGCGAAGTGCTGCTACGGGATTTCAGGCGTCACGAATGGCCCCTCGGTTATGTGAGCTCGCGTATGCCACGCATCTTCTGGCTGGACGAGCCGAAGGTCGACGGGAAGCTCCGAACCGCGCTTGCGACAGCGTTCGAGGACGCGAGGGCGGACGAGTTCGACACACAGCTCGTGCGGCGCACGGCCTCGCCGACCAGGCATTCACCGCGGCTCGCGCGCGCGAGTCGGCTGTCCGGACATCGCGCTACCGCAACGGCGCAGTGAGCTCTTCGTCAATCTCCCGCACGGTGCGGGAGACGCAGCACGAGACGTCGCAGCTCATGATGCCGCACCACTCCAACAATCTCGATCACGTCTTCGGCGGAGTGATACTGGCGATGATGGATACGGCATCGGCCGTGTCCGCAATCCGGCATGCGCGGATGAACTGCGTGACTGTGTCGGTGGACCGGGTGGATTTTCGCGAGCCGATTCACGTCGGCGACCTGGTGATCATGAAGTGCAGCGTCAACTTCGTCGGCCGGACTTCGATGGAAGTAGGCGTGCGGGTCGAGGCCGAGAACCTACAGACCGGCATCCGGCGTCACACGAACTCCTGCTACCTCACGTTCGTCGCGATCGACCGCAATGGCCGGCCGGTGGAGGTCCCGAAGCTGATCCCGGAGACCGAGGAGGAGGTCCGCCGGTACGAGGCGGCGAAGGCACGCCGCCAGCGCCGTCTCGAAGAGAGAACTTCAGAAGAGGCAGCTCTGTCGCAGGCTTGACCCCGGCCCGGCGCGTGCGCAGAGTACGCGCATGCGCACCATTTTCACCGTCGACGACGCAAACCGAACACTTCCTCTCGTTCGGCGGATAGTGAGTGACACCGTGCGCGACTACTGGCGGTGGCAGGAGAAGGTGCGCGAATACGAGGAAGTTGCCGCCAATCGGAAGCTCGGCGAGCCCAACGAACAGGCCGACCGGCTCGAGAGCGAAGCCCTCGAGCTTGCCCGCGACATCGATGGATATCTAACCGAGATAAGGCAGCTCGGCGTGCAGATGAAGGGATTCGACACGGGGCTTGTAGATTTTCCCGGAGAGATCGACGAAAAACCCGTGCTGCTCTGCTGGCAGCTGGGTGAAGACTCGGTACAGTACTGGCACGAGGAAGACGCGGGATTTGCCGGACGGCAGCCGCTGCCTTTGCTGCACAAACACTGATCAACAGGATGATGCGAGTATTCAAGGGGCCGGACGGGACGCGCTGGGGCGTTGAAGTGAGAATGCCGACCGCGAGCAACGTGATGGTGGTCTTCCTGCATCCGGGCGGAAAGACGTCAGGGCTCGACAGGTACTCCTGGCATCAGTGGCACGGTCCCGAAGCGAGAAGCGTCACGTCGCGAGTCTCCGCGGACGCAGTCATGAAGACGTTGAGCGACGAAGTCCTGGCGGATCTCTTTCGCCGGTCGATGTCGATCACTCCGGGCGCGAATCCACTGTCTGGAGTCACCAGCTGGAACGGATGATCTCTCGTGTCGCCGGTCAAGCGCCCCGAGATGACGCTTCGCGTCGTCTCGAAGATGATCTGGCGCGCGCTGACACTACGCTGTCCGCACTGTGGCGCGCGGGGAGTCCTCGCTTCGTGGTTTCGGCTCAAGGAGAGATGCCCGCGCTGTAAGCTCCACCTGCATCGCGAGGAAGGAGACTACTTCCTCGGCGCGTACATGATCATGCTGATGGTGATGGAGTCAGTTTTCGCGGTGGGCTTCCTCATTGTGCTGCTCGTAACGTGGCCGAATCCCCCGTGGGAAGCGATTCAGTGGATCGGCGCCATCGTCCTCTCGGCCGGAGTGCTTCTCGCGTATCCATTCGCCAAGACATTGTGGCTGGCGATCGACTTGATCTTCCGCCCTGTCGCGTCCGAGGAGCTGGGTTGGAACGCTGACGACCGCGCGCGCAACGAGGACGACCCGCTGTGCTGATCACTCCTCGGGCGGAAACTCCACCTCGATCTCGGCGCCGTCGCGCGCAACGACAGTGTTCGGAAACACTTCTCTCGCCTGCTGGAGCAGCTCGGAAGCGTTGAGCGAGTAGCGCGCGGAGAGATGCGTGAGCACGAGCTGCTTCACTCCGGCCTGTGCAGCAACCGTCGCCGCTTCACGCGCGGTGGCATGCCCCGTCTCGAGCGCGCGCGGGTGCTCATCGTCGGCGAATGTCGCCTCGTGAATGAGGAGGTCAGCACCCTTTGCCGCGTTGACGGTCGATTCAGCGGGACGCGAATCGCCCGTGAACACGATGCGCCTTCCAACCCGCGAGGGCCCTACGAGCTCCGAAGGCTGAATCACGCGACCGTCCTCGAGTGTCACCGGCTGGCCCTTGTGGATCCTGCCCCACGCCGGACCCTCCGGAATTCCAATCTCCCTCGCCTTGTCGGGATTGAATCGGCCTAGCCGCGTGTCTTCGACGAGCGCGTATCCCAGGGCGAGCTTGTCCTTGTGGTCGACGGCGTAGGGAAGAATCGAGTAACCCTTCCGCGCTATCGGAGTATCGGGCGCGACCTCATTGATCTCAAGCGGAAAGGGCTGCTTGTCGCTGCCAAGCGCGATCGCCTGCCGCAAGAGAGCCGCAGCTCCCTGCGGCCCCCACAGACGCATCGGCTCGGTCCTGCCCTGCAGCGCGAGTGTCCGAAACAGTCCGATGACGCCGAGCATGTGGTCAGCGTGCATGTGCGTGAAGAAGATGTCTGCGAGCGAGAACGACGTTCCGTATCGCATCATCTGTCGCTGCGTTCCCTCTCCGCAATCGAACAGCAGAGTCTCGCCTTCGCGCACGATCGTGATCGCGGTCACGTTCCGCTCCACGGTGGGACGCGAAGCTGACGTGCCGAGGAAGCGGACGGTGAGCGACATTCGGTGCTATACCGGAAGCTGAGCTATTGAACGCACGAGCCCCTCGGGTTCGGCTTCGGCTTGTCCACCAGGGGACGGTGGTCGAGGTCGGCAACGCGCTGCGCAATGTCTCGCACCAGGTTCACGATGCGCGCGTAGTGCGGGTAGTCGATGTACTGCGGCTCGTCGGTCACCTGGTGGTAATCCCGATGTACGCCTGTGAAGAAGAAGGTGATCGGGATTCCGTAGCGCGCGTACATGTAGTGATCGCTGCGACAGTAGTACTGGTGTTCCTCCCCGTTGGCGTCGAGGTCGTAGTCGAAGGAGAGAGGAGTGCTCTGCTTGCGGTTCACTTCCTCGATCAGGTCGCCGAGCTGTGTACTGAGTCGCCGCGAGCCTATCACTTCGACATACGTTGGACTGCCGAAGACAGGCCTGCCGTTCTTTATGTTCGCCATGTCGGTCGCGGTCCCGCGACCGATCATGTCGATGTTGAGCTGTGTGACTATCGAATCCCGCGGCACCGTCGTGTGATCGGTGAAGTACGATGAGCCGAGCAGGCCGAGCTCCTCGCCCGTGTGCCAGACGAAGAGCAGGGAACGCCTGGGGCGGACCTTCGCTTTGACGAATGACTCTGCGATCTCGAGAACGCCCATCGATCCGGTGCCGTCGTCGTCCGCTCCATTGTTGATCGAGTCGGCGCGCGGAGGACGCAATCGACGAAGGCTGTCGAGAATGGCGCGGATCTGTACACGCTGAGCCTGGGTTATCACAGCAGGTTCAGGGCTTTCGGCGCCCTCGGGTCGCACCACCGCGTTGAAAGCGCGCAGTGAATCGTGATCGACCGGCTTCGGTGCTACCCGGATGTGATCGTTGTGCGCGCCCAATGCGACGTATTGTCCGCGATGGCTGGGATCGCTCCCGCGAAGAATCGCAACCACGTTGCGCGCGGGGAGCAACCGTGCCTCGTACCCGAGCTTTCCATGCACCTGACGTCCCGCTGTACCCATGGCGAGTGCAGCAGGCGCCGCTCCTCCGAACATCGACTTCGCCAGTGCGTCGGAGACATACATGAAGGCGGGGGTCGCCGGTGACGGAGCGGCATCTCTTCTCAATCTGACTGGGGCTTCTGCGAGCAGCTCAGTGAGATTGGCTTGCTGGATCCTGTCGAGGGAGGCGATCGCAATGGCGGCTGCGGTGGAAAAATGCGCGTTGAGCGTGTTTCGTGGAACTGCCCATCCTTTCGGCACCGTGATGACGACGACCTTGCCGGCAGCAGCTCCGGGGTCGATCAGTTTCGCGGGCTCTTCCCATGATCCACCGTAGACGGCAGTGGCACCCTCGATCGCGCGCATGCCAGCTCCATTGTCGCGGGGCAGGAAGCCAGTGGCGAGGGCAAACCTCTGCCCGTCGATCGTCACCTCCGAATCGGTGGAAATTGCCCGCGTCGTGAGCGGTACGTTCTGGAAGTAAGTCCCGCTGTCACCCGCCGGCTCAAGTCCAAGCCGGCGCACCTCTCGCTCGATGTACGCCGTGCCGCGTAGGTTGTCGGCTGTTCCTGCCGCGCGGCCGCGCATCGAGTCGTCGGCGAAGACAAAGAGGCGGGTCTTCAGGTCGCCAGGAGTTATCGCGGCCGTGGTTGGCGGACCACTGTATGAGCGCTCATCGCCGCTCGGCGCGGTAACAGGGCTGGTCGAGCGAGCTGGAGCGCAGCCCTGTGCGGTAGCGGAAAGAAACGCCGCAAATGCGGCGAAAAGAGAGTATGAGCGTCTCTGCATGGTTCGTTGCGGCTGAATGCGTAAGTATGGGGAAGCGACAGGAAAGGTATCCGGCGCGCCGCTACTGTGGGGCAGGCTGGTGCGGTTCACGTCCGGGGGTGCAAGTTATGGGACCCGAAAGGTCACCCCACGCTCAAAATCCGAGGTACCCATGAAGAGATTCGCAATGCTGTTTCTTGCCCTGACTGCAACACCCGCATTCGCGCAGATGGCGCGGCCCGAAGCCGCCCCCTCGCCCGATCCCGCCGTGACCGGCGCGCGCGACATGTGGAACGCGATGTCGGGGTACATCGCGAAGGCCGCGGAGCAAATGGCCGAGGCCGATTACTCATTCCGCCCCGTTGCGACAGTGCGGACATTCGGCCAGCTCATAGGACACGTGGCCGGAGCCCAGAACATGATCTGCTCGGCTGCTCTCGGCGAAGCTCAGAAGGGTGAAGACGACATCGAGAAGAACGTGACGACGAAGGCAGGGCTCGTCGCGGCCATCAAGGCATCCAATGCTTACTGCGCGCGGGCCTATGCACAGACCGATGCCGCTGCGGGGGCCGGGATGACGAAGCTGTTCGGCCAGGATCGCACCAGGATGTACGCCTTGATCATGAACGCCACGCACGATAGCGAGCACTATGGCAACATCGTGACGTATCTGCGCGTGAAGGGGATGGTTCCGCCGTCCAGCCAGCCGGCTCCAGCGGGAATGTGACAGCAAGGCGCCACCGGGGAGTTTAACGAGGGCCTTCCGGACGGCGGGTGGAGGGTTATCGTGTTTCCAGGCAAGGACTTACAGTCGGGCGAATGTGCGGTTTGAGGCCGATTTCTCTTGACATAGGGGCGCCTTTTGCTAGATTAGAAGGAGTCTGAAGCCCCGCCAAGCTTTACAGCGGGGCTTCGGTGTTTAGGACCCGGTGCGACGGGTTGCCTCTTCTCAGAGGATTGTACAGCTTTGTCGCGCACTCGCGCGGGGCTGTAGCTCAGCTGGGAGAGCGCTGCAATCGCACTGCAGAGGTCAGGGGTTCGATCCCCCTCAGCTCCATTGAATCAAGCTTCGCACTTGTTGCGTATTGAGGTGTAGAAGGTCAATAGAATAGCTGCCCGCCGCCGTTCGGTAGGACGTAGAGTTCCAATGACGGCGCGCGTGGCACGATTCGCGGCCCAGGGCCGCAGCTGATAGCCGCCGAATCCGTTGAGGATTCCGGCGGCTTTTCCGTTTCAGGGAATTGGCGCGGCCCGTGCATATCATTCGGCGCAGCAGCCTCCCTCGACTTCCCTTCCGGCAGGAGATCTCGATGCAGGACACGACCCTCTATCCGCCGCCGATACCGCGCCGCTCGATGAGCGAGACTTTCGTGGATTCGCTCCGCGACGCGATGACCATGATCCTCAACGCGATCCCCCGGATCCTCGGCTTCATCGTCATCGTCGCGATCGGCTGGTTCCTCGCAAGCCTGCTCGCGAAAGCGGTGACCGGAGTGCTGCGGGCGATTCGGTTCGACGAGATCGTACAACGAACTGGCATCGGTGGGTTCATGCACCGCCTGGGGACGGGCATGACTCCGGCCGAGATTGTGGCTGGGCTCGTGAAGTGGATCGTGCGGATCGTCGTGCTGCTCGTGGCGTTCGACACCCTCGGACTCCCGGCTGTTTCCGATGTGCTCCGCCAGCTTCTGCTGTGGCTGCCGAACCTCATCGTTGCGCTCGCGATCCTCTTCATCGCCGGCGTTCTCGCGAATGCGCTGGCGGACATCGTGCGGGCTTCGACATCCGACGCCGGGTTCACCAATCCGAACCTTCTCGCGAATGTCGCGCGGACTTCGGTGTGGGCGTTCGGGATTGTGATCGCGATCAACCAGCTCGGCATAGCTCAGGAGCTGATCAACACGCTCTTCATGGGGTTCGTCGGGGCGTTGGCTCTCGCGGTCGGGCTGTCGTTCGGGCTGGGTGGGCGAAACCGGGCGGCGCAGACATTGGAGGGCTGGTACAACCGGGCGCAGCAGTCGCGGCCGAGAGGCGAGAGAGAGGCGGAGGCGAGGAGTCGTCCGGTGGATGCTCCGGGGATGGACGAGGGGCCCGAGTAATAAGGCCGGCTACTGGATGAGGGCCCTCGCATCGAGCCGCATCGCATGAAAGGCCTCGGCGCTGAACCGGTTCTCCTCGGTCTCAGCCTTTCCGACGAAGTCGCCCATAGCGGTACCGCTGAGGCGGTTCAGGAATCTGAGGATCGCGCTCTCCTGAACTGCCGCTGATGTTCGGCGTCCGATGATGCTCTGCCGTCCTGGAGTGTCGAGCAGCGCGAGGCGGAACATCCCGCCCGCGCCCATGAACGGACGCCGAAGAGGAGTCTTGATCAGGTAGCCGACGGCGGGCGGCAGCTTCCAGTCGGGCTCCTTCGTGTAGCGGATGAACCACCCGCGCTCGTGCTGTCCGTCGATCACAGTCACGTTGCCGACGAGTTTTCTGAATCCCACATGGAAGATGAGAATCTTCGTCGTGAACTCGGAGTCGATCAGCAGGTCGTCGGGAATCTGGCGAAGCGGGCCTGACAGTGGCGCGAAGTGGCCGTTGATCGAGCGCAGCTTGAACGTGAGGAAGTTGTCTGCGCCGGCGAGCTCGATCCACCGCACTCCGCTCTTGTCCATCACGACTGACTTGTACTTCGATGCTGTCGAGTACTTCTCGAGGTACTCAGCGAAAGCCGGCATGGTTGTGCGAAGTCGCTTCGGATCGAGGCGAACGCCGAGAAGGATCGTCGTCGCGCCGTCGGCATCGTTGGTGACACGCAGCGAGTCGAGTGTGAAGAGTCGTCCGAGTGCGGCAGTGGTTCGGGGGAAGCTCTCGCGATAGTCGGCGCGAATCGCGGCCGGCGTGCGATGTTCCGCGGATTTCATGAGCGCCGACACGACGTTCTTCATGTCGTTCGCGGAGATGTTGCCGGCACCGATGTCGACGTTGGTGAGCCATTCGAACTCGTCGTTCTTGATCTTTCTAAGGACAATGAGGTGTCGCGAGTCGCCTGGCTCGTCGGGCGGGCTTGTCGAAGGCTTCGCCGAGAGGAGATAGCGGTTGTTTACGAACTCGCCTTCGATGGTTACGGTGCGCGTGCCGTCGGAGCTCATCGCGGTCCACACCGACGTGTCGTTGTAGATCGCCGATGGTGTGAGAGCGTTCTTGCCGAGCTTGCCGCGTGCGATGCGGAACTTCGGGTTCCGCTCGACGTTGGTGAAGCGCTGCGCGATCCCTCCGAAGAGCTGCTCGGCGTTGCTGCGAGCGGTCGGTATTGTGGGTCCGAACGCGGGGCCGACGTCGCGGCATGCGGATGTCGCGATGCTGACGAGGGCCAGCATGGCGACGCGGAGACTACTATATGAATGGACAGGCGGCATGGCCCGGGCTTTAGTGGGTAGCAAGAGGGAGGAAAGTTCTACCCCTCGAGTGCGGAGTGGAACCCCGCGATTGAACTGCGTCCCGTGACCGACTACTTTGGAAAGACTGCCTCCCGGTTCACAAAGAGGCAGTTTTTTGCCCCTTGGTGTAACTGGCAACACGCCTGACTCTGGATCAGG
>JBDTRZ010000066.1:0-17584 GCA_039931395.1 Gemmatimonadales bacterium
GACGACTTTCAGGCGATCTGTTTTCTCGGCCAGGCCCACAAGTCTCTTGGCCAGATCGCCGAGTGCGATGCGGCGAACCGCCGCGCGCTGATGCTCATAGAGGATCGACTGGAACTGAATCCAGACGACGCGCGTGCCTGGAATCTCGGCGCGGGGTTACTCGTTGGGCTGAACCAGACAGAGAGGGCGATCGAATTCATGAAGACGTCCGTGGCGATAGATCCGGACGATCCGCAGCTTCTATACAACGTTGCCTGCGCCTACGCCGTATTGGGACGCACCGAGGAGGCGCTGGCGTCGCTTGAGCACGCAGTCGATAAAGGCTACGGGCACAAGGATTGGCTGGTGCACGACCCAGACTTCTACTCTCTTCGCGAGACGCCGCGATTCAAAGCGATCGTAGAAGGCATGTAGGAGCTGAAATGACCCGGGCGGGTCTCGAACCCGCGACCTACGGATTAAAAGTCCGTTGCTCTACCAGCTGAGCTACCGGGTCGTGCCACGGTCCCTAACTTAAAGGATCGGTGTCACTTTCGCGCACCCTTTACCGTACGGTCGGATGTCGAACCCAAACAATCTCCCAATGACGACTACAAGCTCCGATTCATCCGCCAAAACCGAAGAGCACAAGGTGAGCTCCGACCAGCTCCTCAACAAGGTCAAGCAGATCGTGCGCGAAGGAAACGCGCGCAAGATCACCATCAAGAACGAGGCTGGGAAATCGCTGATGGAGATTCCGCTCACGATCGGAATCGTCGGCGTGGTCCTCATCCCGATCTGGATCGCGATCGGCACGATCGCGGCACTCGTCGGCCACTACACGATCGTCGTCGAGAAGCGGGCCTAGAAGCTCGGCAACACCCCCCGGGCGGGCCCGGCGTTTCCTACCAGATTCTTACACCCCACGCCGCGATCCTGTTGGGATTTTCCGGTGTATGAATGGATATTGCATGTCCCCAGCGGCAGACCAGAAACGGCCGCCCCCAACTCCATCCAATAATGTCAATCAGAGCACTCCTGTTATCCGCGCTGGCGCTCGCGGTCCCCGCGATTGCACAGCAGCCCGCAACCGCCCCGGCAGCGGTGACGCCGCTTTCGACGAAGCTGCCGGTGGATCCCAAGGTCCGCATCGGCACACTGCCCAACGGACTTCACTACTACATCCGCCAGAACGTGCGCCCCGAAAAGCGGGCCGAGCTCCGGCTGGTCGTGAACGCCGGCTCGATTCTCGAGACGCCCGACAAGCTCGGGCTCGCGCACTTCGTCGAGCACACTGCGTTCAACGGCACCAGGCATTTCGCCAAGAACGATCTCATCAAGTACCTCGAGTCGATCGGCGTTCGCTTCGGCGCAGACCTCAACGCCTTCACCAGCTTCGACGAGACGGTTTACATCCTCCCGATTCCGACAGACACCGCGCGCATTGTCGAGCAGGCGTTCACGATTCTCGAGGACTGGGCGCATGGCCAGACGTTCGATCCGACTGAAGTCGCCAACGAGCGCGGCGTAGTCCGCGAGGAGTGGCGCGGCAACAAAGGCGCTGGAGAGAGAATGCTCCGGCAATGGCTGCCCATTGCATTCAAGGGATCACGCTACGCGGATCGTCTGCCAATCGGAACGGAAGCCAGCATCATGGCCGCCACTCCGGCCAAGCTCCGCAACTTCTATGAGACCTGGTATCGACCAGACCTCATGGCGGTGATCGCCGTCGGCGACTTCGACCCCGCGGTGTTCGAGGCCAAGATCAAGGAGCATTTCTCGAGGATCCCGCGCGCCGTCAACCCGGCACTGCGCACGATGTACGACGTCCCCGGTAACACCGAGCCGCTCGTGGCGATTGCGAGCGACAAGGAAGCGACGAACTCGAGCGTGAACCTCATCTACAAGCATCGAGCGACGAGCGTGAAGACTGTCGACGACTACCGGACCATGTTGATGGAGCGTCTCTATCTCACGATGCTCAACAGCCGCTTCTCCGAGATCAGCGAGAAGCCGGACGCGCCGTTTCTCGCCGCCGGCGCATCGAATCAGGGATTGTTCGCGCGCAGCGCCGAAGCGTTCACACTCGCCGCCAACGTCAAGGACGGCGGAGTCGAGCGCGCTGCGGAGGCGCTGCTCACCGAAGCGCGTCGCGTGGACCAGTTCGGGTTCCTTCAGTCCGAGCTCGACCGCGTGAAGCAGAACATCCTGCGGTCATACGAGAGATCGTACGCCGAGCGCGACAAGACTCAGTCGGGATCGTTCGTCGAGGAGTACATCGGCAACTATCTCGAGGGTGAAGCCATACCCGGAATAGAGTACGAGTACAAGCTCGCTCAGGAGCTTCTGCCGACGATCAGTCTCGCCGATGTGAACAACCTGGCGAAACGGTGGATCACCGACGAGAACCGGGTCATCATCTCGCAGACGCCGATCAAGGATGGTGTTCCGCAGCCCACCAAGGCCGGCATTCTCGCCGCTTTCGACAAAGCCACCAAGGCGTCCATCGTCGCGTGGACAGAGAACGTCTCGGCTGACAAGCTCGTTGAGAAAGCACCCGCCGCGGGCAAGATTGTTTCGTCCACTCCGATCCCGAGCATCGGAGCCGTCGAGTGGAAGCTTTCCAACGGCGCCCGCGTCATCATCAAGCCCACCGACTTCAAGGCGGACGAAGTTCTTTTTTCGGCCTACAGCCCCGGCGGGACATCTCTTGCTGCGGACCCCGACTACATCTCCTCGGCGCTCGCGTCGCAGGTGATGCAGCTTGGCGGAGTAGGCAGCTTCAGCCGCATCGAACTCGGCAAGAAACTGGCGGGCAAGGCGGCGGCTGTTTCGCCGAGTATCGGCGAGACGACCGAAGGACTGTCGGGACGCAGCTCGCTGAAAGACATCGAGACGATGTTCCAGCTGGCTTATCTCACCGTGACGGCACCACGGCTCGACACGGTGGTGTTCACGACGTTCCGTGGACAGGCAGCGACGGTTCTTGCCAATCGTGGTCTCTCACCGGACGCAGTCTTCTCGGATTCGGTGCAGGTCACGATGTCACAGCACGCATTCCGCGCGCGCCCGCTCACCCTCGACGTGTTCAATGAAGTGAATGCGCAGAAGGCGCTCGCGTTCTACAAGGATCGCTTCGCCAACGCCAGCGATTTCACCTTCCTGCTCGTCGGCAACGTGGACACCGTCGCCATCAAGCCGCTAGTCGAGACGTACCTCGCTTCACTGCCGAACACCGGCCGCGTCGAGAAGGCGCGTGACGTCGGCATCGCTCCTCCAAAGGGCGTCGTCGAGAAAATCGTGCGCAAGGGAACCGAGCCCAAGGCCACGACGATCCTCGCGTTCACGGGTCCGTGCACCTACACGCCTCAGAACCGGTTCGTTCTGCGAGCGCTGACGACTCTGACGCAGACACGGCTCAACGAGACTCTGCGCGAAAAGCTGGGCGGGACTTACAGTCCGAACGTCGGCGGATCATGCTCGCGCGAGCCGCGACAGCAGTACTCGGTGCAGGTCACGTTTGGGTCGTCGCCGGAAAACGTCGAGACGCTGTCGAAGGCCGTGTTCTCGCTGATCGACAGTCTGAAGTCACAGCCTGTCGCGGCGGCCGACGTCGAGAAGGTCAAGGAAGAGATTCTTCGCTCGCGCGAGGTGGAGGTGAAGACCAACGCTTACTGGATCGGCAACATCGCCGCACGCGACCAGGCGGGCGAGGATCTAGGCGGACTCGGCCCGCCGTACGACGCGATGGTGAAGGGACTTACGCCGTCGATGATACAGCAGGCGGCGAAGACCTACTTCAATACTGCGAATTACGCGAGGTTCCTCCTGTTACCCGAGACTTCAGGCACAACGAAGTAGGATCGATCGAGCGCTGATACGAACCATGACTAACTGGTTCGTATCAGCCCTGCGCGAATGTGCAGCGGCCATCGAACAAGATGCCGCTCCAGCGGCGGCCCCCAGTGTTCGGCGAGACCCGCTTCCACGAGCAAAACTGGATCGAAGCCATGCGCGGCTGCGTACGCCGCAGTGGCCGACCAGGTCCGTATGTACCCGGCGAGCTCGGCCAGAGTCCATCGGCATTCCATCATCATCTCCGGTGACTCCACTTCGTCGAATGGAAATGGAATAGTTCGGTAGCCGTCGAGGATGACGTTTCTTTCAGGGCGCCAGTAGTCCTCGATGGTGCCCCGGTTATAGTCGTGGACGATCCGCTCGAGTGACTCATCGTCCAGCATCGGGTCGCCGTAACCCCAGATTGCGAATGCGCCGCCTGGTGCGAGGACTCTTTTCACCTCGTCATAGAACGACGCGTAGTCAAGCCAGTGAATCGCCTGCGCGGCAGTGACCAGATCAGCTGAGCCGTCGGGCAGGCCGCTCGCGTACGCTGTCGCAACTCGATACTCGATGGAGGGGTGCGGCTTTGCCTCGCGAATCTGGCGCTCGCTTGCATCTGTCGCGACCACATGCTCGAAGTGATTCGCGAGCCCGAGCGCGGCCTGTCCGTTTCCCGTCGCGCAGTCCCAGGCCAAATGGCGTTGACTGGTAAGACCAGCAATCCATTCGAAAAGCGCTGCGGGATAATGCGGGCGAAACTGCGAGTAAATCGCCGCACGGCCCGAGAACATATCCTTGAATTCCATGCCACGGGAATATGCCGGAATGGGGTCCGGGCGGTGCGCCCGAAGGCGCCCCTGTTTTCGCCTGACGATCAGGCGGTCATCGCGCCTTTCTCAGCTCCACGCTTCCATTCACCGTGCTCATCTTGATCCTTCGGCCGCCTCGTCCGACAGTGCCTTCAGCATGCCGGGGACCGAAGCGCCCGGAAAGCTGGAGCGGGTAATCGCTGACGAGGGAGCCGTGCATCGTGTTGAGAGACACGTCGGCGTCGAGCGAAGCGGGAGTCTCCACCGTCACACTGCCGTTTACAGTGTTGAAGCTCATCTCGCCGTCGCGCGATAGCGCACTCATCCGCGCTGCGACGTTTCCGTTCACGGTGCTGGCGTTGACCGGACCGTTCCGCGTCGTCACATCGACGCTGCCGTTCACTGTCGTGGCGCGAACTTCGCCGCCGACATTCCGAACTTCGACACGTCCGTTGACAGTGCTCGCGCGCACGTCGGACGAAAGATCACGGACGCGCATCTCGCCGTTCACGGTGCCGGCGCTCAGTCGCACGCCGCTCGGTACCTTCACGATGAACCGCACCTGGACGTCTCGACGGTCGTTGTCGTCGTCGTCATTGTCCCTGCGCCTGGAATGAAGGCCGTCCTCGTCACAGACGTCGCGACGCCACAGAGCGCACACGCGCACGTCGCCGCCGCTCTGCACCACCTGGAACGCCACGTCAGAGAGATTGCCGCGGCGCACGACTTTCTCCGCGCGCACATGCACCCTGTTATCCAGGCTCGGCTCGACGGTCACAGGCCCGTTCACGCTCGATAGACGAAACCACCGCCCGCTTTCGACGCGCCCGTCCCACGTCCACGTCTCGGAGTTGCGTCCGAGATCCTGACTGCGGGCGACAGAAGGTGCGGTCGTCGCGATCGCAAGAGCCAGCAGGCCCAGGGCTTTTCTCATTTCATGGCTCCCGGTTGTCACGGTCTGTGCCGCGTTGAATCCTGATGTCACCGCTGAACGTCTCGGCCACGATTCGAGAGCGGCCATTGCCGATGCGGAACTCGAACTTGCTCTCGTGTCCCATTCGTTGTCTCCCGGACTCGAGCGTCACTGGAAAATCACTGTCCACGTTGCCGCTGAACGTCTGCAGGCTGACCGTGGCTCCCGCGTCAGCCGGCATACCGAGCCTGATGCGACCCGCATGCGTCTTGAACGTGTAGTTCCCGGCAGGATCGAATGTCCCGCTGTACCCCACGGAGCCGCTCACTGTCTCTGCGCGGACGGACTTCGATCTCGCGCCGACAATCGCGACCCCTCCACTCACCGACTCGCCGTCGATGTTGCCGTCGACATCGGTGATATCGAGCCGCCCGCTGACGGCATCTGCGCGCACGTCACCGTCGACCTTGCTGACCGCGATGTTCCCCGACACCGTGGACACGATGACCTGCCCCGCCGCGTCGGCGACCTGGATGCCGCCGCTCAGGCTTTCGACCTTCGCGGCGCCCTTCACACCTCGAACGGACAACGGCGCCGAGAATCCTTCGAGGACGACGCGCGTGCCGATGGGCACGGTGATGTCGAATTCCGCGTTGCCTCCGTGTGGCCCCTCAGGCTCCGTGCTGATGTTCACACTGCCCGTTCGGGCACTCAGCTGCAGCTCGCCACGCTCAACCCTTCCACGGATTCGGACATTGGAGCCCTGCCCGCCGACGACCGTCACGCGCCCGGAATAGACGGAGACAGACACCGTCCCTCCGCGCTCGAGCGACACGGTGGTATCGATGCGCTGGGGCGAGCTGAAGTCCTGCGCGCCGGCGACGCCTGCCAGAGCGAGCATTGCAGCGGCGATGGAAACCGCGCGCACTTTCATTCCTGTTGTTGTCACCCTCAAATCCCTCAAGACCTCGACGGCAGCATCGCCACCGTCCTCAGTAGTTCGATTTTCTTCTGAAGCGCGTTGTCCAGCTGCTCCGTCAGGAATCCGCTCGCAGGGTCCCGAGCCAGAGCGGCGCGCGCCTGCTTCACTGCGACGTCGATGACCTTCAGGTTGTCTTCGACGACCTGGACTGTCGTCGGATCGAGCTGGCTGCGACGCAGCTTGAGCGTCTGCTGCAGGCGAGCGATCTCGGGAGCGAGTGCAAGCTCTGACGCGCTGGTGGCGGCGGGCTTTGCCGCCGACGCGAGTGAAGTCCTGGGTGCTGCAGCGCGCTCGACGCTGCGACCGACATTCGGTGCAGACTGCGTGGGCGCGCTGCGTGTGGGAGCTCCCGCGCCCGCGGCAGATCCTGCGTTCGGACTGCCCGCGCCCGCCGTGCCGTTCTGAGACTCAGGACTTGCAGTTGTCCGCCCGCTGCCGATCTCGTCGCCGGTGCCGACGATCGGAACGTCGCGCGGGGCCTCGACGACACGTACGGGCGCCGAACGATCACCCAGTGAGCGGGTGGCGAAATACGTGACGCTCGACGACACGACGATGAGAGCGGCTGCCGCAAGCGACAGCATTCTCCGCGACCATCCCGCCGCCCGGTGGCGCTCGCCGATCGGCACGACCTCAGGCTGAATTCTCGCCTCGATTCCCTGCCACAGATCACGCGAGGGAGCCAGCTCGGGCAATGACGCCGCCTCGTCGCTGATTCCGGTGATGTCCCGAATGAAGCCCTGGCATCTCGCGCAGACCTGAGCGTGCGCTTCGACCATCGCGCGTCGCGGCGCGTCCAGCTCTCCCTCGAAGTACTCGGGGAAAAGCTCGTCGCACGCCGCACAATTCAGGTTCTGGGTCATCGTGTCAGTGCCTCGCGTAACAGGAGTCGCGCCCGATGCAGCTGCGCCTTGCTTCCGCCGGAAGTGATGCCACACATCTCCGCGATCTCTTCATGCTTGTATCCCTCTATATCGTGCAGAACGAAGATCTGCCTCGCCCCGCGCGGCAGCCCTTTCAGCGCCGCCGTTATGTCCATCCTGTCTCCGTACCCCGGAGTGACGGACGCCTTCTGCAGCGGCGTCTCTCCGGACTCTGTTTCGTCCTCGATCATGCGCTTCCTGTTTCGCGCCTCGTTCTTTCGATCGGTGAGAACGATGTTCACTGCCACTCTGTGTATCCATGTCGAGAACAGCGCGTCACCCCTGAACTGCGGCAGCTTTTCCCACGCCCTCACGAATACGTCCTGCGTCAATTCCTCTCCTCGTACCTTGCTTCCGCACATCCGCGTACAGAGCGAGAACACCCGGTTCACGTGCGACCTGTACAGCCGCTCGAACGCGCGGCGGTCTCCTCCCGCGGCCAGTGCGACGTCAGCCGTATCGTCGGGCGGCGCCGATGACTGCATCAGCACCGCTTCGTACCGGTGACTCTCGTCAAATTCCGCTCGTGCAGTCAGATCGTCCTGACGCCTTTTTGGTTTGAAGCGGCTTACTTGCGGCGAATGGTCAGGGGACCGTTCGTCGTCGTCGCGCGGATGGTTGCGCCGCCCGATCCGAGATCAGTCGCGATGTCGCGCGTGATGCGCCCCACTACGGTGATCGGGAATCCCAGATTGACCGGCCCGTTGGTCGTGCCGGCCTCGAGTCGCGCATTATAGCCGTCGGGAACATTGATCGTGAGCGGGCCATTGGTCGTGCGCGCGTCCAGGCCTGATCCATTCCACCTCGAGCCGGCAAGGGAGATGGAGAGAGGCCCGTTGGTCGTGCGAGCGCGGACCGTACCACCAAGGTCGCGCAGGCTCAGCGGTCCGTTGGACGTCTGCAGGTCGAGAGTGCCGCTGACCTGGTCCACCGAAACCGGGCCATTTCTCGTTCCCACACGAAGGTCGGTGCGGCGCGGCACCATCGCATAGAGCGAAGCCGACCACTGTTCGTCGTCGGTGCTGCGAGGACCGTCGACGATGACGTCAGACCCCCGCACGACCGTGCGAATCTGGCCGGCGATCGAGCGGGCCTCGGCGCGCGTTCTGGCGGTGGCGCGGATTCGGGTTCGAACCACGAGGCTGTCGCGGTCCCATCCCGTTACTGAAACGCCTCCGTTGCGGAGGCCTTCCATCGTGATCGTTCCGCCTGGCGCCCGCACTCGCGTCTCCCGCACTTCGCAGAAGACCTCACGGCGGCTCCATCGGTCGCCGCCGTCGCGGCGGCAGTCGTCCATCCAGTCGCCGTCATCCTTCTGAGCCATGGCTCGGCCAGGAGGAATGAAGGCAGC
The DNA here is from genome assembly GCA_039931395.1 of Gemmatimonadales bacterium. Classification (GTDB taxonomy): domain Bacteria; phylum Gemmatimonadota; class Gemmatimonadetes; order Gemmatimonadales; family Gemmatimonadaceae; genus UBA4720. Next base: position 8,798 of record JBDTRZ010000066.1, read on the forward strand.
GAGTACTATTAGAGCGCGGAGTATCGAAGTTTTTGTCGGCATCGGAGTTCGTGTTGTTGTTTGCAGATGGCGGTCAGACATCCATATCCGCCATAACGTTTGAACCCGGCCGAAAGTTCTTCCGGCCTTCCTAGGGCGGTGTCACAAGCAGCGTTGCGACATAGGCTTCCGGCGGGATCGGCTTCCCCGAGAGGGGGGCGGGCTTGAGCCCGGAAAGCGCAATTCGGTAGCCCGAAAAAACAACGCTCTTTGGCTCCAGCGTTGTGCTGACCTTGATCTCGCTGGCCGAGCCTTCGCCGGCGGTCAGGCTGAGTTTGACCGCAGCGTTTCCAGCCCATACGCACACGACGTCCGAAGGACAGCGGGAATCTTCGGTCACTCCCCTGAAACGGATCGTGATCGGAGTTCCCTGCACGTGCGCCTCCTGTCCCACGCCGATCTCGAATTCCCGCCCCTTCTCGACCTGAATCACCGAGTTGACGCCGCCCGCCGAGCCCGGCTGCGAAGGGGTGGCACATGCGCCAAGCAAGCCTGCAATCAATAGCGTGACTACTCTCGTCCGCATCGTCTCGTTACTCCCGTGTCACGTTGCTTTGCTATCGAGCCATCGCATGCCTGAGCTGTGCGACACTGCTTCGTACACCGTCGAGGTCGTCCGCGGTCACCGTTACATGGCCGAGCTTGCGTCTTGGCGCCGGCGACTTGCCGTACATGTGCACATGAACGTTATCGACCTCCCGCATGCGGCGCAGGTCCGGCTCGTTCCCGATGAGGTTCACCATGCCCGCGGCACCGCCCATCTCGGTCGATCCCAAAGGAAGCCCCAGGATCGCCCGGAGATGATTCTCGAACTGGCTCGTGTCAGCGCCCTCGATGGTCCAGTGGCCGGTGTTGTGAACCCGCGGCGCCATCTCGTTCGCGACGAGACCGCCCGCTGTCTCGAAGAATTCGATGGCGAGCACCCCCACGTATTCGAGATTCTCCATCACTCGCTTCGCGTGAGCTTCCGCGATCGCCTGCGTTTCCGCCGACACTCCCGGAGCCGGAGCAAGTGAAAAACGCAGAATGCCATCGCTGTGATGATTCTCGACCAATGGATAGAATGCAGTCTCCCCGGTGCGCGACCTCACTGCGATGATCGACAGCTCGCGCGTGAACCTGACGAACGACTCGACGATCGCCTGAGCACCTCCGAGCTTGACCCATGCACCCGCAATTTCTTCTCGATTGCGAATGAGTGCCTGCCCTTTTCCGTCGTACCCCAGGCGTCTCGACTTGAGCATGGCGGGAAGACCGACGCGATCCAGCGCTTCACGCACGTCGCGCATGCTCGCGACCGGAGCGAAAGGCGCTGTCGGAATGCCGAGCCGGTTGAAGCATTCCTTCTCATTGGCTCGGTCCTGCGCGGTCTCGAGGGCAATCGGAGGCGGGAACGTAGGTACTCTTTGGGCGACAAACCGAACCGCGGCAGAAGGAATGCTCTCGAATTCGTAAGTCGCAACATCGAGTCCTTCCGCGAAATGTCCGAGGGCGGGCTCATTGTCGTAATCGGCAACGAGCAACTCGGCGAACTTCCCGGCTGGTGCGGCGGGATCGGGCGAGAGAAAGCGGAAGCTGCATCCAAGCCGTCTTCCGGCGAGCGCGAGCATCTGCCCGAGCTGGCCGGCTCCCATCACGCCGACTATCACCCGGCGCTGGCGGGATCTGGCTGGTCGAGGACAGCCTGTGTCTGTGTCTTCCTGAACTCTTCGAGAGTTTTCCGCAGCTCCTCGTCGTCAGTTGCGAGAATAGCAGTGGCGAGAAGCGCTGCGTTGATCGCGCCCGGCTTGCCGATGGCGAGGGTTCCAACCGGAATTCCGGCGGGCATCTGAACGATCGACAGAAGAGAGTCGATTCCCTGCAGAGCCTTCGATTCCACGGGAACGCCGAGTACTGGCAGCGTGGTCTTGGCGGACACCATGCCCGGGAGATGGGCTGCGCCGCCGGCGCCCGCAATGATCACCTTGAGTCCGCGCGATTGCGCCGTGTCCGCGTACTCGAACAGCAAATCAGGCGTTCGATGCGCGGAGACGATTTTGGTTTCGTTGGGAACGCCGAGTGCGTCGAGAGTCTCCACCGCGTGCCGCATCGTTTCCCAGTCGGAGCGGGACCCCATTATCACGCCCACGACGGGATTGGGCGCCATGGATCAGCTTGGGAGGTGTGACGTCGGTGAGTCGATGGGCAGTCCCATTTCCATGGCGATCGCGGATGTTTCCTCGACGATCACGGCTTGGAGCTCCGCAAGCTGGTCCTCGGCAGCTTCGATGGAATCGAAGTTGAGAACGAGCTGGCTCACCCTGAAAAAGCTCCTTCTGTGGTGCGGCGTGATGCCATGCGAATCGAGTCCCCTCACATGCGCGCGCGTCGTGTATCCGACGTTTCGCTCCCATGTGTACGCGGGATACCGCAGAGCGAGCCGCGCCATCAGCCTGTCACGCGTCACCTTGGCGACGATCGACGCACACGCAATGCTGAAGCAGCGAGCATCGCCGTGCACGATCGCAGTGTGCGGAATCGGGAGAGTCCGCATCGGTTTTCCGTCGATGATGACATGATCGGGCACGATGGTGAGACGGCCCAATGCACGGCGCATCGCGAGAACGCTCGCCTGGTAGATGTTGAGTCGCTCGATCTCATGCACCGACGCGGCGCCCAGCGCCCAGTCGAGCGCCCGCTCCTGAATGCGCCCAACCAGTCGCCTTCGCTCGACAGCAGTGAGCGCCTTGGAGTCGTCCACCCCACGGATCGCGCGCATGTCGGGAGGCATCACGACGGCGCAGGCGACGACTGGACCGGCGATGGGGCCACGTCCGACTTCATCGACGCCCGCGAGCAAGGGACCTTTCTCCCTGCGGATGTCCCTCTCGATATGCGTCCAGCGTTTGACGCGATAAGGGGCGCGACTCTTTGAGGAGGATCCACTCGGGCCCTCGTCGGTCGCGCCCCCGGTGCTTCCTGTCCGCACTTATCCGCGTGAGCTGCGAGCGGTCAGCGGACGGCTTCCTTACGCCTCGGCGCCCGGAACCTGGACGCGGACCTTGCGCTCCTTGATGCGCGTAGCCTTTCCGGTGAGGTGGCGCAGGTAGTAGAGCTTGGCGCGGCGAACGCGGCCGCGGCGGACTACCGTGACTGCCGCGATCATCGGGCTGTGCACGGGGAAGATGCGCTCGACACCGATCCCGCTGGAGATCTTGCGGACAGTGAACGTCTCGCTGACGCCGGAGCCTCGGCGTGCGATGCACACACCTTCGAACGCCTGCAGGCGCTCCTTGTCGCCTTCCTTTACGCGAACGTTGACGCGGACCGTGTCACCGGCGCGGAAGGGCGGCACATCGCCGCGGAGCCACTCTTTCTGGGTTTCGATAAATGGATGCATATGACGCTCGGGGCGAAGGTTTACAGCCCGGCAATGGTTGGAAAGGGATAGAATCCGAAATTAACCGGGGACCGGCGTTAATGCCAGTTTCGGCGTTGGGTCAATTCAAACTGACCCAACGCCCCAGTTTCCGGGCTGCAAACTATTGCTAAGCCAGGTCGCTCCCCGCGAAATGATGCTTGAGGTTGATCCAGTAGTAGCGCTGGAACGCTATCGCGAGCCCTGCTGCCGTTGCGACCGCAGCCGTCATCGACACGACGTGCCGAACTACGTACAGCGACTCGAGCGTAAAGGTGGTGATCGCCACCGCTGCCAGGCATCGCAATGAAACGCGAAGCCATAGCGGACCGAACCGGCTCATCTGCGCAGGCGCGAGATTGCTCGTCACTCTCGGCCACTGGACCACGGGCGCGGTGATGAACGCAATCGCGAGCGGAGCGAGAAGGCCGTAGCGCGGCGTCATTCCCTTGATGAGGATCACCTGCGGGAGGTGAAGCGCATAGATGAGAGGAAGAATGAGAGCTGCAAGCGCGAAGTAGGCGACGCTGTCCACGAGGCTGCCGAGCCACAGCACCAGTGCGCGGCGTTCTCTGGCGATCGGGTAGGCCCATCGGCCCGTGATCCGGTGACCGCCCATGCAAAGGTTCATGAGTCCCATCACCGCTGCGAAACTGGGATTCTTGAGCGCGTAAGCGGTCCCGCAGTTGAGTCCAACCGCCCACAGCACGCTGGTGATCCATAGAAAGCGCCGGGCGCCGAAATTCTCGTAGTGCATCGCCCGCACCCACTCCCAAAGCCGCCCCGTTCTGGGATAACCGCTCCATGCGCGCGCGAGCCCCATCGCACGCCAGGTAGACGCGACCGGTCCGTCGACTGACGTCTTTCCGCGCTGCATCGGATGCATCGTACGTTCGCGCGCCGTATCTGGGTCGAGCTCGCGCCGAACGAGAACGGCGGTCGCCGTGATGGCGGCGACGCTCCCGATCATCGGAGCAAACTCGAAAAACCGGCGGACGTGGCCCGGCTCCCACACTGGGATGACGAGGAGCGCCCCGATGATCCAGACCAAAGACCGTGGAAAAACCGGATCCGAGAGCGCCGCGCCGATACTGAAGAAGAGGAGGGTGCATGCCGCAATCGCGGGCGACATTGCGAGCCCGGAAAGGTCGGCCAGGCGGAACGCGAGTACGACTGCGATGAGAGCCGCCGCAATCGCCTTCCCCGTCAGAATTCGGTTTCGGAGCGACGGAACTATGAACGCGAACGGAGCCTGCAGAAGATCCCGTGTGATGAGTCCCGTTAGAAATCCGGCGACGACAGCAAAGCTGACGGCTTCTCCCCAGACGACGGACGAGAGATCTCCCGGCGAGCCTGCGGCCAGGCCTGCGACGGCCGGATGATTTCTCACGGCGGGCCACGCTGCCGCCAGCGCAAGCGGAAGGACCAGGAACCCGGCCTGCGGGCTCCACATCAGGCGTAGAAGCGGCCTCGCTTTCACCCGTGTGCCTCGCGGAGGTCATCTCCCTTGGCCGGGGAGTCGTCATCCGGTGTTTCATCTCCGACAAGGAGCGGAAAGATTGCCTCGAGGCTCAGTCCGCCGAACCTTTGACGGAGCTCATCGATCGGAGCGTCGGTGATCACCCGTCCGTGGTCCAGGCACACGACGCGCTCGACGATTACCTCGATGTCCTGAAGCATGTGCGAGGAGATGACCATCGTCAGGTCGTCGTCGTTGAACCGGTCCAGCAGCATCTGCACGACCTGCGCGCGAGCGATCGGGTCCATGTCACTCAGCGGCTCATCCAGCAGCAGCAGCTCGGGGTGATGGCATGTGGCGAGAACGAGCGCGAGCTTCTGCGCATTTCCCGGAGACAGCGTTCCGACTGTAGCGCTCAGATCGAGATCGAGACTCTCGACGAGATTCTTCTCCAGCACGCGGTCCCAGATGGGATAGAAGCTTCCGACATAGCGGAGAAGCTGCTTGATGCGCATCCAGTCGATGAAGTAGTCGCGCTGGCTCACCATGCCCAGCCGCGAGAGCTCGCGCGGCCCCAGGCTGTCGGTGCGAACGCCGAATGTCTCGCATCGTCCTGAAGTCGGGAGATGAAGTCCCGTGACATGCCTCAGCAGCGTGGTCTTGCCGCTGCCATTCCTCCCCAGGAGTCCGATGATGGAGCGCCGCGGAACTGCGAGCGTCACAGAGTCGAGCGCGACCACCCGCTCGAACCGCTTGGTTACATTCTGCAGCTCGAAGATATTCACGATGCGCTGGCGTCGCGGCGCTCGTTCGTTCGCCGCGCGCCCTCCTCGTCGCGCCACCGTGCGATGCGGGCATGGTCGCCCGACAGGAGCACCTCAGGAACCGCATGTCCGCGAAATTCCGGCGGCCGCGTGTACGAGGGCGCGCTCAACCCCCGATCGAAGAATGAATCGGTGCGGGCGCTCTCGAGGTCGGACATGGCTCCCGGAATGAGCCGCACCGTCGCATCGATGATCGCCAGCGCTGCCGCCTCGCCTCCGCTCAAGACGAAATCGCCGAGCGAGATCTCTTCGGTGGCGAGATGATCGGCGACGCGCTGATCGACGTCCTTGTAGTGCCCGCACAGGAGCGTCAGTTCGGATTCCGCAGCGAATCTCACGGCGTCGGCATGTGAGAAGAGTTTCCCTCTCGGAGAAAGGAGCACGATCGGCGCAGATGTGCCGAGCGATTCCACCGCTTCAAAAAAAGGCCCGGGCTTCATCACCATTCCGGCGCCGCCCCCGTACGGGGCATCGTCAACTGTTCGGTGCTTGTCGTGAGTGAAGTCCCTGAGATCGACGATGTTGTAGGCCACACCGCCAGCAGCCATCGCGCGCGCAGGAATGCTCAGCCCGAGAGGGCCGGCAAAGAATTCCGGGAAAATCGTGACGACGTTTATCCTGAGTGGCATTGTCAGTCGAAGATGCCGAGCTCGCTCTTCACCACGATCACACGCGCTTCGGAATCGGTGTGGTCGACGACCTCTGCACGGTATGGCACGAGGACGTTTCCCTTTGGCGTCTTCACCTCGAGCGTGAGACCCTGCGGCAGCTCGTACCAGGAAGTCACTTCACCGGCTTCATCGCCCGTGTCGAGCTTGACCTTCATCCCGATCAGCTCGTGCAGATAGACCTCGTCGTCGCGCGGGAGCGCGAGCTCATCGAACGGAGAGAACAGGTAGCGGCCGCGAAGCAGCTCGGCCGCATTGCGGTCCGAGATCCCTTCGAACTTCACCATCATCCCGCCCTTGAAGGGACGCGCGCTCTCGATGGTCAGGACGCGCTCCTGGCCTCCTGAATTTCCGGCGGCATCGCCCGCAAAAACATGGCGGCCGGACGCGAATACCTCGTCCGGCGCATCTGTGAGCGGCTCGATCGCTACCTCGCCGCGGATTCCCTGTGCATTGCGAATCAGCCCAACAATCGCCAATGCAGCCGAAGCCATTACGCTTCGGTGCTCTCCGCCGGGGCGGCATCGGCCTGAAACGCAGTCTCTTCCTCTTCACTGCGCTCGGGAAGAGGAACAGCTACAGCCTTGAGCTCTATTCCCAGGCGCTGCTCGTGGCGTCTCTTGAGCACGCCCGCACGGCGAAGCAGCGAGCGAACCGTGTCGCTCGGCTGGGCGCCGACGCCAAGCCAGTAGGAAGCGCGCTCCTCGTTGACCGAGAGACCACCCTGTGACTGACGCGGAGCGTACTGGCCGATGATCTCGATGAATCTGCCGTCGCGGGGACTCTGCGAGTCGGCGACGACGATGCGGTACACTGGTGCCTTTTTCCGCCCAACGCGGCGGAGACGAATTCTTACCATCGGTACTTCTCCAGATCGGAGTGGTCTCGTGCTTCTCGGGCTCATCGCTGCGCCGGCGTTTCCGGCGAGCACCCGGTCCATCGAACGCGATAGCTCTCCTACCGCATTCCAAACATACCAGGCATGGGCGGCATTCCAACTCGTCCGCCTCCCTGGTTCGCCATCTTCTTCATCATCTTCTGCATCTCGCGGAACTGATCGAGCAGCCGATTCACATCGCTGATCGATCGTCCGCATCCCCTCGCAATCCGCGACCGGCGCGAGCCGTTGATGATCGAAGGATTCTTCCTCTCCTCCGGCGTCATCGAGAGGATGATCGCTTCAACGTGTCTCAGCCGTTTCGGATCCATTTTCGCCTGGCTTAGCGCCTTCGCGTTCACACCCGGCAACATCTTCAGCACGCCCTCGAGCGGTCCCATCTTCTCGATCTGCTTCATCGAGTTGAGGAAGTCGGTGAGATCCATCCCCTCCTTCTTCACCTTCTTCTGGAGCCGCTTCGCTTCGTTTTCGTCGAAGGCCGCCTGCGCCTTCTCCACAAGAGAGACGACGTCTCCCATTTGGAGGATACGCCCGGCCATTCGGTCGGGGTGGAATTCCTCGAGCGCGTCGGACTTCTCACCTACACCGATGTACTTGATCGGTTTCCTGAGAACGCCGTAGATCGAGAGTGCCGCGCCCCCTCGTGCATCGCCGTCCATCTTCGTCAGGATCACGCCGGTGACGCCGAGGGCGTTGTCGAAGCCCTGCGCGATCTTGACCGCTTCCTGACCCGTCATTCCGTCAGCGACGAGGAGAATCTCAGTCGGACGCAGCGCCTCCTTGAGGCGGCGGAGCTCGTCCATCATCTCTTCGTCTATCTGCAGGCGTCCCGCCGTATCCACGATCACGACGCGATCGCGGTCGCGCTTCGACTGCTCGATTCCTGCCTTCGCGATCCTGACGACGTCCTGTGTCGTTCGATCGGCGTAGACCGGCACATCAAGTTGCTTTCCGAGTGTCTCGAGCTGGTCGATTGCCGCCGGGCGATAGACGTCAGCCGCGACGAGTCGCGTCGGTCTTCCTTCGCCCTTGAGCTTTCGCGCGAGCTTTGCAGCCGTTGTCGTCTTTCCCGAGCCCTGCAGTCCGACCATCATCACGACCGTCGGCGGGACCGAGCTCAGCTTGAGCCCCTCGCGCCGCTCGCCCAGCATGTTGGCGAGCTCCTCGTGGACGATCTTGACCAGCTGCTGTGCCGGCGACACCGCGGACAACGCGGTGACGGTTATCGCCTTCTTCTCTACCCGCTCGAGGAACTCGCGGGTGAGCTGGAAATTGACGTCGGCCTCGAGGAGGACGCGGCGCACTTCGCGGAGCCCTTCCTTGATGTCGGATTCCGAGAGTGTTCCGCGTCCGCGCAGGCGGGCAAACGTCGCTTCCAGCTTTTCGCTGAGGTCTTCGAACATAGCCGTTCAATTTAGCCAGATGCGCCCTTTTCTCCAACACTCCTTGTCCAGCCAAAATAGAAATGTCCCCGTTCTTAACAAAGTAGAAATGTCCCCTTG
>JBDTRZ010000067.1:0-17522 GCA_039931395.1 Gemmatimonadales bacterium
GGGACGCGTGAGAATCTGCCAGCCGCCGGCAACTTCAATCAGCTCGACGCCGTGCTCATCCTCGTCGTAATGGCGGCGCAGGTCATTGAGCGCGGCGGTCACTTCGTCGGCCGTGGTCTCGCTGTCGACCAGCATCGCCTTCAAATCGGAGAGGGCGACCGGGTGCGCGCTGGAGAACAGCGCCGCCTCAAGCAGCTTCGCTAGGGGTATCACTGGTTATCTCGACTGATGCGAATGGCCTTGACTGCGCGATTCTGAGCTCGCCTCGCTTGGCGAGCTCGAGAAGCGCAAGAAGAGTTGAAAGCACCTGCCATGGCTCGGCGTCCTCACCGATCACGTCTCCCCAACGCGCCCGCTCATGAAGAGCGAGCACAGCCCGTACCGTGGCGATTGCGCCATCGACGTCGAGGGCACGGGGAACAACGTCGTGCACCATCGGTCTCCGGGCAACGCGCAGAACACGATCGACCGCGGCGAAGAGCTCGGGCAGCGACAACGAGAGCGCAGCAGCGGCAGGTGCCGGCGAGGACAGATTGCGAGGGAGATACGCCCGCGCGAAACGGTTTCTGCGGTCGTTACTGCGACACTCGAGAATATCCACGACCTCCCGGACCTGCTGGTACTCGAGCAGGCGCCTCACGAGTTCAGCGCGCGGATCGTCCCACGCCTCCTCGCCTTCTCTACGCGGTAGAAGCATCTGCGCCTTGATGCGAACGAGCCGCGCTGCCATCTCGAGGTAGTCAGCGGCCTCATCCAGCGCGAGCGTCGCGATGCGCTTCAGGAACTGCTCGGCGATCCGCGCAACCGGGATGTCCTGAATGTCGATCTGCTCGTCCCGAATCAACGACAGGAGCAGATCGAGCGGCCCCGAAAACTGGGACAGCTCGACGACGAACACCTCGCCATCGCGCGGAACAGTCCCGTTCACATCGTCCATTGGCTCTGAATGATGTACGGCATGACGATCCGTTGAAGAGCTCCGATCACCGCGAAACCCGGTTTGAACCACAGCATGAGAAGCGGCCTGCCGAATGAGATCAGGAGAAAGAGAAGCAACAGACCGTATCGGCCGAGTCGCTGGTAGCTCAGGCTCCACGCGGGCGGGAGCAGGTACTTCATGACGTGGGATCCGTCGAGAGGCGGAAGGGGAATGAGATTGAAGACAGCGAGCGCAACGTTGAGCTGAATCCCGAAGAGCAGCATCAGCTGAAAGATCGACGCGGGAGCAGCCAGTGCGCCCGCACGCGAGCCGATGGCATAGACCAGAATGAAGAGGGGCACGCAGAGTACGGCGATGACGAGATTCGTCACCACTCCGGCGAGCGAAACGATGATGTCTCCCTGCTTGAAGTTTCTGTAATTCCTGGGATTCACCGGCACCGGCTTCGCACCGCCGAAGATCGGAGCGTTGGCGAGAAAGAGAAGCAGCGGCAGGATGATCGTCATGAAGGGATCGATGTGCTTCGCCGGGTTCCAGGTGAGTCGGCCGAGCTGATACGCGGTGAGATCGCCGTTCTTCTTGGCTGCGTAGCCGTGCGCATACTCATGCGCCACCATCGAGAAGAGGAGGACGGGGGCGATCAGAATGAAGTTTTGAAGCTGGCTCAATTGGCTATTGAAGGGATGATGGCGTGAAAACTATGGAGGGCCAGGGAGGTGTGCACGTTTTTGCCGCGAGGACTGACTGCGGACTGCGAACGTATTGCGGACAGAGGGTTGCGGACTACTGAGGGCTGGAATGGTTGACTGCGATTCACGACCGGGCTATCCTTAAAGGCTGCATGCACCGCGAAACAAATCGCGGCGACCGCTCACCAGCTGGAGATAGATCAGTGCCGAATATCGCGTCCGCGAAGAAGAACATGCGCAAATCCAGAGCCGCCATGGCCCGCAATCGGGCTCAGCGCTCAGCGCTGCGCACCGCCCTCAAGAAGGCGCATGCAACTCCCGCCGGCGAGGATGTTCTTCCCGCCGTCTCGCTCCTCGATCGCGCCGCCCGCAAGGGGCTGATTCACAAGAACACCGCCGCACGCCACAAGAGTCGCATGGCGCGGAAGGCTCAAGCGAAGTAACTCGCGAGCTCCGACATTAAGAATTGAAGCGGGCGCCTCTCGGCGCCCGTTTTCGCTGGCTACATCGTCGCCAGCTCCCCGCCGCACCGCTCGCAGTACCACTCGGTCGGATAGTTGGGCGTTCCGCACTCGGGGCACTTGAGAGTCTTCGCAGCATCCGCCTTCGCAGGATCGGATTTCGACCGGACCGCGGCGGTGCCACCGGGAGGAGTTCGTGTTCCACGAGGCCTGGCAGTGGAAGTCGCCGCTGCCGATGCTGCCGCCGCCACTGGGTCGAGAGGAAGCCTGCCCTGATCTTTCGACTGCGGCGCGTCCGTTCGAGGGATCGCGGAAGCGGCCGAGGTAGTGCTTTCCGCGCTCCGATCTCTCGATGCGTGCTCGTCAGCGGCCAGGGTCCCCGACCGGTGACCGCCGCCGGGCTGCGCCGCTGTCCTGTCCGCGGACTCAGCCGCTGACGCGACCGCTGTGACTCCACGCGACGGAGTTGCCCGACCCGAATGCGCCGGGGTCTTTGACGATTCGCCGTCCGGCGCCCTGTGCGCCGACGGCTCGGACGCCGGAGGTCCCGTATCCACCGGCACATCGGTAGCTGCGGCGGCTGCGCCAGGCGGACTACCGACACTTCCCACCTCGCTGAGTTTCTGGATCGAGCGAAGCTCGCCAAGCTGGCCGTCGAGCGATGCTCGGTCCGCAGCGATCTTTTTCAAAGCCGCTTCGCCCTCTGTCCTGAGCTGCTCCCATTCCTGCGGGTCGTACTCACCAACCGCCGCTCTCAGCTCAGCCTCCTGCAGACCCTCGCGCTTTGTGTCCTCTTCGCGCGCGACTTCCACCAGCCGCGACGACAGCGTCGAGATGCTGAGCTGCAGCTCCTCCGAATGTCCGCGAATGTCGCCGATCACGCGCTCGAGGCGGCCGCGGTAGTCGGCCTGCACGCGCTCGAGCACATGCTCGGGTGTTCCCTCGCGCTTCGCCTCGAGAGCGGAGATCCACTGCTCATACTGCTGGCGCTCGGCGATCAGCGCGCGCAACGCGTCGAGGGCATTCGTCTTCCCTTTACTCATTCTTTCCCTCACCCTTTTGATGCGCGGCCTTACCGCGCGTTCCCGCTCCATGCAGGCGGTGAACGATTCTTCCGCCGACTATCGTCGCCACAGCTCTTCCCTTCAGCTTCATACCAGCGTAAGGAGTGTTCCGCCCCTTCGTGACGAACTCGGAGGGATCGACGCGCCAGCTCACCTTCGGATCGAACACCGTGACATCGGCAGCTGAGCCCTTCGCCAGCGTGCCGCCCGCCAGCCCGAAAAGTCGCGCGGGAGCACAGGACATCTTCTCGACCAGCGTGTGAAAGTCAATATGTCCCGTTTCCACGAGATTCGTCACCGATACCGCCAAGGCCGTCTCGAGTCCGACGATTCCGTTCGGAGCGTCGGCAAACTCGCGCTCCTTTTCGTCGTAGTGGTGCGGCGCATGATCCGTGGCGATCATGTCGATCGTTCCGTCCTTCACGGCCTCCCGCAGCGACTCGACATCCTTCGCCGTTCTGAGGGGCGGATTCATCTTCGCGTTAGTGTCGTAGGCGCCCACCCGGTCCTCGGTGAGCGAGATGTGGTGCGGACACACTTCCGCGGTCACGTTGATCCCGCGCTGCTTTCCCCACCGAATGAGCTCGACCGATCCGTGAGTGCTCATGTGCGCGAGGTGGACATGTCCGCCGGTGCGCCGCGCGAGGAGTATGTCCCGGATCACCATGATCTCTTCCGCTTCGGAAGGGATTCCGCGCAATCCGAGTCGCGCGCTCACAAGTCCTTCGTTCATCGCGCCTCCGCTCGACAGCGTAGGCTCCTCGCAATGGTCGATCACCGGCACGCGGAACGTTCGCGCATACTCCAGCGCCGTCCGCATCAGCTGAGCACTCACTACCGGCCGGCCGTCGTCGCTCATCGCAACGGCACCCGCGTGGACCATCTCGCCAAACTCTGCGAGTATCTCTCCTTTCTGACCGACAGAGATCGCGCCGATGACGTACACTCTCGACGAGTTGGCGCGCTGCGCCTGGCGGATGATGAATCCGACAGCGGCCTGATTGTCAGTGACCGGATCTGTGTTGGGCATCGCGCAGACGGCGGTGAATCCTCCCGCTGCCGCCGCTCTGGCACCGGTCGCAATCGTCTCGACGTCCTCTCTTCCCGGCTCGCGCAAGTGGCAGTGGACGTCGATGAATCCCGGCGACACGATCATACCGCTGCAGTCGATGACGTCCGCATCATCCGGCATGCCGACGCGGCCCGACGCGCTTTCGACGCGACCGTCAACGATCAGAAGGTCAGCTTTCTCGTCGACGCTTCGCGAAGGGTCGAGGACTCTTCCTCCCCTGAGAAGGACGGGCCGCTGGGGCATCAGCGGCCTCCTCCCTTCGCCGCTTCAGCAAGCTCAGGACGGCCGCCAGCCAGCAGATAGAGCACAGCCATTCTTACGGCGACGCCATTCGTCACCTGTCGAAGAATCACGCTGTGCGGTCCATCGGCGACGTCGGAATCGATCTCGACTCCGCGGTTCATCGGACCAGGGTGCAGAATCAGAATGTCGCGTTGAACCCGATCGAGCCGCTCACGCGTGATGCCGAAGACGCGATTGTATTCGCGGCTCGACGGAATGTATCCGGCCGTCATGCGCTCGAGCTGGAGGCGGAGAACGTTGAGTGCGTCGGCCCATTCGATCGCTTCGTCGATGCGCTCGAACACGCGCACCCCGAACTCCTCGATGGCGTTCGGCAGAAGCGAGCGCGGACCGCAGACCGCGACCTCGGCGCCCATGTGCTTGAGACCCCAGATGCCGGACCGCGCAACGCGCGAATGCAGGACGTCTCCGCAAATGCAGACTCGTCTGCCCGTCAGATCCCCGAAATGGTCGCGAAGGGTGAGCAGGTCGAGAAGCCCCTGGGTGGGATGCTCGTGCATCCCGTCGCCGGCGTTGATGACGTTCGATTCGATCCGTTCCGCGAGAAACTGCGCCGCTCCCGAAGCTCCGTGGCGAATCACGACCATGTCGATCCGCATCGCTTCGAGATTTCGCGCGGTGTCGACGAGCGTCTCACCCTTCTGTATGCTCGAGCCAACGGCTGCGACGTTCACCGTATCGGCGGAGAGACGCTTCTCGGCGAACTCGAAGGAGATGCGGGTTCTGGTGGAGCTCTCGAAGAAAAGATTTACGATGGTGGACCCGCGAAGTGCGGGCACCTTCTTGATCGCCCTTTCGCTGATTTCCTTGAACGGCTCGGCAGTGTCCAGAATCAGACGGATCTGCTCACCGGACAATGCCTCGAGTCCGAGCAGATCCTTGCCGAGGGCGCGTGTCACGGCGCGTCGTCCCCCTGCGCGGATGCAACGATCACCGCGGTGCGCCCATCGAGGTCTGCGACCAGTACATCCACCCGCTCACCGGGCTGGACTGCGACTTTTTTTCCAACCACATCCGGTTGAATCGGGAGCTCTCTTCCTCCGCGGTCGATGAGCACGGCCAGCGCGATGTGGGCAGGTCGACCGAAGTCCGCCAATTCGTCGAGGGCCGCGCGAACCGTTCTGCCGGTGTAGAGAACGTCGTCCACGATCACGACGTTGCGGCCGTCGATTTCCCAGGGAAGATCGGTTGCGCCTACCACCGGCCGCGGCCCGACAGTCTGGAGATCATCGCGATAGAGTGTGATGTCGAGCGAGCCCTGCGGAATCCGCTCGCTCTCGCTTTCCTCGATGAGGGCGGAGATCCGCCGGGCGAGCTGCACACCGCGGCGCTGGATGCCCACTATCACGAGGTTTTCGGTGCCGTCGTTCAGCTCGATTATCTCGTTGGCCATGCGCCGGAGAGTTCGCTCGACGGCCGCGGCGGTGAGGACTGTCTTCTGTTCGGTTGTACGGACTGGCATCAAAGGACAAATATGGAGCGCCTCGGGAGTTAATTGAAGCGCGACACGTCGTCAGGACACCCGGACGCCCGCCCTTTGTTCAATCACCTTCACCGCTTCGACGTGGTCAGCATCCCCGCCCAGGATGTCGTGCGCCTCGCGGTACAGCTGTGCCGCCAGCTCGATGAAGGGTGCCGGCACGTCATTCTCGGCGGCGATTGAAGCGGCGATGGAGAGATCCTTGTCGAGAAGCGCGATCTTGAACGTTTTTGGATAGGCACGGCCGATGACGCGCTCGGGGAAGAGATTCTCGGACGCGTTCGAGCGTCCGCTCGAGCCGTTGATGACATCGAGAGCGACCGAAGCGTCGACGCCGAGACGCGCGAGAACCGCGAGCGCCTCACCGGCGGACCAGATGTGAATTCCGAGCAGGGCCTGGTTCATCGCCTTCACGGCATCGCCGGCTCCGACACCGCCGCAGCGAACGATCTTCTTTCCAAACGCCGAAAGAAGCGGTCGCGCTCTCTCGACGGCGTCTTCATCTCCGCCGCACATCACCGTCAGTGTGCCAGACTCGCCGCCTTTCACCCCGCCACTTACAGGTGCATCCACGAACGAAATGCGTTTCGCCGAAAGTCGCGACGCAAGCCGGTGCGATGTCGCAGGATCTCCGGACGTGCAGTCGACGAACAGAGAGCCCTCACGAAGAGCTTCCTCGAATCGGGATCCCTCGTCGAAGAGGCCTTCCACTTCCACTGACGACGGCAGGCAGGTGATGACAAACTCAGCTTCGCGGACGGCCTGTGCCGCTGTCTCGGCCCATTTGACGCTGCATGCCTTCGCGAAGGCCCGCGCCTTGTCCGTCGTCCGGTTCCATACCGTCAGCTCAAAGGGTTCAACCGCGAGATGGCGAGCCATTGGCGTGCCGATCGAGCCCAGACCGAGAAATGCAACCTTCATTGGCTGTCCCTTGTGGCGTATGCCCAGACGATGCGCGAGATGTCCGCGATCAAGGCGCTCGACGCGGCGCCCTCCCGAATGCCTCGGGTGAGGACAACCAGAACATAGGGCTTTCTGCCGGACGGATACACCACGGCCGCATCGTGGGACACCGCCGTGATCTCGCCGGTCTTGTGTGCGACCCGCGTTCCCGGCGGCAAACCAGCAGGGATCTTCTCGTTGAACTCCTGCGCGAGGAGAATCTCACGCATCTCCGAGGAGCTCGATGGGGACAGCACAGTTCCCTTCTCTATCGCGGTGAGCAGCGCGGCGAGATCCGCCGAGGTTGTGGTATTGATCATGCCGCGATCGAATGCCTTCTGATCCTCGACGCCTCGCAGAATCTGCATGCGTGATGCGCCGAAGCGGTGCGCTGTTTCTGTCACGCGATCTGCGCCCACCAGAGCGATGAGCTGGTTCGTCGCGAGGTTGCTCGAGAGCGTGATCATGCGCTTCAGCAGATCACGCACACGAACGCGCTCCCCCACGCTGCGATAGAGCGCGGTGTCTCCATCGTCGGCAGGAATGAGAGAAAACGGCGAGCCATCGGCGAGCGACGCGAACTGATTGATGAGGAGCACGCCCTGATCGAGCGAGAAGCCGCCCTCCTGCGCCCTGCGCAGGACCTCGATCATCACCGGGATCTTCATCGTGCTCGCCGCGTGAAAGACCGTATCGGCGCTCATGTCGAGCGCTTCACCCGTCTGCAGATCGCGGAATGACACGGCGACAGTCGCTCCGGTCGCTACGGCCACCCGCGCTGCGATCGAATCGCGGAGAGTTCCGGTCGCCTGCGCCGATGCCGCTGACGTTCCCGCAAGCATCAGCAGCGCGAGCGCGAGAAGCTCAGGGATGCCCGCCGACCTCGTCCCAGATGCGATGAGTGTAACTCTCCTTCAAAAAGAGCGAGCCCACGACGAAAGTCAGAAGTGCGATGAACACCGGGTAGATGAGCCCGGCGTAGATGTTACCCGTCTTCGCGACGAGAGCGGTGGATATAAGCGGAAGAAAGCCGCCAAACCACCCGTTACCGAAGTGATACGGCAGCGACATCGATGTATACCGGATCTTCGCGGGAAAGACTTCGACGAGAAATGCGGCAATCGGCCCGTACACCATGGTGACGAATACGACCTGCGCCAGTACCAGCAGCGTAAGCACGACCACGTTGGGAGGCGACGAGAATGCCTTCATCGCGTGGTAGATGGGATAGTACGAGATGGCCGCGAGAAGATTGCCTGCCATCATGATCCGCTTGCGGCCAATACGGTCGGACAACGATCCGAAGAAGATGAAGAGCGGCGCACCGAGCAGGAGCGCGACGGCAACGATGGTGTAGGCCGTGGCCAGCGGAACCTTGAGAACAGTCTGGAGGAAGAACAGCGCGTAGAATTGACCTGTGTACCAGACCACTGCCTGACCGGCGGTGGCGCCGAACAGAACGAGCAGAAAGATCTTCCAGGCGCTCCACGTCCCGAAGCTGTCGCGCAATGGCGCCCTGGATGAATTGCCTTGATCCTTCAGCCGCGTGAACAGCGGAGACTCCTTCAGCCGCATTCTCACGTAGTACGACATCGCGACGAGCACTATCGAGAGAAGGAATGGAATCCTCCATCCCCACTGCTTGAACGCATCCTCACCCAGCGCAGCGCGGACCACGAGGATCACGATGAGCGACGTGAACAGTCCCAGCGTTGCGGTGGTCTGGATGAAGCTCGTGTAGAATCCCCGCTTTCCGTCCGGAGCGTGTTCGGCAACGTACACCGCCGCGCCTCCGTATTCTCCGCCCAGCGCGAGTCCCTGTAGCAGCCTGAGAAGGACAAGGATTATCGGAGCGGCGATTCCGATTCTGTGATAGCTGGGAAGAAATCCGATGGCCGCGGTCGAGCCGCCCATGATGAGCAGCGTCACGAGAAACGCGAATTTCCGTCCGATCAGGTCGCCGATTCTTCCGAAGAAAAGCGCGCCGAATGGACGCACCGCGAAACCGACAGCGAAGGTCGCCAGAGTCTTGAGGAAGTTCGCGGTGGCGTTTCCTTCGGGATAGAACTGAGTGGAAATGATCGCCGCCAGACTTCCGAAGATGTAGAAGTCGTACCACTCGATCATCGTGCCGGCCGAGGAGGCGGCGATGACCTTCCATATTTTCATCTGCTCGCCTTCGTCCGCCATGCGCCCCCGGAGATTTCAGACGAGGGCGGCCCGCCCTCAGCGAGCGATAAATCTGCGCGCTACGCGCACATACCGCACTATGCCGGGACGCCCTTCTTCCAGTCTCCGCTCAACAGACCCCTGATTGTCTTCACGATTCTCCGCACGACGAGAATGAGGAGGATGAGGACGAGTATGGCGATCGACAGCGTGATGAAGGGATGGCTCCAGACGAAGATTGCGATCGAGGTTATCGTCGCGAACTCAGCCATGTTGGCGAGACCGTTCGTCACCGGCTCAGGTGACGTATCGACCGCGTAGCGGAGACCGAGCTTCGTCCCGTGTGTCGTGAGCGCGAGGCCGCCCCCGACCAGGCCCGCCGCGACGACCATCGGCGGACTGAGATCGTACGTAGTGGCCACCGCAAGCAGCGCAGCAGCAGGCGGGCGTATCACGCTCTGAGCGGTTTCCCAGATGCTGGCGACGCCCGGCACCAGAGTGACGAGAAACTCCATGGCGTACAGGACGGATGCCAGCGCGATGACCCACACGCTGCTCAGTCCATGAAGCGCCCCGGGAAGCGGTTCGATCCACCCGGCGCGATCGGCTACGCCGAGTACCGCCACGGTCGCCGGCAGATTGATGCCCGCGACGAATGCGACTCCCAGCGATTGTGCGACGGTGGTGACTGACGTCATTGGAGGGCCTCCTCGAGAGTTTCACTACGTCGCGGCGTTCGGCCCGGTTTCGCTGCCATCAAATCCAACCCATCTGCCGATATCGCAATGTCCCGGCCGTCTCGTACAGAAGCATCCCGAAAGCGCGAACACGATCGTACGCAGAATCGAGCGACCTCACTGCGATGTCGCGCGAATCACTCGGCACGCACGACACCGCCAGTCCGGTCCTTTCGAAAGTGCGACACGCTCTCCGCGAGTGAAATGGCGAGGTCACGACCACGACACGATGCCATCCCCGCTCTCGAGCCAGACGCTCGATGGCGAGAGCTTCGTCATGGGTGCTCTCGACCGGCCCGGTCGAGATGATCCCGGTGACACCCGCCATAGCGGCGAGCTTCTTCTGGTCCGCCGCGGAAGTGAGAACTGCTCCCTTCGATCGTCGCGCCTCGAGTGTCACGACCAATCGCGGTGCGACGCCGGCTCTGGCGAGCTCGAGCGCCTTGCGCAGTCTGTCGGTGCCCTGTTGTCCAAGGAGACCATCCGCCGTGATGCCTCCCGAAAGGGCGACAATCGCGTCGGCGGATTGCGGAATGGGATCGGCGCGAATCAATGACCTCGTCGGTCCGATCACGAGACTCGTATATCCGACGGCCATGGCAAACAACAACAAGGCGCCGGGAACGAACGGAAGGGCTCTGCAGAATCGAGTCGCGCCGAGGACTCCTCCGACGAGCATGAAGGGCAGCACACCCGCATCGACGCCGACGCCAACCACCTGGGGGATTCCAAGCAGCGCGAGCAGGAACCATGTCGCAACTCCGAGGACAGCACCCGTTACCACACGCTGAACCATCGACTCGCGCCGAATCGCTGCGCTGGCCGCTGCGCGATCGCCCTCGTAAATTGGCTTTGCGGGCGCGTCCTTGCCGCGATCACTCACTGTTGGGGATGAAGCCATGTCCAAATTTATGCTGCCTCAGGCGCCTGCCACGTCGCGCGACCAGCTGCGCGAGCAGATAAGGCAGACGGTAAAGGACGCTCAGGCGGCCGCGGAAGAAGCCGCTAAAACCGGTGCGCAGCAGGGCCAGGGCCGCAACGTGATCGTGTTTCCGAACGGACCCACGCCGCCAACGCCGCCCGGGATTCCGACTACGGGCGTTCAGGGATTTCCCGATAACGTCATCCCTCCTCAGGCGGTGGACATATCGATCGCCTTCTTCATCATGATCGGCGCGATCATCATCGGCTTGCCACTTATGCGCGCGATCGCGCGGCGCATCGAGCGCGGCACTCCCGTAGCGGCGCCACTTCCACCCGAAGTCCGCGACCAGCTGCAGCAGATCTCTCAATCGGTCGATGCGATCGCCATCGAAGTCGAACGGATCTCCGAGGGGCAGCGCTTCACGACCAAGATGCTGGCGGATCGCAGTCGCGAAGGCACGACGATAACGCCGGGCTCAGCTGCGCAGTAGCGCCGGCGGCGCGGACTAAGTCCCGCGTTTGGGAATGCGCGGAATGAGAGTCGCCGCGCTCCACGCGAGCGACGCTGGAAAGAGAAGCGTCAATAGATAAAGCGCGGCTGCCGGAAGATTCATCACTCCGCCAAGCTTCTCTCCCATTGCCGACACCGGACCGCGAGCGACATCGAGCAGGAGAAGCGTCGCCCACCCCGCCGCGGCGCAAATCGCGGCAAGGCGTGGAGCATTGGAGGTCGACGAGATCAAAGCCCAGGCCGCGGCCACGATCGGTACCGCCCACCAGCCAAGCCCGAACGTCGCGACGGCGAACGCTTCGGACAACAACACGATCCTTATGAAAGCTCGCATGTCATCTCGGTGAGAGAGTGAGCGTCGAGATGACCCGGCGTCGTTCGATGTCTTCGGGTTTTTTCGGGAAGAGTATCGGGTCGAGTTGCCCCATTGCCCATCGCGACAGGCGATCGGTGTAACGAGCGCTCGCCGGAGCGCCCGACTGCCCGCCGGGATAGACGCCCCATGCGCGAACTTCGGGCCCGAGCTCGACGACCATTCTCCAGCTCGGCCCCTCGGTGCCGCCTCCGCCGGAGGGGCTTAGTGTGCCCGGCCCGCCCTGCACCGGGATCTTCATAGCCGACAAGGCGGGAATGCGAAGCAGATGACGGATATTGGCCTGCCGCGTGTTCGACCACAGCCACGCGTCCGACGCCGGACCGCCCTTGTCCTTCACGATCTTTGCGTATCCGGCGCGCAGACTGGCTGAGAGAATCGCGTCGCGGTCTTCCACTCCGGAAGTGCGCCTGTCATCCCACCACGCGCTTCGCGGAGATTGCATGAGCTCGAGCAGGATCTGCGCTTCGGGAAACTTGAAGTTGTCTCCTGCAACCGACTTCTCCGACGGCTCGAGCAGCTCGTCCCAGGCTCGTGACGCAAGGTCCTGCATCGCCGCTTCAAAGAGCACCGCGCGCCGATTGTCCCGAGCGTATCGCCTGTCCCACTCGCCAAGGAGTCGCGCAGCCTCGCGCAGACTCGCGTCGGATCGTCCCGCGGAATCCTGGCGGGCCGCGGCGGCGAGAAAGTGCGGCACGAACGCGTCCGCGCGAGCGCTTCCCGGATCTGTCTGGAAGAGGCGCATGTCGTCCGGCGTCACCGACGAATCCGCGCGAAGGAGCGTGTTGATGCGCATCGCGCGCCACGGCGAATACCAGTCGGATCCCATGTAGCTGGAGTTCTGCCTCGGATCGACCGGCTGCTGGTTCGCGGAAGCGAGATAACCCTGCGACGGATTCATCGAGAAGGGATATTTCCTCAACGGCAGCATCCCGACCCAGTCACTTGCCGATTTGGCGCCGTCGCGAACCACGTCGCCGCGACCATCGCCCGGGCGAACCGGATAGCTGCCGGTCGATCGTATCGCGATGTTGCCGGCGCGGTCGGCAACCAGACCATTCTGTGTCGGCACGACATAGTCGCGCATCGCATCGAGCCATTCCTGAGCGCTCTTCGTTGAACCGAGCCTGAGGAAGTTGTCCGGCTCGTGAGACTTCTCGTAAACCGTCCACCTCATCGAGAGCCAGCGGCCGGCGAGCTTTCGCATCGGGCCGCGATGGGTGAAGTACAGTGTGTCCGTGGCGATGACTCCGCCTTTCTGGTCGGCGTATCGCTCCAAGCGCTTCTCGAGCGGGCGCCAGCTGCCGTCGACCATGTAGCGTGACGGTGCCAGTGTGTCGTCGACGGTTTCGGAATAGAAGTCGTTCACGTCCGAGCTGGTGTTCGTGAACGTCCACGCAACGTTGCGATTGAACCCGATGATGACACCGGGTACGCCAGGGAATCCGACACCCGCGACGTCGAGCTTGCCGGGAACGACTATGTGCATCTCGTACCAGACTGACGGGAGCGTCAGCTCGAGATGGGGATCGCCAGCGAGAAGAGCGTGGCCGCCTGCAGTGCGGGATGGTGAAACCGCCCAGTTGTTGCTCCCGATGGCGTCGTGCGTCTCGGTGTGCTTGCGCGTTCCGAGCATCGCCAGCAGCTGCTCCCCGGCTTTCGTCGCGGCGACGGCAGCACTATCCGGTGATCCGGGAGGAGGCAGCTCGGCGAAGTCATAGCGCGGAGATTTCTGCCCGTTCGGCTGAATCGGCTCCTGTACCGGACTGTTCAATGGAAAGAGCGCGTCGGCCGCGGCCCTTCCCACGAGCCCCTGTGCGCGCAACCGAAGCATCGTCGCGTCGTTCAGGCCGAGCGTCAGGGACATCCTCGACAGGAAGTACAACGAATGTATGGGCTCCCATCTAATTGGCCGCGCGGCAAGCAGTCGGTACTCGAAAGGAAGGTCTCGAGGGCGCATGTTGTCGATCCACGCGTTCACCCCGTCCGCATATGCCTGGAGCGCAGCGAACCCGGGTGACGACCGATCATATCCAGCGAGCTTTTTCTCGGCTCCCCATGCCAGCCCCAGAGCGCGGCTGTTCCGGTCTGCCTCGAGGGCGCGTTTTCCCGCCCACTCGGTCAAGCGTCCGGACGCAGCGCGCGTCTGTGTCTCCATCTGGAAGAGACGGTCGCGCGCGACGACGTAGCCAAGGGCGCGCCAGGCGTCGTTCTCGCTGGACGCGAAGATGTGCGGAACTCCGCGATCATCGAAGACAACCTGCACGCTGTCTTTGAGGCCGCGGATGCGAGCGCTTTGCAGCGCAGGAAATGTCGTTGCCGCGGCAGCTGCCCACGCGCCATTTGCAGGATCGAGCAGCGGCCCGATCGGCGGCAGATTGCCAACCGGGCGGAATCCAGCGTACAACAGGACCGCCAGAAGGACGGCGGCCAATGCCTTGCGCATCAGGGCGTCTTGACCACTACCGGACTCGCCTTGACGTGCAGGTTGTGGTTGATGCGAAGGCCTGCGATGCCGTCGGTCGGAAGGCCGGCCTTGCTGACCGATGCAACTTCCTTCCCGTTCACGGAGAATTTCACGGCGTCGCCAGTCACCTGCGCCGCGAGCGCGTACGTCGCCTTGCCCGACGCGTCGGCCTTGGGCACGTCCTTGCTCGGAGTCCACTTGACGACGTCACGCGTCTTGTCGCCTTCGCGGACCTTGATGGCAACATCTCCCGTGCCGCGCACGATGAAGTAAGTGTAGGTCTGCGCCGGCGCGTCGAGATCACGTCCGCCGATGAAAAGGCCGAAAGCCTCCGGATGCGCCGGAGCCTCGAGCTGCTCGATGGTTCCCGCAGCCGTGTAATTGCCGTTGCCCATCACACTGGGCGAATACAGAATATGCGCGGGCCCCGTCGTGACCTCCCACTGGTCTCCACTCGCCAGGTATTTCGCGTCGGAGATCTTTGCGTCGGCCTTGTCGGTTCGCGCGGAATAACCAGCCGGGAGCGCTCCTCCTCCGGCGGCGCGATCCGGATCCGCACCCATATTCATCGCCTGAGAATCAGGGGCGGCAGCCGAGTCGGCAGCGGGAGCGTTTTCTTTCGCCGTGCAGGCGGTGAGGAGAAATGCGAGTGAGCCAATGGTTGCTGCGCGTTTCATCTTTCTCTCCTTGTGTGGGTTCGGGAATATAGTTTCGCTAACGGCCGCGCCGGACGGTACGCTCGGCCATATGGTCGATGAGGCCCGGCAGAACCGTCTTCACGACGAATCCGAGACGCGCGCGCAATGTCATGACACGCTCGCGACGCCGCGCACCGGCCGCTTCGATTATCTCGCGCGCGCAGTCCTCCGCACTCATCACGGCGCTCTTCACGACAGGTCTCGTTCCCAGCGGCTTTCCGTCGGGGCCCAGAGCGCGCTCCGCGATGTCGGTGGCGACGAACCCGGGATAAACCACCGTGACCGTCACGCCCTCACGTCTCAGCTCTATTCGGAGCGAGTCGAAGAAACCGGCCATCGCGTGTTTTGTCCCCGCATAAAGAGTCCGCGAGGGGGCGCCGTTCTTCCCAGCGAGACTCGAGACGGCGACAATCCGGCCCCTGGACTTCTTCAGATGAGGCAGCGCGTACCAGGTGCAGTAGACACTTCCGAAGTAATTCACCGCGGTGATTCGCTCGACGACCGAAATGTCGAGCAGCTCGTCGAAGCGAGCGTGCATGCTGATGCCCGCATTGTTGACCAGTGTGTCGATGCGGCCGAACTCGGCGACGGCGGAATCGATCAGGCGGCGGCACTGATTTCGATCGGAGACATCGGTGGGAACGACGATGGTTCTCGCGCCGTGGCGGCGACACGCTCTCGCCGCGTTCTCCAGAGCTTCTGCATCACGTGCCGCAAGAACGAGCGAGGCACCCTGCCCCGCAAGCTGTCGCGCGACTTCGAGGCCTATGCCGGCTGAGGCACCGGTGATGACCGTTACGTTGTTGCGAAAGACAGAATCCCCCATCGGCGCCGAAGATAGGCGCCGGAAAAGGGATCGCTAGTGACTTCGCGCTTTCGTCTGCTGCTTCACAGTCGCCTGCGCGATCTCCTTCGCGAGCGCGTCGAGAACCGCCTGAAGAGTCTCGGCCTGCTGCGTGATGACGACCTGCGCGGCGGTGACCGCACTCTTGGCGACCTTGAGGGCGGCGATCTTCACGGCAGGATCTTCGGTCGCCTTCCTGACCGCCTCCTGCACCGCGATCGTGAGCTGCTCGGCCGCTTTCTGCACATCCTCGGCGGTCACTGAGTCGCGCGTCACGACCGTTACCTGGACCTTTTCAGGAGGCGGACTCTTGGGTGAGGCTGTCGACTGTGCGCCAGCGCTGCGAGGACCAAAGGTCCAGATCGAGGCAATCACGATGGCTGCAAATACGGTCCAGCGGTCGAATCGAGTCATGGGTGCAACCCGGTTGAGAGAAGTGTGCGGTGCGAGGCAGCCTGGTACCCCGCAGATCCCGTACGGAGCCCGTACGGAGCCCTGCTGCAATGTAGGACAGCGGCATCGCCTCGGTTGGTTGCCGCGACCCCGGCCTTCGACTTCGGGGGGCTAGCGGGTAGCGACCTTTCTCGACTTGGGCGACTTCTTTTTCGTGGCAGTCGATTTTCTGGAGGATCGTGCGTGGCGGCGCGAGGCCACACGAGTTCCGTTAGACCACCGGGCACGTTCGCCGCGGACATCGATATGCGCGAAGGGACCGTGAGATCCGGTCGAGTGATAGAGCCCGGTGCCGCCGATGAGGTCGGGATACTTCTGCTCGATTCGCTCGACGGCGGCGAGTATCACGCGTGCGTCCCTGTAGTTCACGCGGCCGTCGCGGTTCAGGTCGTCCATGCGGCCATCGTTGTTGCTGTCGATGAAGATGTCGGCTGCATCGCCGAACTGATGCCGGCTGTCGCGGGCGCGGCCGCTTTCGTCACCCATGGCCGAGTTGTACTGCGGAGTCCGAAATCCGGACAGGACCTGCACGTTTCTCGCGGGAATGCCCCGGTCCTGGAGATCCTGAATCACGAGCTCGAGCTTGTCGATGAGCGGCTCGCGGAGCACGAGATACTTGGGCCAGACGTCGTTCTGATTGTGGGTGAGGAAATCGCGAAGCTTGAAGTGTTCCGAAATGCGCGTGTCCTGGTTGGCAGCGGTGACTTCAATAAAACCTTCCGGATTCTCATAGGCATCCGACTTGGCGAGACGCCCCTTCTCTTCAGGCCAGAACCCGACCCGGTAATCGCCGACAGATCCTTCGATCTTGTCGCGGAAGGATCGCATGGTAATGAGCGAGAAACTTCCAATCGCGCTTGCACCAGCTACTTCCTGGATGGCCGGTACTGCCTTCATCGTGTAGACGAAATTGCCGCTGAGAACAGGCAGAGACATCGAGTGGGCCGGGGCAATGAAACGAGCGAGGAGTTTTCCACTCTGACCGGCTAGATGCGCGATGACGCCTCGGAGGCTCGAGCTGTCCACTGTGGCCATCTTTGCCAGCGCGGCAATGTCGGGCTTGACGACAATCTGGGCCGACGCCCGCGATGTGACGGCTGTAACGCCAAGGACGACGATCGAAACGATAGCGGCGCTGCGTCCGCGACGACCGAGAGCTTTCATGTCATGCCTCTTCGGTAGCCCGACTAGCGTTGCGGATGCGAGATCCGCGTTAGCCTCGTGGCTTTGCGTCGCCGCCTTTCGACGGGTTTGCCGGAAAATCGGTTCGGGCCGGTCGACGTGAGCCGGCGAAGATTGTGTAGCATATGGACGGATTAGCGCCTGAAACGTCACCGGCCGATGGGTGTCGGCCGGAAGTGAAGGGCTCAACATAACAGCCGGAACTCGATCGCA
>JBDTRZ010000068.1:0-17438 GCA_039931395.1 Gemmatimonadales bacterium
TATCCCGAAGGTTTTACCAGGATCCGAGGACCTGGGCACGCGGCCACAGCTTCACCAACCCCGTCGAAGCCAGTCGCCCCCTAACCCTCAATAATAGCTCGTCAGGGGGCGAAAGTCAAAGAATTCTTCCTCAGAAATCACTTTAGCTGCGTGGGGAAAACCCCCTGACAGCAACCTCTTATGCTAGCCGACTTTAGCGAATCTCCGTACCCTGTGTCGCCCACACCTGCCACCGCCCGTCCCGCTTGATATACGTGTCAGTGAAACGCACCCTTTGGTCAAATGCCTTTCCCGCCGCATCTTTCCCCTTCACGTGATTCACGCCGGTTACCACTGCTGCGTCGCCCTCGACCCTAGTGTTCAGCTCCGAAAGTTCCAGCAAGTCAAATGTTCTCTTGTTGGTCTTCGCGGACTCCACCGCTTGGACTTTGTTCTCGATCGCGCCCGTCCGGCTGCTGATGTCACTCGCGAACGGCGCGTAATTCCTCTCGGACCAGGCGCCGTCATGATTTTTCGCGGCGTCATTCCAGTCCATTTCCATGTAAACGAGCTGCTGCTGCTCGCTTACCGGCTGACCCGTACTACTGACAGCCTGCCAGCGGTTACCTCGCTTCTCCAGAAAATGAACGCTTCGTGAATAGGTGGGCCCCGCCATGCTGCCAGCGGGCACAGGAATGACATTACGGTGCGTGATCGTTGCCGAATTCGGGGTGCAGGTTATCACGAAGCGGTCGGCGACGGCGGGTGCCTGGGGGTTGGCTCTCGCCAGTTCGGCGTTCCGGACCGCATTCGCGATGGTCGTCGCCTTGTCTACGGTACCCACCAGATTGACACCCATGAAATTGTCCGCGATAACATTGGCGAGAAAGTCCCGGTCCCCTCGCACAGTCGCGTCACCCCATGTCTTGTCAAACGCCATGAGCGCCGCCTTGTCGGCATCGCTGCACTGCGCGAACGCGGATGACGGAACAGCTACGGCAAGCAGTGCGGCAACTGCGATGGCTCGGGTCATGTAGAACTCCAGTCAAAGAGGGGGCGACCACAACCGGGACGGCTGCATATACACGCTTCCTAACTCGAACGCAAGCCGAGCCGAGCCGGGGAAGTGGAGTCCGTGCCTCAGGCCGCAGCAGCCTCCACGACCATGCCGATATGCGCGTGCAGATACTCGCCGAAGATTGTCTCCACTTCGCCGAACGACTCCACGGCATACAGCCGCTTCCGCATTTCCGCCGAATCCGTCAGCCCCTTCACGTACCAGCCGAGGTGCTTCCTGAACTCGATCGCCGCCCCCCGCGGATCGGGCTCGTACTCCTCAACCATGCGCGCGTGATCCAGAGCGATCGCAAAACGCTGCTCGACAGGCGGTGCCGCCGGCTTTGGTTTCCCCGCCATCAACGCGCGGGTTTGATCGAATATCCACGGCTGACCGAACGCTCCGCGCGCGATCATCACACCTGCGCATCCCGTCTCCCGCTGCATCCTGACTGCATCCTCGGCGGTCTTGATGTCACCGTTGCCAATCACCGGGATGTCGAGCGCCTGGACGACAGCAGCGATCTCCTCCCAGCGAGCCGCGCCCGAGTACATCTGCGTTCGAGTCCGAGGATGCAGCGCCAGTGCGCGTGCGCCGGCATCCTGACAAGCGAGCCCGATCTGTACAGGATCACGCATCTCCTCGTTCCAGCCGCTCCTGATCTTCACCGTCACAGGCAGATGCGTGCGAGATGAGACCGCGCGAATCACCTGCGCCACGAGGCCGAGATCGCGCAGACAACCGGATCCGCCGTTTCGCCGAACGACCTTCTTCACCGGACATCCGAAGTTGATGTCGATGAACTCCGGCTGAAACACTTCTGTCACGAGGGCCGCCGCATCACCCATCGCATCTGGTTCAGCTCCGAAAATCTGCACACCGATCGGACGCTCATCGGGTCCGAACTTGAGCTTGGATATCGTCGCGGGGTTCTCGCGCCTGATTCCTTCGGCTGAAAGAAATTCGGTCACGACAACGTCGGCGCCGAACCGCCTGCAGATTCGGCGGAACGGCGACTCCGATACTCCCGCCATCGGCGCGAGATACAGAGGCACTTCATTGTCGTGAGCGAATGGAAAAGGCATGATTTCGAAGCTAACGGAGCCTACAAGTGCTTGCAACATCACGGGTTGCCACTCCCTAACGGCAACTGTAATTTGCCTGACCTAAGGCACTAATCACCCAAGGACGAGGGACTTGATGGAGCTCCGCGAGTTTTTCTCAGAAGACGCAATCAAGCTCGAGCTCGAGTCCACAACCAAGGACGACGTCCTGAAGGAGCTGATCGCACTCCTGGGCCTCGACGAAAAAGCCGAGGGAATGCTCTTCAAGATGCTGAAGCGGAGGGAGAACCTCGGCTCGACCGGCATCGGTCGCGGCATCGCGATTCCCCACTGCCGGTCGCTTGTCGTCAGCAAGCTCCGCGTCGCGTTCGGTCGAAAGAGCGACGGACTCGACTTCAAGGCGATCGACGAGAAGCCGGTGCATTTCTTCTTTCTCATCGTCGCGCCGCCGCTGGAGGTCTCGAATCAATACCTGCCGGTGCTCGGAAAGATTGCGCAGTTCTCGAAGGAGCCCGATGTGCCCGAGCGGCTTCTCGCACTGACGGAGCCGGCGCAATTCATGGCACTGCTCGAAGAGAAAAACGTTTAGCTAGAGAGAGCGCAGACATTAGAGCTCTGTGATCTCTGCGTTTCATTCCCACTCGATCGTCGACGGCGGCTTCGACGAAATATCGTAGACGACCCGGTTGACCCCAGTCACTTCGTTGATGATCCGGTTCGATATCCGCGCCAGGATCTCGTGCGGAAAAGGAAACCAGTCCGCCGTCATTCCATCCGTGCTGTTCACAGCGCGAAGACCCAGCACATTCTCGTAAGTGCGCTCGTCCCCCATCACTCCTACGCTCCGCACGGGAAGCAGCACCGCGAATGCCTGCCAGATGGAGTCGTACAATGCCGCCGCGCGGATCTCTTCCAGATAAATCGCATCGGCTGCGCGCAGAACATCGAGCTTCGCGCGTGTCACATCGCTCAGAATCCGTATCGCGAGCCCCGGGCCCGGGAATGGATGGCGGCCGACCATCTCCTCCGACAATCCGAGCTCGCGTCCCACGCTTCGCACCTCGTCCTTGAAGAGCTCCCGCAACGGCTCGATCAACTTGAACCGCATTCCGGGCTTGAGGCCGCCAACGTTGTGATGCGTCTTGATCGTGACCGATGGCCCGCCGCTTGGTGACGAGGACTCGATCACATCGGGATAGAGCGTTCCCTGCACGAGAAACTTTGCATCGTTGCCGGCCTTCGCCGTCGCGTCCTCGAACACATCGATGAACGTGTGACCGATGGCGGTCCGCTTCTTCTCCGGATCCTCGATTCCGGCAAGTGCGCCGAGGAATCTATCGGATGCATCGACAGTCACGAGCTTGATTCCCATGTGCTGGCGGAACGTCCGCTCCACCTGCTCGCGCTCATGCAGCCGGAGAAGTCCCGTATCGACGAATACGCACGAGAGCTGATCCCCAACCGCTCGATGCACCAGCGCAGCCGCCACCGATGAATCGACTCCCCCCGAAAGCCCGCAGATCACGTTCGCGTCGCCGACCTCTTTCCTGATCCGCGCGACCTCCGATTCCACGAACGCTCCCGTCGTCCAGTTGGGTTCAGCGTGACACACCTCGAACAGGAAGTTCGAGATTATCTCGCCGCCCCTCGGCGTGTGAGCGACTTCAGGATGAAACTGCACACCGTAGACCGGCTTGGTCTCGTGCCTGAAGGCCGCGAGCGGGTTTCCCTTGCTCGATGCGATCGGCACGAATCCCGGAGGCGGCGACTCGACGTGGTCACCGTGACTCATCCATGCAGCGAACTCTTCTCCGACGGAAAAGCCGTCGAAGAGTGCCCCGCTCTCGGACACGCAGACGTTGGCCCGCCCGTACTCTCGTCTTCCAGCGCGCTTCACTTCTGCGCCGAGCACGTAGGCGATGAGCTGCATTCCGTAGCAGACGCCGAGTATCGGCGCGACATCGAACAGTGCAGGATCGGCCGTCGGCGCGTTTTCGCCGTACACGGAGTTGGGGCCGCCGCTCAGAATGATTCCCGTCGGACCCCACTCGCGAATCCATTCGACGCTTCTGGTCGGCGGGTGGATCTCCGAGTACACCCGCGCTTCTCGCACTCTCCTCGCAATCAGCTGCGTGTACTGCGATCCGTAGTCCAGAATGAGCACCCTGCTGCTCATAACTTCACGACTTCCACTTCACTCGTGTCGAGATCGAGGATAGCACCGGTGCACACGCCGGTGAGCCATCCGCACGCCTCGCCCGGGTTCACCAGGAGCGTGCTGTCGCGCTCCACTGTTTCCTGCTTGTGCGTGAAGCCGTGCACCACGAACCGGTGCGCATCGATCGATCTTCGGTTCACCTCTCCAAGATCGTGCACGATGAGGATGCGCTGGCCGGAGACCTCGAAGCTGTGAGGCGACTCGTACAGCTCCATCCCCACGCCCCGCGCGGCCGTCGCCTTGAGTCCTTCGGGATCACCGTCGTTGCGGCCAAAAATCCCCAGCAGCGCCACGTTCGAGTCGTTGAAAGGATTGAGCGAGAACGGCGAGCAGTAGTCTCCCGCGTGCATGACGAGTGACACGCCCTTGGACACCATTATCGCCAGAAGCTCCGCGATGGCCGGCAGGCGGTCGTGCGTGTCGGACATCAGACCGATCCTCATTGCACATCCCTCCATTCGGGCTCGAGCCTCTCCTTGCGCACCAGGTCGGCGTACTGCTCCCGCTCGGTCACGACGCCAAAGCGGCCGTTATCCACGAGCACCTCGGCTACGCGAGTCCGCGAGTTGTAATTCGACGACATCACGAAGCCGTACGCTCCCGCCGACAACACGGCGATCAGTTCTCCGGGCTGTGCGTCGTCGACGTCCCGATGCAGTCCGAGAAAATCCCCGCTCTCGCAGACAGGACCGACTATGTCCGCCGTCGTCCGTTTGCCGTTCGAGCTCACAGCTTCGATCCGGTGATAGGCATTGTAGTGCGACGGTCTTATCAGGTCGTTCATCCCCGCGTCGACGATCATGAATTCCTTCCCGCCGCTTCGTTTGCGGTAGAGTACGCGGCTGATGAGGGCACCGGCGTTTCCAACCAGAAAGCGGCCCGGCTCGACGATGATCTGCAGCCCTGTCGGACCGACCATTCTCTCCACCACCTCGCCAAACGCGGTCACGTCGATGGGCCGCTCTGCATCGTACGAGACAGCCAGACCGCCACCGATGTCGAGATAGCGGAGTCCCTTCGCTCCGGCCCCTTCGATCTCGGACTTGAGCTGAAGGAGACGGCCGAGGCCGATCTCGTAGGGCTCGAACTGCGAGATCTGCGAGCCTACGTGCATGTCGAGACCGATGAGCGAGATGTTCTTCATCGTCAGCGCACGCTCGGCCACGATGAGCGTCTCGTCGAACGGAATCCCGAACTTCATCCCTTTCGCGCCAGTCCGAGTGTAAGGATGAGGAGTGTCGACCATCACCTCCGGATTCACACGCAAGGCGACGGGGGCGGTCTTCCCCATCTTTCCAGCTACTTCGTCCAGGCAGGCGAGCTCTTCTTCGGATTCGACGTTGATCATCAGCACGCCGAGCGTCAGAGCCTCGACCATTTCGCGCTCGGTCTTTCCGACTCCGCTGAAGACGATGTCACTGCCGCTGAATCCGGCGGACTGGGCACGATACATCTCTCCACCGGAAACGATGTCGACCCCCGCGCCAAGCCGCCTCAGCGTGCCGAGGATCGCGAGATTGGAGCTCGCCTTCACGCTGTAGTGAAGACGATGAGGAACGCCGGCGAGCGCGGCCGAGAGCCTCGCATATTGCTCGCGGATCGCGGCGACGCTGTAAACGTAGGTCGGAGTTCCGACGGAGTCCGCGATCGCATCGAGCGAGACTCCGTCACATGTCAGCGTGCCGTCCTTCCGGATAAATCCCTTTTCCGGAGCGGCAGGATCGGTGTCGTCGCGGGCTTCAGCGGCGGGGACGGCGTGTGCCGCCTTCACCGGACTCAATATGCTTTCGCCCAGAGTGCCTCGACGACCGACTTTGTTCCGCACTTGAGGCAGCGCGTCGGCGCTTCGGCGGAACGGAACTCCTCGTCGGGAAGGACGCGAATCGTGGCCTTCGTCTCCTCCTTGATCGCCTGCTCACACGCTTCCGATCCGCAGAAGCCCGCGTAGACAAAGCCGCCTTCCCCTGCCATGATCTCGCGAAACTTATCGTAAGCCAGGTCGCCGCGATGGCTGTTCGCCTCGCGCCGCTCGAATGCATCGACGCGCATATCCGTCTGGATCATGCTCAGGAGATCGGCCACGTCCTCCCCGATGGAGTCCAGTGTCACGGTGCGCTTCACACGGTTGTCGCGCCTGACGAGCACACACTGATTCGCGTCGAGGTCGCGAGGACCGAACTCGAGACGCAGCGGAATGCCACGCAGCTCCCACTCGTAGTACTTGGCGCCCGGCTTCATCCCCTCGCGATCGTCGAGATGAACACGGAGCTTGCCGGTCTTACGCCGCTCCCATCCGTTCAGAGTCTCGCGGATCTTCCGCGCAGCCTCGATGACGCGAGTCTTGTCTTCGTCGGTGCGCCATATCGGAACTATCACGAGCTCGATCGGTGCCAGCAGTGGCGGCACACGCAGGCCGAAGTCATCGCCGTGAGTCATCACGAGGCCGCCAATGAGTCTCGTGGAAACGCCCCAGCTCGTATTCCAGGCGAACTCCGTTCCGCCCGCTTCAGTCTGGAACTTGAGATCGAACGCGCGCGCGAAGTTCTGACCGAGATTGTGGGACGTTCCGGCCTGAAGCGCCTTGTTGTCCTGCATCATCGCTTCGCACGAATAGGTGCGAAGCGCACCCGCGAATCTCTCGGAGTCAGTCTTGATGCCCGTGATCACCGGCATCGCCATCCAGGCCTCCATGAAATCGCGATAGACGTGCAGCATCTTGCGCGTCTCCTCCTCCGCCTCGGCCTCAGTCGCGTGTGCGGTGTGACCCTCCTGCCACAGAAACTCCAGTGTGCGAAGGAAGAGCCGCGTGCGCATCTCCCAGCGCACCACGTTCGCCCACTGGTTGATCAGAAGTGGCAGATCACGGTAGCTCTGCACCCATTTCGCGAACATCGCGTAGATGATCGTCTCGGACGTCGGTCTGATGACGAGCGGCTCGTCCAGCTTCTTTCCTCCGCCGTGTGTGACGACAGCGGTCTCCGGCGCGAAGCCCTCGACGTGCTCCGCCTCCTTGCGCATGAAGCTCTCGGGAATGAGAAGCGGGAAATACGCGTTCTCGTGCCCGGTGTCCTTGAACATGAAGTCGAGCTGCCGCTGCATCCGCTCCCAGATTCCGTAGCCGCGCGGCCGTATGACCATGCATCCGCGGACGGGTGAATAGTCCGCGAGCTCCGCCCGCAGCACGGTCTCGTTGTACCAGGCGCTGAAATCTTCCGAGCGTTTGGGGAGCTTCTTGTCGTCAGCCATCGGGTCCTATTTCAGTGATTTGATGAGATCGGCGAGCTGCAGCGATTCTTCGGTTCCCGCCTCGAGATCCTTCAACGTTACCTCACCCTGCGCGAAATTGTCCCGCTTGAGAAGCACCGCCTTCCTCGCGCCCGCGGACGACGCGGCCTTGAGCTGGCGCGAAAGCTGTTGCGGCTTGAGTGCATACTCCACGCTCCGGTCACGCGACCTGAGCTGAGCAGCAACGCTCATCACATGCGGGAGAAGTGACTCGTCATCGCCTGCTATCCAGAAGTCAGTATGCTGCTCCGCCGCCGGCATCAGGCCGCGGCTTCTCAGCAGCTCACCCAGCACGACGTCGCCCATTCCGAAGCCAAGCGCAGGAAGATCAACTCCGCCCAACGTCTTCAGGAGCGTGTCGTAACGACCTCCTCCGCAGATTGCGCGAAACTCGCCTCGGCTGTCGAACAGCTCGAACACGATCCCGGTGTAATACGCGAGACCGCGCACGATCGACAGGTCGAGCCGAATCCAGTCACCGAAGCCGAGCGAGCCCGCGAAGTCGAGATACTGTCGCATCCGATCGAGATGTTCGGCGATGCCCGCTTCACTTCCGTATCGCTCGGTAAGCTCCGACAGGTCCGTGCAAGCCAGAATGCTTTCGACCTGGTCGGCGACAGCTTCGCTTTCGACGGTCTTGACGAGCTTCTCTCTCGAGATCTCGGCGGGCTCGCGGCCGCGCTTGTCGATCACTCCGTATACCGCGGGCAGAATGTCATCCGGCACGCCGGCGTGTGACAGGAGAGCCTGCAGCAGACGTCTATCCGAAACTCGTGCATTCACATCGGCAGGACCGAGCCCGAACTCCCGCACGATGTCGAGCGCCAGAGCGACGAGCTCTGCATCGGCAGACACTGCCGACTCGCCGACAATGTCCGCGTTCAGCTGGAAGTGCTCGCGCAACCGCCCTTTCTGCTGCCTCTCATAGCGAAAGAGCTGCGGTATCGAAAACCATCTCACCGGTTTGCGAAGCGCAGGCGCGCGCGCCGCAACCATTCGGGCGAATGTAGGCGTCATCTCGGGACGCATCGCAACTTCGCGGTCGCCCTTGTCGGTAAACGAGTAGAGCTGCGCAACGAGCTCGTCTCCACTCTTCTTTCGATAGAGGTCCAGCGGCTCGAGTGGGGGACCGTCGTATTCGACGAAAGCGTAGCGACGCAGAACTTTGCGCCACACACCGACGATGTAGGCGCGCTCTGCGAACTGTTCCGGATAGAAGTCTCTGAATCCCGGCAATGCCCCCTTTGCCATTGCGGAAAGCTACGTCCTGTATGGACTTAGCGGCAAGCACATGAGGAATTCCTAGAGCGTGCTTTGGCCCAGAGCGATGAGCGCGTCACCGACAGTGTGGAACGATCCGGTGATGAGCACCATGCCTTCACTGCTCGCGGCACTTTTCACCGCGCCGTCGAAGTCCGGCTCGAATCGCGCGCCGATGCCCCGCGAGCGCGCGAATTCCTCCGCTTCCTGCGGATTCCACGCGCGCTCCGGAGGTGCGCTCGGAGGTGCAATAAGCACGATTCGTTCAACCGCTGATGCGAGAACGATCATCATCTGCCGCCAATCCTTGTCGGCGAGCACACCCAGGACTCCGATGATCGGCTCGGCCGGCCGCAGCTCGGCGATCGTCGCGATGAGCGACCTCATTCCGTCAGGATTGTGCGCAACATCGAGGATGCAATTCCCGACTGTCTGAAAGCGTCCAGGCAATGTGACCCGAGGAAGAACGGCTGCGGCTTCATCGAGCGTCACTGTCCATGGCGGTCCCGCCGCTCGCAACATCGACAGGGCGACGGACGCGTTACCAGCTTGCGCGGAACCGGTGAGGCCGGTGGTGAGCGACTGCCTCTGCCCGCCGTGTTCCACAGTAAAAGTCGTTCCACTCGCGCTGACTCGAACATCGCCGGTACGATAAAGTCGCGGCGCTTCGATCACGACAGCTGGAGCAGATTCCTTCGCGACTTCGTAAATCGCCACGCGAGCCGATGTGGAAACGGGTCCGATCACGGCGGGAATCCCCCGCTTCATGATTCCCGCCTTCTCCCTCGCGATCGACTCTTCGGTGTCGCCGAGATATTCCTGGTGATCCATCGCAATCGACGTGATCCCGGTGACGAGAGGCGTGATCACGTTCGTCGAATCGAGGCGCCCGCCGAGGCCTGTCTCGATGATCGCCACATCCACTTCCTGCTCGGCGAAGTACTGCAGCGCCATCGCGGTGGTGATCTCGAAGAATGTCGCGCCAAGGTCCTCGGCGTCCGAGCCCCAGCGCTCGAGAAACCGAAGCAGGTACTCTTCGCTGATCGGCTTGCCCTCGACGACGATGCGCTCCCTGAAATCGATCAGGTGCGGGGACATGTAGCGGCCGACACGAAGTCCCTTCGATTGGAGAAGCTCGTAGATCGTCGCGACGACGCTTCCCTTCCCGTTGGTGCCGGCGACGTGGAATGTCTTCAGACCCTCGTGCGGGTTTCCGAGGAGATCGAGGAACCGGAACGTGCGCTCGAGCCCGAACTTCGACGTTGCACCCGTTCGCGCGAAGAGCGCGTCGAGCGCATCGCGGTAAGCAGTCAGGCCGCTGACCAGCCCGCCACGGCAGGCTTGCCGCTCATGTGTCGCAGAAGTTGACCGACCGTCTGCTTCAGGTCCTTCCGGTGAACGACCGCGTCGACCATTCCATGCTCGAGAAGAAATTCCGAGGTCTGAAAGCCTTCCGGCAGATCCTGGCCGATCGTCTGCTTGATGACGCGCGGACCCGCGAAACCGATCACGGCGCCGGGCTCGGCCAGGATTGCATCGCCGAGCATCGAGAAGCTCGCGCTCACTCCGCCGGTGGTGGGATTGGTGAGTATCGAGACGTATGGAATGCGACGCTCCGCAAGCTGCGACAGGATCGCCGCGGCCTTGGCCATCTGCATCAGGCTGAGCACGCCTTCCTGCATCCGCGCTCCGCCCGATGACGAGACGAGGATGAACGCAAACTTCCGCTCGAGTGCTTTCTGTCCGAGACGTGCAATCTTCTCACCCACCACCGAGCCCATCGATCCACCCATGAACGCGAAGTCCATCACGCCCAGGCACACGGGCAGCTCCAGGAGCTGCCCGGTGAAAGTGAGGATCGCATCGCCTTCGCCGGATTTCGCGATCGCTTTGGTCAGACGACCCGGATACTCAGGAAATCCGAGGGGATCGGTGGACCTGATCTCGGTCTCCGTTTCCTCGGTAGTTCCGTCGTCCAGGAGAATGTTGACGTACTCGATCGCCCGAATGCGCCGATGGTATTCGCACACCGGGCAGACGCTCAGATTGCGGACGAACTTTTCGCGGATGTCAGTGTGCCCGCAGTTCTCGCATTTCTCCCACGCGTCAGCTGGGATCTCGTGCTTCTCACGGCGCGGTTGCCGGGGCTTTTTCTCTTTGCGGAACCAGGCCATTGGGCGAAATCTGACCGTGCTGAGTTAGCGGAGCAAGGCTTGCCCGCTCACCGGACAATTCCTTTCCACTGTGCGATCCGCAGCCACTATGACTATGAAACCGGATTGCTCGGATGAAGCCGGATCAATCGGACATTTGTTGGTAACGGCCTTGCCAAGGGCCTCCAACAGCTTCCGCTTTCCCCTCAGGGATTTGAGCCCACCTGTCCGGCTCAATCAGGTTGATCCGGTTCCCGTCAGTTGACTTACCTCATCAGCTAGCCTTGAACGCCGCCTTGCCTCGTCCCTCTCCGGAGATGCGCATCAGCACACCGATCGCCAGCCAGCTCGCCAGCATGAACGATCCGCCGTAGCTGAAGAACGGAAGTGGAATGCCGGTGATCGGCATGAGGTTCAACGTCATTCCGACATTGACAAGTACGTGCACGAACCAGCTCGCCATGAGACCGAATGCGACGAGCGAGCTGAACGAGTCGTTCGCGCGACCGGCGATCTGCGTGATTCTGAGGAACAGAACCAGAAACAGCGTGAGTGCCACGGTGACACCGAGGAATCCCATTTCCTCTCCCAGAACCGCGAAAATGAAATCCGTGTGCTGCTCCGGGAGGAACGCGAGTCGCTTCTGGGTGCCGAGAGTGAATCCCTGACCGAAGAGCCCTCCGGATCCAATCGCGATCTTGGATTGAATTACGTGGTAACCCGAAGCGCGGGGATCAGCTGAGGGATCGAGGAAAACCTTGAGGCGGTTCTGCTGATACGGGGCGAGCTTCTCCCACAGTATCGGCGCTACCACGCCGGTCGCGATGTTGGCGGCGAGGAGAACGATTCCTTCGATGAGATAGGGACGGTAGTAAAGAATGAGTGCAAGCAGCACGAGGAACCATGCGCCCCACATTCCTGTGCTGAACGACAGAATCAGGCTGACGACCGGGCTGCCGAGAAGAAGCAGCAGCGGCCACGATACTCCGGACCAGTACAGCATTCCGAAGAAAATCCCGATGAACACGATGCCGGTTCCGAGATCCGGCTGCATCATGATGATGAGCCACGGTATTCCGACGACGAGGGCCGGCTTCCACAAATCGAGAAGCGACCTCGGCGGCTCCTTTCGCCCCGCGAGAATGCTCGCGAGCATGAGCACGACCGTGAGCTTGGCGAGCTCCGACGGCTGGCCGATGCGAACACCGCCGATCGCGAGCCAGCTCTTTGTCGACGCGGCAGTGCCTGCTCCCGATCCAACGACGAGCGTCGCGGCGAGGAGAAGAATCGACAGCACGTAGGCGGGAAGCGTCACCCATTCGATGAACCTTACCGACGACCTGCTGATGCCGTAGGCGCCGAAAATGCCGATCCCGAGCCAGACTATCTGCGAGCGATAGACTCGCGCCACTGCGGTAGGTGTGTCCGTCTGCCCCGCGGAGT
Organism: Gemmatimonadales bacterium; assembly: GCA_039931395.1. Taxonomy (GTDB): domain Bacteria; phylum Gemmatimonadota; class Gemmatimonadetes; order Gemmatimonadales; family Gemmatimonadaceae; genus UBA4720. The sequence continues at coordinate 12,460 of JBDTRZ010000068.1, forward strand.
AGACCATCGCCACACCGAAGATCGAGAGCAGCAGCGCTGTGATTACGAGCGGATAATCCGCAACGATGCGGCGCATCAGCCGCCTTCTGTATTCACCACAGCCTCTCCGCCAAACCCGAGGTAGCGCCCGATGATCTTGGACGCGACACGAGCGGCGTAATAGCCGTGCTCACCGAACTCGAGGAATACCGCGATGACAATCGTCGGTTTCTCGGCGGGAGCGAAGCCGACGAACCACGCGTGATCCTTGTTGGGATTCTCGGTGTTTTGCGCGGAGCCAGTCTTTCCGGCTATGACGAGGCCCTGGATGTTCGCTGATGCAGCCGTTCCGCCGACCGAAGTCACACCAGCCATCGCGCGTCGAAGTCCAGCAAAATCCGCCGCGCTCAAGGTGATGACTTTCTTCGTCTCGGGTGTCTTGGAGACCAGCTCGGGAGTCGAGGAGGTTCCTTCAGTGGCCAGCGCCGTGTAGAACTTGGCCATGTTCGCGACGGTCTGCGAATTCGCTCCCTGACCGATGGAGAGATTGAGCGTTTCCGAATTGCTCCAGTTCGCGCCGAAGAGACGATTGTAATACGCCCGCACGTCTCGGGTGGGGAAACGCGGCTTGTATTCGTTCGGCAAATCAATGCCGGACTTCTTGTCGAAATCCAGATCGATGCCCCCGGCTACGAGATTGGAGAGACCGATCTTGAGACCGAGCTGATAGAAGTAGACGTCGCACGAGTGCGTGATGGCCCCCGCCAGATCGACACTTCCATGGCCCTTCTTCTCCCAGCACTTGAAGTACCGCCGTCCGTACTGAAGTCCACCGCTACAGGTGATCGGCATGTGCGTGTTCATCCGTACGAGCCCTTTCTCCAGTCCCAGCACTGACGTCGCGAGCTTCCACGTCGAGCCAGGGGGATAGGTGCCCTGAATGACCTTGTTGAACAGCGGGCGCCGCGGATCGGTATTCAGCTGCTTCCAGTAGTCGAGGGGGATCCCGCCCGTAAATCTGTTGGGGTCGTAGCTGGGGTTGCTGTACAGTGCGATCACGGCGCCGTTCGTCGGATCGAGAGCGATCGCGCCTCCCTGGAGCGAGTCGCCGAACGTCGCCGCCATGAACTTCTGCAGGTCGAGATCGATGTTCGTCTTGAGTGGCGGCGCGCCGACTGGATTCTTGTCGGGTCGCTCGCCCGCACCGCGCACGGGACGTCCGCGCGCGTCCACCTCGTCGAACCTCTGCCCCTCCTCTCCGCGCAGGATGCTCTCGTACTGCTTCTCGAGGCCGCCCTTCCCGACGATCTGTCCCGGTTTGTATCCCTGATACTGCGGCAGGTTGAGCTCGGCCTCGGTCACTTCGCCTGTGTAGCCGACGAAAGATGCGACGACCGGTCCATCGGGGTAGAATCGCTTCGGAACAGACTGAATGATCAGGCGCGGAAAGTCGATGCGATGCTCCTCGAGCACGGAGATCACGTCGATCGATGCATCAGGAAGCACGACAGTCGGGCGCGTCGGCGCTCGCCGGTACCGCCGGATGGCGCTGTTGATGTCGTAATCGGTAAGCTGCAGCGTCGGCTGAAGGAGCTTGAGGGAAGCCCTCAGGGAATCGAGGCTGGGTGCCGTGATCGATACGGAATAAGCCGGCAGGTTTTCCGCGATGATCTGGCCCTTTCTATCGTAGATGATCCCTCGCGGCGCGGGCAGCGGGATCTCGCGAAGCCTGTTCTCCTCGGAAGCCTTTCTGTACGACTCCGTTTGAAGGACCTGAGCCCTGAAGAACGCACTCAGAAGCAAAACGAATCCGATGCCCAGTCCATAGGAGCTGAGTCGGGTTCGGCGTGCAATGTCGTTTGGATGAAAGCTCATACTCTTGCCGGCTCCAGCAGCGGCTTCATGATGAACAGCAGCAGAATGCCGGCCAAGGCCGTCGCTGCCGCCGAAAGCGGAGACCACAGCAGGAGCTGCTGAACCAGCTCGATGCCGCCCAGCCGCTGCTCGACAATGAAGAATATGACGTCGAACACCCACTTGCCGAGAAAGAAGAAGAACGCGTTGAGCGCCAGGTTGTCGGCGAAGAACACAGCCTTGAGCCAGGAAGCCAGATAACCGACGACAGTCATCGCCACCGCGCCCGCACCGAGCGCGTCAGGCGTGAGAGAATCCGAGACAATTCCGAGGGCAAGTCCGAACAAGGCTCCGATTGCCGGGCGCACGCGAATCGAGCCGAGAAGAAGTGCCAGCACCAGAAAATCCATCGGCGCACGCCAGCCCAGGAGGGGGCGCAGAGTGTAGTGGAGAATCACGAGTATCGCAAAGGTCGCAACCGCGCGAGCCATGCTGCCAAGATTCATCAAATCCCTCTTGTCGGGCTGCGCGGCACTATCGAGTCGGCCGCAGCCGAGTCGCGGCGGGCAGAATCGCGGCGTGCAGCGGCGCGCCGGGCTGCCTCTTGGCGAGCAGCTGCTGCAGCCGAATCCAGCGTCCGCGCCGCGCCGGGCGGTCGCATGAGCGTATCCGGCATCAGCTCGGGCGGAAGGCCACCTGGAATCTGCCCGCCTGCAGTCGAATCGCGTCGCGTCGTATCGAGAGCCGCGCGTCGCGCGGCAGCCTCGGCGAGTGCGGCACTGCGCGCCGCTGAATCACCAGCCACGACGATCCGCTGAGCCGCGGCGTCAGCCGCAGCGACGCTGGTCCACACATTCTCGAAGCCCTTCGTCACGCGATCATTGCGGAGAATCATTACAGCACCAACGTCGGCCGGCGAGACCACGGGCTTCAGCAGGTAGGTCCTTGCCCACCCTTCTGCTGTGCTGATCTCCGACAAGACGGTCCCGATTGGAATGCCCCGCGCCCATACACCGCCGAGCCCCGAGCTAACGATGAGCGTCCCCGGCTTGAGCGTGCTTCGGAATGGAATGCCGCGCAGCTCCATCAGGTAGCCTGTCGTCGCACTGGGCGCGTGCGCCTGCATGATTCCGAACGCGCTGCCGTCTGCGGACATGGCGCTGACGCGAAAATCAGGATGCGTCCAGATCATCGCTTCACTCATCGTCGGATCGACGTTCGTCACGACTCCGACGACTCCCTCCGGAGATATCACGGGGCTGAGCCTGCGAACCCCCGCATTGGAGCCGGCGGTGAGCGTCATGGTCGTCACGTCGCGCACACCGCGTCCGTGGATTGCTTCAGCGGGGATGAATCCCCACCTGAGCCGCGCGCCGAGTCCGATGAGCTGGCGAAGCCGATCGTTCTCGCTCTCGAGTGCGCCCACCGTCATCGCGCGAAGCGAAACGCTGTCGCGAATCGCGGTGCGCTCGTTGTCGAGGAGGAGCGACCTGCGGCTGGCCTCTGCACGCTCCTGAAGCATTACCAGAGGGGCGAGAAACGTGCGGCGCATCGAGCTCGCAACTGGGTCCCGCAGATTCGGCGGAAGTCCGCGCGCCACCAGGGCGAGCATCGCGGCGGCGGCAAGTACGATCAGGTCAACGCGGCTGTTTGTGCTTCGAATTGCGCGTGCCACTGCAGAGTCCTCAGGTCGCGAGAACGGACCAGTACTTTTCCTCGTCGTCGAGGATTCGTCCGGTCCCGCGTACCACGCAGGTGAGAGGGTCTTCGTCGACGTGGATGGGCAGTCCGGTCTCCTGCGACAGGAGAACGTCCAGCCCGCGAATCAGTGCGCCACCGCCGGTCATCACGATGCCGCGCTCGACGATGTCGGCCGCGAGCTCCGGTGGAGTTATCTCGAGCGCTCTCCGCACCGCGCCCACGATCTGCTGAATCGGCTCCTGAACCGCGTCGCGAATCTCGGCCGAGTGAATGCGGATGCTTTTCGGAATGCCCGATACGAGGTCGCGTCCCTTGACCTCCATCTCCCGCTCTTCCCCGATCGGATACGCCGACCCGATCTGGATCTTCACCTGCTCCGCGGTCGATTCACCGATCAGGAGGTTGTAGTTCTTTCGCATCGACTGGAGGATGGCCATGTCGAGCTCGTCACCGCCAGTCCTGATGGACGTGTCGCTGACAATTCCCGAGAGCGCGATCACGGCGATCTCCGTGGTGCCACCGCCGATGTCGATCACCATGTTGCCGGTCGGCGTCTCGACTGGCAAGCCAACACCGATCGCTGCCGCCATCGGCTCAGCCACCATGAAAACTTCCTTGGCACCGGCGCCAAGAGCCGAGTCGCGCACGGCGCGCTTCTCCACTTCCGTGATTCCCGAAGGGACGCACACTATTACGCGGGGCTTCACCTTGAAGAAGTGGTTCTCGATGATGAGCGCGAGGAAGTAGCGCAGCATCTTTTCGGTGACGTCGAAGTCCGCGATCACGCCATCCTTCATCGGACGCACGGCGATCACTCCTTCTGGAGTGCGGCCCAGCATGCGCTTGGCCTCGAGTCCGACGCCCTTGATCTTCCGCGTCTCGCGGTCGAGGGCGACGACCGACGGCTCGTTGAGCACTATCCCCTCGCCCTTCACGTAGATGAGCGTGTTGGCGGTGCCGAGATCGACTGCGATCGCGTTCGCGGGGAAGAGTGAGCTTGTCTTGAAGGGCCAGCGCATGATGTCTCTGTCTTAGTTCAAAAAGGAATCGGCGTCTTTCAAAGGCAAGCCAAATGCCTCGGCGACCGCGGGATACACCACGTTTCCTTCGATGATGTTGAGCCCCTTGCGAAGAGGCAGGCTCTCTCTGCACGCCTGCTTCCATCCGAGATTCGCGAGGCGAAGCGCGTACGGAAACGTTGCATTGGTGAGAGCGAGTGTGGAAGTGCGCGGAACCCCGCCGGGCATGTTTGCGACGCCGTAGTGAATCACGCCGTCGATGACGTAGGTCGGATCCTCGTGAGTCGTGGCCTTGATCGTCTCGACACAGCCGCCCTGGTCGATTGCGACATCCACGATCACGGATCCGGTCTGCATGGTCTTGAGGTCCTCGCGGCGGATGAGCCGCGGAGCGACCGCTCCCGGTATCAGCACGGCGCCGACGAC
>JBDTRZ010000069.1:0-17432 GCA_039931395.1 Gemmatimonadales bacterium
AGAGGAAAGACTTCTACCCCGGCTTCGGCGAATTCGAGACCGACGTATGGCGCGTGCCTGTCGAGCTCGGCGGACGCAGGTTCAGAATCTCAGCCGGCGTGCTGCCGCCGATGCTTCAGATGATGTTCGGGGTTATCCTGGGACCCGACGGTTGGATCATCGGAAGCGACTTCTTCAGAAACCGCGTCATGGTCATCGACTATCCGACGAACAGGATTATCGACGCAACCCACACCTGAGAACAATGTTCGCCTCCGCAGCTCAGCGTCGCTTCCGCCTCAGCATCTTGTCGCTCCGGCGGCCTTGTGGAGCCCTGTTCTCGAGGTATTCCTCCAGGTCAACTGGTTTCACCCACCATTCCCGATGGTGCTTCGTCGCCCGCAATCTCTTGTTGCGTATCTGCTGCCGTAGAGTGGAGGCATCGAGTCCAGCCGTCTTCGACGCCTCGGAAAGCGGTAACATCGCCTCAGGAATCGGAAGAGCGCGTAGCGTCTTTGCAGGAAAGTGCGTGCTCGCGTCGAGGATCTCGATCGCGACCGGATGCCCTCTCCTGTCATAGTCGCAGAACATTCCAGTTCCCAGTTCATCGGTTCGCGCGGAACGCCTGCCGGGCAGAAAGAGTATCGTCAACGCGTCCACCGCGGGATCGTAAGTCCACTGCATCCATGTCTCCTTTCAGTACGCGGTAATCACCACTATGTCAGTCTCTGATTCGGTCGCGATGACAGTAATCCGGCGGCCATCGGCCATACCGGTGTACCGCCAGCGTTCAGCTGACACGGCAGAAGTCGGCTCTGATTCGCGATGACCGCCATTGATGATGATCAGTATCTGCCGATCGCTGATCCCTCGCTGAGCCATTCGAGATCGCGCGTGCGCCGAAAGTCTGACCTTCGTTCTGCTCATTGATATCTACGCTGGCGTGTAAAAGCAAGACCGGGTTATCGCGGCTCACGCACGCTACGAAGTTTCCCGCAACCGTCAGCGTTATTTCTTTCCGAGAATCATCAGGAGGCCGCACGCGCCGCGTTGAAGGAGAAAGCGTCACGAGTCGCGTGGAAGCACCTCAAGTGACCCTGATGGACACATCGAGCAAGGAGGAGTTGCAAACAAGGAGACTATTGTATGAGCTTGACGATTTGCGGCTTTAACGTCGTTCTCAAGATGGAGTCACTCGATCGCGTGATCAACGGAGGCTCCGCATCCTTCATCAAACGGGTGAGAGAACCACGGCATTGTGCCGCCTCTGTCGCGAGTGACGACCACCTCGTTGCGGTCCGATTCTCCGAACCGTTTTTTCTCGAGATCCTGGTGAAGAATCTCATTCACTATGGCTTCCACATGTCGAAGGGTGGAATGTTCGCTGACTTTGCGATTGTCCATGCGCAACATGGCCTCACCATGCCTTGCGACTGGCTCGAGTCTGAATGTGCCGACAAAAAAAGGATAGTCTGGATGAAAGGCAAGGCGCGTGATCCTTCATGCTTTGTCTTCACCGACGAGGACATGGAGCCGCTGGACTCCGAGGTGCTTTCCGACAGCCCCGGTTGGATCGGGAGCGACTGGCTTACACAGGTTGGCCATGGCTTCCTCCTTACCAGGGAGAGCGGCTACAATGTCTGGCTCGATTTCAACACCGGTCGCTTGATCGTAAACGGTTTACCAGATGTGGCAAACGCGCAGTGATGTGACACTCCACTCTGCTTCAGATTGCCCGGGATACGCAATGGGATAGGCAATGCCGGCCCAAAGGTGTGGGTCAATCAGCAGTCTCACGTCTACCACTGCCCGGGAACGCGATACTACTGCGTGACGAAGCGTGGCCAGTATATGCCGGAGAGCGAAGCCGTAGCAGCTGGTAATCGGCCCGCATACAGCCGCTCCTGTCGCTGAACATCTTTCGCATAAGTCACCTACGATTAGCTCCCATAATCGCTGCGCTCGCAATCTTCGTTTCGATTGCGAAGCCCGCGAAAGCGCAGCAACTCGAAGGAGATTGCGGATTCGATCGATGGCCGGTGAAAGTCATGCGCGACCCGGATGCTTCGCGCATCCGGCGTTTGCCGGTGCCTTCCCTGAGCATATTCACCGGTCGGACGAATAAAAGTCCTGAACCTCCCTAATCGGGCGCCGATGCCTGCTCGGAACTGATCGATTGTCAGAGGGGCCCATTACACTCGAGCCATCACTTTCCCCTTGGAGGCTTGATGCGACGGAATTATCTGGCGATCGCGGTGTTTGCGGCACTCGCCGCCTGCAAAGGAGCTGAGGGCTCGACTGGCCCACAAGGCCCGGCTGGCCCTGTCGGACCGCCCGGGCCGCAAGGCCCTCCCGGCTCACTCAATCGCGCTGATGCGTCCGGCGTGTTTGGTGCCGGTGGGGCATTCACGGGCCTACTGCCTGCGTCGGCCACAGCGAGCGGTCGCGTCCCCGCCATATCCTGTTACATAAGCTCCGACGGGAGAACGTGGCTCGCCGTGGCTCAGGTGCCGGCGAGCAGCTTCGGGACTTTCTGCGGCCTCTCGGGAATCGGAACCGCGTCTCCAGGCATCACGATCATCAATGGAACGCCCGGCTGGTTCTATTACCTCATCGCTGTCTGGTAGTCGTCGACTTGAACGAGGGCGGCTTTGGTCTCCGGATGGATCGTTTCCCTGCGGAGGCCGACCCCGCCGAGCGATATCAGTGGGCGCTCTGAAACTCCCCAAAACGCTCTGCCAGAAAATCCCGGTTCGGCCGATCGAGAACCTTAGTGGGCAAAACAAGCTTCGAACCATGAAGCTCCTGAAGTCCATGCTTGAGCATGGGTCCATCCTTCTCAAGCAAAACGTCGGTGCGAATATGAACTCGCGCGTCGGAATCTATGCCCAGGATGTCTGCATCGAATGCCGAATGGTGGATCTTGCACAGACCGAGACCATTCGTAACGACTGGTTCGCCTTTCGGATGTCGATCTCTCAGGATATGCGCCGCGTCCAGCAGGTTGACATGCCTAAGTCGACAAATCGCGCACCGTTCGTGATAAGCCCTTAGAACTATTCGCCGAAAATGTGCCTGATGAAGTCTCTGGATTACAGCGCGCGTGGCATATTCTCTTCGATAAGCCACGCCGGCACTCGGCCTGACCTCTTTGAGGGCACCAAGCTGATCGGCGACAAGCGTGAATTGAAGGTTCGATGCATCGTCGCCGATAACGTAAACAGGAATTATTGCGTCGTAGAATCCGGGATCCACGGCAACCAGGTATAGCAGGGGTCGTCCTTCAAGCATCGCCGATCTCAGAGCAATGTTGTCTGACTGATTCGGATCGGTTCCTCGGTATTTGTAGATGAAGTGACCTGCACCTGGATCGTGCTCATCTTCGTACGGTGAGTCGACTGACGTCTGAATGCTGAGGGCCGCACCAGTAGGCCCGAGCACAGCCGGCTTGAAAATCCCTTTCATCTGGTTCCATATCGGAATTCGCCGGCCCTTGAACTCAATTCCCGCATTGAGTTCTTGTCTCGGGATTCTACCGGCATGACGAAGTCGTAACCGCTGGATATGGGCAAAAGCTGCAACCCGAAGCTCGAAATCGAAGCCGGTGTAATCCACCGCGCTAATATCGTCGGAACTGCCGCGACCCGCGACTCTGCACTCGATTTCTACTGTCGAGAAAGGCTCACGTAGAACGACTCCGTTTCCGTGGCAGAGACGCATGCCACAATTCGATCGAAGTCTGCTTCGTGCTCACGCATCGAAGGCCTCCACGAAACTGGTGAGCCTGTCCCTCCGCCTCGATCGACCGCGACTTACGTGGCGGTCGCGGTCTAAGGGTTAAGTCCCGGATTCCTTCTTCAGTATAGCGCGAGCCTCCGCAAGCGTCTCCGCGAACCTGCTCTCGAGCTCCGGATCGACGTCGCCCATCGCAACGACTACCGCGTTCGCCCAATCGAAATACTTCTCCCGCCGCTTGACGCTCCATTGTTTCGGCGGATCGTGTGCGATTTCCCGCACATTGCTGATCTTGTCCGCGAGCTTTATGACCTTCGCCCCCGGAGAAAGGTGCGGAGCATGATCGATCTGAGCCTGCTTCCTCTTCTGCTTCTTGAGACGCTTGTCATCTGTGACTTCGGCGACGAGGTCATCCACCGCCGAGCCGAACTGCTCCCGGATCTCCTCACGGGTGGTCCTGGTATCCTCGACCGTGTCGTGAAGGAGCGCAGCCGCCAGCACATTCGGGTCCTCCAAACCCGCGACAGTCGCGATCGTCGCGGCGACCTCGATGCAGTGCCCGATGTACGGCCGCCTGCTCTTTCCCTTCCTCTTCTGCTTCTGATGCCTGGCTGCCGCAAACTCGGCGGCTTCGAGTATCAGCGTGATGTCGGAAATGACCGCCTCCTGGTGGGTGATCTCCCCCAACCTGCAACGTCATGCTGCGCTTTGTCCATCTATTCTGCCCTCCCTCACCCGCGACGGAATGCAGACCAGCGGGGAACCGATTGACGCGGCGTGTTCGACTAGCTCGATCAGCTTCAGTCGCCGCTCCTGGATTACTCCTCGCGAAGCTCCATCGCCAGTGCGCTTGCTTACCGGCTTCCCCTGCCAGTCCAGCAGCACCGCCCGTTCCTGGACTTCCGCCCCTGCGAACGCAACGATGAGTTTCTGGCGAATCCGCTGAACCGCCTGAAGAGGAATCACACCACCCTGGCCGGCTTCTGCGATAATGTCTCTTGACCACGTCAGATGCACCCCTTCGAGACCACACCCAATGTCGGTCAGAGCAGCCAGATAGCTGCCGGGAGGATAGAGGCCAGTTCCCAAAGCCTCTATCACCAGCTCTGCCCACACATGATCCGACCGCACTTCTACCGCCCCCGCATTCGGCGAATTCACCTTCAGCAGCTGCGAACGCTTTTCGGTCTGGAGGCCGAGCAGCCCGCCGAGCGCGCCGCGCAGGAATGACGGCATCGGCCTGATGGACAGAATCGTACTGCAGACGAGACCAACTACCCCAGCGTCATACTCGTCATCTGTCAGTGACGGATCGTTCAGCTTCCGCCTCAACCTGGTCGAGTCAGCGAAAATCTGGCCGTACCTGTTCTCTGCTGCTTCGCGAAGCGTTGCGATATGCAAGTCAGTGCGCTGACCACGCTCGTACGCGAAGGATCCCGTTTCTCGTTTCATCGTCTCGTCCTTTCGAAGAGGTTCCCGTCTCATTCGCGCATGGCTCCAGCTGTCGCTGGCCGGCTTTGCCACCGTTGCGCTCCCAGAGTGGAGCAGGACTACGGTTGGCGGATGGATCATCGAGCCGGTGCTCTCCCCATCCTCTTCATGCTGGCAGTCGAGACGGAGACTGCCGGTCTTCAGTTTTCTTGTTGCCCAAAACAAAAAACCCACCGTCGAGTGGACGGTGGATCCCAGGTCGACGCTTTAGGTGAGCTCCGATTCTTCTCCACGCTCACCAAGCTGTCTTCAAAGCGCGCGGAGAACCCGATGTATCACGGGCCGGATCGTTCAGTTGTTCATCCAGAATACTGCAACGTGCAGTGCATGTCAAGAATGCGATGGCCGACTGCGATGGCCGACATGCAGCATCGGCCCTTGAACGCTCAGCGTAATGAGGCCAACATCGTTGAAGATGACAGACTCCACCGATCCTGAACGCCCCCACGAATACTGTTATGTGCTGCCTGGCATGCGACTCGTCGCGGGCCAGTATCCAGGAGACCTCCATCCTGAGAATGGCCGAGAGAAGTTAAGGTCGCTGGTCGAGTTTGGAGTCGACTATTTCGTGGATCTCACTTCTCCAGATGATCCACTGGAGCCGTATAAGGAAGAGTTGCGCGTGGCGGCGGGCGAGCGAGGCATCGAATACCGCTCGTTTCCAATTCCCGACATGGGCATCACCGATCCCGAGACAATGAACCGGATTCTGGACGACCTCGACAGTGCAGCCGATGCGGGCCGCATGACCTATGTGCACTGCTGGGGTGGTGTGGGCCGAACGGGGACGGTGATCGGATGCTATCTGGTCAGGCGTGGCCGTACTGGCGATGAAGCTCTGAAGGAAGTCCAGCGACTTTTCGATACGACGAGCCAGTCCATCTGGCATCCGGAAGGATCACCTCAGACAAAGGCGCAGAAGCGGTTCGTCAAACACTGGGCTCAATTCGACAGTCTGCGCGACGAGCCCGATGGCGAGCGCGAGTAACGTGGACAAACTCGCGGGAGTGCCGGGGATGGCAATGACGACATCGCCCCGCGTACATTGAAGAGTATCCTGAGACAGGCACGCCGCGAACCTGTTCTCGGCGTCAGAATTTACCATGGATCCTGCCCTCAGCATGCAGCGCATGTCAAGAATGCGTGAGACTGGCGAGGGCCGAGGCGCGCAAGGAATCCGGAAATCGGCGCTCATCCCAACCGCGTCACACCTTACTTTAGGAAAGCTTCCGGGGAAACCGCGACACCTGGGAATGCTTTCAGTACGGCTTTGTCAGATGTGATCAGGCGCACACCCAACGCAACAGCGAGCGCGACATATTCGCAGTCATAGGTCGAACAGCCCGACCGCTGGGCAAGCTCGAGAACCTCGCGCGAATCCACGGGCGCTTCCCGTCCGCCAATAAGCCCGGCAGCCCGCTCCATCGCTGCAACCGCCTGCTTCAGGGTTAGGTCTCCACGGCGAACGTACCGGTTCAGCACACTCCGAAGCTCGCTCACACACAGAAACGGAACCACCCACACAGGATCCTCGAGCAGAATCGCTTCCGCCTGTTCAGTGCGTTCGCCGGGAAGAATCAGGTAGGCAATCAGGTTCGCATCGGCGATGATCATGCGCGTCCAGCATTCCGCCCGGCACTCAGAGCCTCATCCCTCAGAAAGACTCGATCGAGACGCGCGCGCGCGCGCCGCAAGACGGCCAGAACCTGCTCCGGCTCCGGCGCACCGAAGCCAGCTACCGCCCGCTCGACAGCCAGGATCGCCTCACTGTTGATGCTCCGCCGATTCTCAGAGGCGCGAGCCTTCAGCCGTTCGTAGAGCGTATCCGGAAGATTCTTGATGGTCAGTGTTGCCACGTCTGCCTCCAGTGGATGCGTAATGGATGCAATATGAATGGTCCAGCCCGGGAGCGTCAAGCCTTGAGCTCGGCGCACAGCGCAAGGCGCCTATCTCACTACTTTGCTCGTCCAGACGTCGCGATGCTCATCGACAGTGATGAGGAACAGGCGCCGAAGGTCTGACGACATGCTCAAGAACACACCCCGAGGAACTGGCCTGGGTGTGCTTGCGATTCTCTCGATCTTTCCGCCCGGGATGGCGCGATACAGTGTCTGCGATTCCGGAGTATCGTTGATCACTACTGCCACCGAGCCGTCATCGAGCACCCAACCCGCACCGCCTTCTGCGAACCCGGTGAAAAGCTGCGTGAACCGGTTGTCTGCGACCGTCAGCAATCCAACACCCAATGAATCTTCCGATGGCGCCTGCCAGCCAACGAAGGCTACGCTTCGTCCATCCGCCGAGCCAGCCACCCACATGATGTCCTTGTACCACGACGGCAACCGGATCTCACGGGTGCGGACTTCGCTGTCGCGCTGAATTCTGATCGATCGCCCGTCCGAAGGAATCCAGACCCACGTATCGCTGCCCAGTCTTGTGGCATCGCGATAATCGACATCCTTGATCGACCGCACCGCGGTTCGGCGCCCGGTGCGATAATTCAGAAGAGAAAAGACCGCCCCCGAATCCGTTAATTCGTTCACCTTGAGTGTCGTTGAGTCGAGCGGCACCACGTTCTTGTGACGACCAGGAAGGCTGATCTCCGTGGTCGTACCAAATGGGACAACCGAGAATTCGCGACCGCCGGCAGGATGGTCGCGGCCGATGACGCTGATCTTTCCGTCCGGCGAGATTGCACCTCTCACTGCGGTAGTCGATCGAAGAACACGCTTGTCGTCCGTAAACCGGTTCTTCAGTACGTCATCGAGGGACATGGCCCACCCCGAGTACTCGCTCGATCCTTCGTCGAACACCAGCGTTCCCCCATCGGCAGTGATGCTCATGCCCGTCGAACGCCCGGAATAGACTGTGTCACCGCGTTGCGCGATCTGTCCCGTCTCCGCGTTGAAAGGAAGGCGAACGAATTGCGTCGTGCTCGAAGCCGGCGGCTCGAGGTACAGCCAGATGGCGTCGGCGGTATTCACTGCCGCTCCATTCACTCCGGGTGGAAGCTTGAACGACGACAACCGCTTTCCATTTCTATCCATGACGCCAATCTCGACGACACCTTCGCTGCGGTTTTCGTAGACAATGCGATTGGTGCCGGGAATTCCCGAGAAAAATGGCGTACGGTCGCCGCGCATCTCCATTCGAACGCTGTCTGCGGCCACTCCGTCTATTCCACTCACCAGCATCCAGAGCTCATTCGCCGGTGGACCGATTCTGCTGAGAAGCAGCGAGTCTCCACCCGCGTAGAATGTTGCGTACCCGTTGAGCAGATGACGTGGCCTGCCCCCGAACATCGACACGAGGAATGAGCCGAAGACTCCATCAAGCGAGCCCACGATTATGACGTTGCGCCGATCGGGGCTGATCTCGATGCGATAGATCGCGGTGGCTCCCTCGATGAGCCGGTGTGTTGGACCTCCAGTCACGTCCCGGACGTCGACACCGTAGCGGCAGCCGCCTATGCCGCATAGCGTGACGGCATAGGCGATAGTCTTTCCGTCATTCGAGATTGTGGGGAGTGAAATGGCGCCGGTGTTCGTTATCTGCGTGCGATCCCGGAGGGCGATTGGGACTTTCGACCGGCCGGCAGAACCATGGCCTGCCATCCACAATCCGGTTCCGATCACAGCCGCGGCTGCGACTCCACCAATTATCCACATCAGTCTTCCCTTCGGAGGCGCGGCTGACACGGCAGCCGGAACTGCAAGCGCACGCACGAAGTCGCCGGCAGACTTGAACCTGTCAGCGGGTGCCTTCGCGAGCGCTTTCTCGGCCGCTGCTTCCATCGCAACCGGAATCGTATTCCTAACCACGCGGAGCTTTACCGGACGCTCGGTGAGCAGCTTCGCGATCATTGCCTGAGCCGTTGCACCCGTCAGTGGCGGCTCACCCGCAATCATTTCATAGAATACCGCGCCGAGTGAGTAGATGTCGCTGCGCCTGTCGAGTGTGCGGTCGCCGGTCGCCTGCTCGGGACTCATGTACTGAGGTGTGCCGAGCGAAAGGCCTGTTTCGGTGAGCCGGTTGCCGCCTGCTTCCTTCACGGCCAGGGCTATTCCGAAATCCGCGAGTACCGCTTCCCCTTCGTGAAGCAGAATGTTTTCGGGCTTGATGTCACGATGAACGACCCCGAACGAGTGCGCGTAATCGAGCGCGCTGGCAATCTGCTTCACGATCGACACTGCTTCTTCCACGTCGAGCTGCTTCTCGCGATCGATCCTTACCCTGAGAGATTCACCGCGGACAAACGGAAGCACGTAATAGAGAATTCCGTCCGCCTCACCAGAGTCGATGAGTGTAAGGATGTGCGGATGATCGAGCTTTGCGGTGATTCTCACTTCGGCGAGAAATCTCTCGCTTCCGATTACGGCACTGAGATCGGAGCGAAGAACCTTCAAGGCGACCTCGCGGTCGTGCTTGATGTCGCGTGCCAGGTAGACGGTTGCCATTCCGCCGGAGCCCAGCTCACGCTCGATGATGTAGCGGTCTGACAGCGCGGCCTGGAGGCGGTCGGTACCGGGCATAGGGCACTAAGATGGGGCTGGCCAAGTCGGGGTACCAGACCTGAACACGACCACGGACTCCATACGCCTTACAGGAACGCGAGGCAACGACACCCGTTTGCCTGCCCCACTCCACAGGGATAGCTTGGGGCCGTCAACCTCCCTCAGGTAGGACTTCGACGGATGGAGCTCCGCGACCGCCTGCAAGCCACGCTTGGAGACGCTTATTCCGTCGAGCGCGAGCTCGGCGGCGGCGGAATGTCGCGGGTCTTCCTCGCACAGGAGACCGCACTCGGCCGTAGTGTCGTCGTGAAGGTGCTGACCGCCGACGCCATCGCAGGCATCAGCGGAGAGCGTTTCGCGCGCGAGGTACGGCTGGCCGCATCTCTCCAGCATCCCAACATCGTTCCAGTCCTGACTACCGGAGTCGCCGACGGCGTTCCGTACTACACGATGCCCTACGTCAGGGGAGAGTCGCTTCGCGCACGGATGAAACAGACACCCCCGCTCCCTCGACGCCAGGTCGTCTCGATACTTCGCGACATGGCGCGCGCGCTCGAGTACGCGCATGGCGAAGGAGTCATTCATCGGGACATCAAGCCCGAGAACATTCTGCTCTCGGGCAGCGCCGCGGTCGTTACCGACTTTGGAATCGCGAAAGCCATATCTGTCGCGCGAACCTCGGCGTCGGGCGAGCCGGATGAGAACAGTGGATTCACGCTTACACAGGCCGGTTTGACCATCGGAACTCCGGCGTACATGGCGCCCGAGCAGGCCGCCGGCGATGCCGTTGATCCTCGCAGCGACCTCTACGCCTGGGGCGTCGTCGCATACGAGCTCCTCGCCGGTGAGCATCCTTTCGCCGGAAGGACTACGGTCGCTCAGCTCATTGTGGCACAGATGACCGAGTCGCCAGGTCCGCTTGCCGGGAAAGCGCCGGACATACCGGCATCGCTCGCAGATGTGGTGATGCAGTGTCTGGAGAAGCTGCCCGAGAAGCGCCCCGCGTCCGCGACTGAGCTGCTGGAGCATCTCGACACGCCGTACGACTCTCGCGATCTGCCGTCACACACTGCACCGCCTGCACTCCCGCCCGCGAAACGGAGTCATTACAGGGCCGCAGCGGCGGGACTCGTCATCGTGGCTCTGCTCGCCGCCGGTGCCTACGCATACTCCACGAGACAGCCGAAGGCTGAAGCGTCGATTGCAAAAAGCTCGGTCGCTGTTCTTCCGTTCGCCGACGATGGCGCTGACTCCGCGAATGCGTACTTCGGCGAAGGCATCGCCGATGAGCTCATGACGGCACTGGGAAAAGTCCCGGGCCTGCGCGTCGCTTCGCGCACTTCGGCCATCGCCATCGGACGAAAGCAGGACCTCGACGTGCGCGAGATTGGACGCCAGCTCGGAGTCTCAAGCGTCGTCGAAGGCACCGTGAGAAGAGCCGGTGGACAACTCAGGGTGACCGCGCAGCTTACCAGCGCTACCGACGGCCTGACGTTATGGAGCGACGTCTATCAGCGGGAGAACAGGGACGTCTTTGCCGTGCAGAACGACATCACGCGAGCGATTGTCGCAGCGCTCCGTCCCGAGCTCGTGGGTCGCGGTCGGTCTCTGGCACAGACAACCACGATTGGTCCCGGGACGTCCAGTCCTGAAGCCTACGATCTCTACCTCCGCGGATTGTATCTCCTCGAGCGACGTGGTGCCGGGGTGGCGCGGTCGGCGGAATACTTCAGCCAGGCAATCCAGAAAGATCCCAACTTCGCCCGCGCCTACGCGGGACTCGCTGGGGCTCTCGAATTCTTCCCCTACTTCGCCGGTGTTCCCGCCGAGCGCATCGAGGCTCGCGCCCGAATAGCAGCTGAGCGGAGCCTGCAACTGGACCCGGCGCTGGCTGAGCCGAGAGTCGCGCTGGCGATGGCGCATTGGCACGCGCTCCGCTGGAAGGAGGCCGAAGCAGAGTTCCGTCGAGCGATCGCCGCCGATTCAACTTCGTCCGTCGCGCACATTCAATATGGCCGGTTCCTGATGAGCGCCGGGCAGGCTCCCGAGGCTCTCCGGGAATTCCGAACCGCTCGCATGCTCGACCCTCTGGGTGGTACTGCATCAGTCTGGCTGTCGTATGCCCTTGGAGTTAGCGGTGATCACGCGGCGGCCGCGGAAGAGGGCAAGCGAGCGAGAGAGCTCGATCCCAACCTCGCAACGGCCCACACCTTCCTCGCATTCGAGCGTATTGCCGCGGGACGTCTCGACGAGGCGCGGGCGATTGTCGGAGAAGATATTCGCGCTATCCCATTCAACGGGCAGGCAGCCTATACCCTGGAGTTGACCGGGGATTCGGCGCGTGCCGCCGCGATTCGCAGAACTCTCGACGCGACACCGGACACGACGTGGATGGTCCATACCGCCCGTATGTACGCCTACCTCGCGACCGCGGACACGTCCAAAGCCCTGGCCGAAATGGAAATAGCTCTCGCCCGGCGGGAGCTGTTGGTGCAAGGGATTCCATTCGCCGACGGGATGTACGATCGGGTTCGTCCTAGTGCGCGCTTCGCAGCCGGTATAAGAAAAGCGGGACTCGAGGGTCGCGGACTGACGGAGCCGGCGGGAGGCCGGCGGACACGGTGAATCTTGCGACAGACTCACAACACCACGCCCTAATATCGTTTGCCTGCTCCTTATCCTCGGGATAGCTTGGGTCGGTCAGCCTCCCTCAGGTAGGACTTCGACGGATGGAGCTCCGCGACCGCCTGCAATCCACGCTTGGAGACGCCTATTCCGTCGAGCGAGAGCTCGGCGGCGGCGGAATGTCGCGGGTCTTCCTCGCACAGGAGACCGCACTCGGCCGTAGTGTCGTCGTGAAGGTGCTGACCGCCGACGCCATCGCAGGCATCAGCGGAGAGCGTTTCGCGCGCGAGGTGCGGCTCGCGGCATCTCTCCAGCATCCGAACATCGTCCCCGTCCTGACAACGGGAGTCGCCGACGGCATTCCGTACTACACGATGCCATACGTCAGGGGAGAGTCCCTTCGCGCCCGGATGAAGCAGGGACCCGCGCTTCCCCGGCGCCAGGCAATCTCGATTCTCCGCGACCTCGCGCGCGCACTCCAGTACGCACACGGCGAAGGTGTCATTCATCGAGACATCAAGCCCGACAATGTCCTCCTCTCGGGTGATGCTGCCGTCGTCACCGATTTCGGAATCGCGAAGGCGATATCCCTCGCGCGAACGTCGTCGTCAGGTACGCCGGATGAGAACAGTGGATTCACGCTGACGCAGGCCGGTTTGACCATCGGAACTCCGGCGTACATGGCTCCCGAGCAGGCCGCCGGCGATGCCGTGGATCCACGAGGCGATCTCTACGCCTGGGGCGTCGTCGCATACGAGCTCCTCGCCGGCGAGCATCCTTTCGCCGGAAGGACTACGGTCGCTCAACTCATTGTTGCACAGATGACCGAGCTGCCCGCACCGCTCGCCGAGAAAGCGCCGGACATACCGGCATCGCTCGCAGATGTGGTGATGCAGTGTCTGGAGAAGCAGCCGGACAAGCGGCCGGCATCCGCCACTGAGCTGGTTGAAAAGCTGGATACCCCGTACGACTCGCGGGATCTGGCAACGCACCCTCGACTGCCCGCTATTGCGCCGGCGAAGCGGACTCCTTACAAGCCCATAGCGGCGGGGCTCGTCATCGTCGCACTGCTCGCAGCCGGCGTCTATGCGTACTCCAGGAGACAGTCGACGGCTGTAGCGCCGATTGCAAAAAGCTCCTCGGTCGCGGTTCTTCCGTTCGCCGACGATGGCGCCGACTCCGCGAACGCGTATTTCGGCGAAGGCATCGCCGATGAGCTCATGACAGCCCTGGGAAAAGTCCCCGGCCTGCGCGTCGCGTCACGCACTTCGGCCATCGCCATCGGAAGACGGCGCGATCTCGACGTTCGTGAGATCGCACGCCAGCTCGGAGTCTCGACTGTCGTCGAAGGCACGGTGAGAAGATCCGGTAAACAGCTTCGTGTCACCGCGCAGCTCACGAACGCCGCGGACGGTCTGACGTTATGGAGCGATGCCTACGAGCGCGAGAACAAGGATGTCTTCGCGGTGCAGGACGACATCACGCGTGCGATCGTCATAGCGCTTCGCCCCGAGCTCGTGGGTGGAGGTCGGTCTCTGGCACAGAGAACAACTATTGGTCCGGGGACATCCAACCCGGAAGCCTACGATCTCTACCTTCGCGGATTGTATCTGATCGAGCGCCGCGGTACAGGCGTCGCACGCTCGGCGGAATACTTCAGCCAGGCAATCCAGAAGGATCCCGGCTTCGCCCGCGCCTATGCGGGACTCGCCGGCGCTCTCGAACTCTTCCCTTACTTCGCCGGTGTGCCTGCCGAGCGCGTCGAGGCTCGGGCACGAGCGGCCGCAGAGCGGAGTCTGCAGCTCGACCCGGCCCTGGCTGAGCCGAGAGTCGCGCTGGCGATGGCGCATTGGCACGCGCTCCGCTGGAAAGAGGCGGAAGCAGAGTTCCGACGGGCGATCGCCGCCGATTCGACTTCTCCCGTTGCGCACACGCAGTACGGCCGGTTCCTGATCAGCCAGGGGCGGATTCCGGATGCGCTTCGGGAATTCAAAACCGCTCGCGTGCTCGACCCACTGGCGGGAACCGCATCAGTCTGGCTCTCATACTCGCTTGCGCGTTCAGGAGATCAGGCCGCCGCCTGGGAGGAGAGCAAGCGAGCGAGAGAGCTGGATCCCAACCTCGTAACGACCCACACCATTCTCGCTTTCGATCGCATTGCATTAGGTCGCCTCAATGAGGCACGGGCGATCGCCGGAGACATCACTCCTCCGATCCCATTCAACGGGATGATCGCCTACATCCTCCAGATGACCGGGGACACGGCGCGCGCCGCCGCGATTCGCAAAACGCTCGACGCAACTCCTGACACGACGTGGATGATCCATACTGCCCGCGCGTACGCGTATCTCGCGACTGGGGACACTGCAAGAGTGTTGTCCGAGATGGAGGCCGGACTCGACCGCCGGGAGATAGTGATTCACTGGATGCCATTTGTCGACCGGCTGATGGATCCGGTTCGTCATAGTGCGCGCTTCGCAGCCGTTGTGCGGAGACTGGGGGTCGAGGGTCGCGGACTGACCGGACCGACGGGAGGCCGGCAGGCGCGGTGAGTCCTTACCGCTGAATCTGCAGAGTGGCTCGCTTCGATCTTATCCCATCCGACGCAACGACATCGGGTGCTGCATTCGAAGTACGAATGACGGCGTCGCCCGAGCGCGCGAGCGAAATGATCTGACGCGTTGCCGGATCGCGAACCACGAGCAGCGGATTCTCCCGCGCATTCCATCGCAGTCGAACAAAGCCGGGCCGAGTCGAGGTGAGCGCTACTGAAGGCGACGCGGCGCCTTGAGATGCCGACACGCTCAGCACCGGCGCAAGTCCACTGCCTGTCAACGACAGAGAAGCAACACGCGACAGCGGGAACCGGTTGACCGGAACAGCGAACACGAAATGACTCTCGTCTACACCAGCGTCCGCGACGGCGGTACCGTCGAATGAAAGCGAGAGAAGCGGACTGCCGTCGCTGTCCAGAGCTTTCAAGCTGAAACGCCCCGCCTTCGCGGGAAGGCTTGGCTTCGTGCTGGCGACGAATGCCGGCTCGAGCACGAGACCTTGTGGCGTGATCCTCCCCCACACGATCAGACAATCCTGCTCGCCCACGTCAGGCGCTGTCACGCCAAAGCTGCTCGAACGAAAGTTCATGACACCCGCGTAGGTGTAGTCGCTGGCCCATCGCCTTGGAATCGAGATGTTGAAGGCCAACGGCAGCCAGCAGTAACTCATCACGTCGGGCGCATCAGGTGAGAGAATTCTACCTGTCAGAATATCGAACCCGTATATCCCGATATTTCCGTTCAGGTACGGGTACTGAGGGTCCACGCCGCCTGGTCCACCGCATGGGGAATGAAGTCTTCCCCAGTTGTGTCCGAGCTCATGAGCGAGGGTTTCAGGCGTTTGGTTGTCGTCGAAGATGAGCACGGAGCGACCGGGGACATAGCCTACGCCGGCGAAACCGGACCCGATGTTGTCCTTCAGCACACCGACGTACTGCCTGCCGGATGCCTCCACTACCCGAAGCACGTCGATCTCGCCGAGGATCCGTGCCCACGCGTGGTTGCTGTCTGCCTTGGCGAGTTGCAAGGAGGTCGAGTACGTCGCGCGAAGGTCAGCCGTGATCGAGCTGACGGGATGCATCCTCGAGGTGATGTTCACGAGCTCGTCGAGGCGTGCAGCCGAGACATTGCCCGTCAGCCCATCGCTCGTCGCTACCGGAATGAAGCGGAGATTCACCGGCGCAATGTTTCTGACATCCAGAGGCCTGGGTGTTCCACTCAGTGGAAACTGATTGTCCGACTCGACGGTCTCGCGCACGGCATTGTCGGGATCGACATCGACCAGGAACGAGGCACCTGGTTGCAGCATCGATCCAGGGATCGGCATGCCCCAGGAATCCGTCGTATTCTGCTCACTCACGCCGGTTGGCACATCACCTCTCCGCGCGACGATCGCCTGAGTGGCCACGAGCTGTCCGTTGTGATAGACGCGCAAACGGACCGGTGGCGTGACGGAATTGTTTTCGTTTGCGCGGAGAAAAACGCGCAGATACGCATCGCGCCCCGCGACCAGCGGGATCGATCCGCCAAAGGTCTGCACTGCCTGCGTGAGATACGCTCCCTCGACTACGAGGTTGAGCGTCGGTGGACGCAGAATGTAGGACGTCGTGAGAGCGTGCGAGTTTGCGGCGACGACCGTCACGACCGTTGCGCCGCTCGAGGAGCCGTAGTTGTCGCCCTGGTGCACCACGTTCCTCGCGGTGACCGTGTACTCCCCAGGATTCAGATGGTGGACGACAACATCACCGGTTCCGGTGGCGGTTCTGGAGAAGCCGTTGATGCCGGTGATATCCCACATGCTGACTGCACCCGCAGGCAGACCTGTTGATGAAAGCCGGATCGATCCGGTTATCGCGGTAAACGAGACGGCGACTGGAACCGGCGTGACCGACGGCACGAGCTCGAGAGATGACGGGCTGACCGCGGCTCCGTACGCTTCTTCTCCGTCCAGGTTCGCTGCGCTAATCGTGTACGTGCCGGGAACAAGATTCCCAACCTCGCCTGCGGCCGTGACGGTCCGCGGGAAGCCAGGTGATCTGGCCAGAGTTATCTGCGGAGTCAGCCCGGATGGAATGTTGCTGATCGAGATCGAGACAATCGCTGTGATCACAGCGTAGCTCACCGACGCCTGAGCCGGCGTGTCGCCGGCGCGGACCTCCACCATGGTGGTGAGAGGCGTCGGCTGAAAAGTGCTCCTGTCAGAACCCGTATTGGTCGCGGTGATCTGATACTGGCCGGGCGCGAGGCCGTCGAATGTTCGCGACGTGGTCGCTGTCAACGTGGTCGGGCCGGGGCCGGTTATGGAAACGGCGGCAGCCAGGCCGGCAGGGAGGCCCGAGATCTCGACGGCGAGACTTCCGGTTTTCGGGCCAGTGGAGCTGTCGCATCCAGCAACCAATCCGGCGAGGAGCAACAGCGAAGCGATTCTGGTCACAACTCTATTGTAGCGACTTTACCGCCAACCAGCGCCGAAACCCAGAAGATCAACTAACTGGAACCGGATCAACCGGATGGAGCCGGACCAATCGGATGA
>JBDTRZ010000070.1:0-16866 GCA_039931395.1 Gemmatimonadales bacterium
ATCGGGAGACCGGCGGCAACCGTGCCGACGAGCGGAAGCTGGAGTGCCCGGGGATAGATCTCGGACGGAAGAACCTCGATTGCGCGGCTCTCGTTGTACTCGCGCTTGATGTAGCCTTTGCGCTCTAGGTTGCTCAGGTGCTCATGAACCGTGGCCAGAGAGCTGTAGCCGAAGCGGTTCGCAATCTCCTCGAAGCTCGGCGCATATCCATTCTCGCCCGAGTAGTCGGTGACGTAGCTGAGAATCTCACGCTGGCGCTTGGTGAGCGACATATCTTTTCCGTGATGAAGGGTCGTAAACAAGCCCGGCCGCGGACCGAACATTTGCCGAATTCAAAGGATATCCGAACAGGACCCGAAGCGCAAGGAGAATCGCAGTGGGGACCGCCGTCGGGGACCCTCGGCCAGCTGATCGCCCAGGCGTGGGAGCGGAGCCAGGCGCTCTCCTCATCGGTGCTCGAGGCCATTGCTCCTCCGTTGGCCGGGAGTGTTCCATCTCTCCGTGCGGCCCTCGGCAAGGATAAGGTCGCAGTCATAGCGGAGGTCAAGCGAAGCTCTCCATCGCGTGGATCGATCAACCCGGGGATCGATGCGGCAGAGCAGGCTCGCTCGTACGCCGCCGGCGGAGCAGCGGCAATCTCCGTTCTGACAGAATCCAATCGCTTCGGCGGGAGCAACGAAGACCTGAGCCTCGTTCGAACGGCCACGAGTCTTCCGATCCTGCGAAAGGACTTTCACGTCAGCGAATTGCAGCTTTCAGAGGCGGCACGGCTCGGGGCCTCGGGAGCGCTGTTGATCGTTCGGGCGATCCAGCCGTCGCGTCTTCGAGCGCTTGCTCAGGCAGGACGCGATCTTGGGCTCGACCTGGTCTTCGAGGTGCGCGACATGTTTGAGCTTTCCCGGGCACTCGCTGCCGGTGCCGAGATCATCGGCGTGAACAACAGGAACCTGGAGACGCTGAGAATGGATCCGACGACGGTCGGACGAATCGTACCGCTCATTCCCCGCGAATGCGTGGCAATTGCGGAGAGTGGCTACGCGAACCGGGATGACATCGAGTCGGCAGCGCTTGCCGGTGCCGATGCCGTGCTGGTCGGATCATCGCTGTCCGGATCTCTCGACCCGATGGAAGCGGTACGCTCGATCACCGGGGTCCCAAAACGCTTGCGCGATTCATGACAGACAGCTGATGACGACGATCAAGTTCTGCGGCTTGACCAGGCCGGTCGATGCAATGCTGGCCGAATCGCTCGGCGCTGCATATGGCGGGGTCGTGTTCGCAGCGAGTCCCCGGCGTGTGACTCCTTCGCTGGCGAGCGAGATCTTCGCTCCGGCGCCAAAGCTTCGACGCGTGGGCGTTTTCGGTCATGCTGCGCACGCCGAGCTGATACGTGCTGCAAGCATCGCTGAGCTCGACGTCATGCAGCTTCACAGTCATTTCACAGTTCCTGAGATTGCGCGCCTCAGGGACGATTTCGAAGGAGAGCTTTGGGCAGTCGTCCCGGTGGAGCGCGACGGCAGTGGACTTCCCGATGGATGGAGAGAGCTTGCCGACGTGGTTGACGCACTGCTTCTCGATACGAGCGTCAGAGGGGTGAGCGGCGGCAGCGGACAATCCTTCGACTGGCACGCGGTCGCGCCGGATGTCGAGGAGGCAGTGAAAGAGATACCGGTAGTTCTCGCAGGCGGTCTCAACCCCTCAAATGTGAGTGACGCGATCGCGATCCTCCGACCCCACGTGGTTGACGTGTCGTCGGGTGTGGAGAGCGAGCCCGGGGTAAAGGACCCGGCTCTCATGACGGCTTTTGCGCGCGCGGTACGTTCCGCGTCTATAGTATGATCCGCACAGCCGGCCCGTCTTCTATCCAATGACCTCCACCAGACAAAGCGACCGCTTCGGAGCGTTCGGCGGACGGTATGTCCCCGAAACGCTCATTCCGGCTCTCGATGAGCTGGACGCCGCATTCGACAGCGCCATGGCCGACGAGTCTTTCACTCGCTCGGTCGATGAGATGCTGTCGAGTTATGTCGGGCGTCCTTCGCCTTTGAGCACGGCGCCGCGGCTGTCCGCCGAGGTCGGTGCGTCGGTCCTTCTCAAGCGCGAGGACCTGAACCACACAGGAGCGCACAAGATCAACAATACAGTCGGTCAGGCGCTGCTCGCACTTCGCATGGGAAAGAAGCGCATCATCGCGGAGACGGGTGCTGGTCAGCACGGAGTGGCGACAGCCACTGTGTGCGCGCGGTTCGGGCTCGACTGCACCGTCTACATAGGCGAGGAAGACATTCGGCGCCAGGCGCTCAACGTCTATCGCATGAAGCTCCTCGGTGCGCGCGTGGTACCCGTGAGCTCGGGCACGCGCACACTCAAGGATGCAACCAGTGAAGCGATTCGCGACTGGGTGACGAACGTCGACGACAGCTACTACATCATCGGCTCGGTTGTCGGGCCGGCACCGTATCCGCGAATGGTTCGCGAGTTCCAGTCGGTGATCGGAAGGGAAGCGCGCCAGCAGGTGATGGAAAGAACGGGTCGGCTGCCCACGACTGTCGTGGCATGTGTGGGCGGTGGATCGAATGCGATGGGAATCTTTCACACGTTCGAGGACGACGCTACGGTCGAGCTCGTCGGGGTGGAAGCAGCCGGCCGCGGCCTGGATAGCGGTGAGCACTCCGCATCTCTTCTGCGCGGCCAGCCTGGAGTCCTGCACGGATCGCTGAGCTATCTGCTGCAGGACAAGGATGGCCAGGTGCATCCTGCACATTCGATTTCGGCCGGACTCGACTATCCAGGCGTTGGGCCGGAGCATGCGCACCTCAGGGATTCCGGCCGCGCGACATACGTGGCAGTGACCGACGACGATGCGCTGCGCGGGTTCGCAATGTTGAGCCGCCTGGAGGGGATCATTCCGGCACTCGAGACCTCGCATGCAATCGCGTGGGTCGCCGACAACGCAGCGCGCTGGAAAGCTGATGACATCGTCCTCGTTTGCGTGAGCGGACGCGGTGACAAGGACATGGCCCAGGTCGCCGAACTGGGTCTGCTCGAAGGATGACCGGAGACCCCGCGGCGGAGTCCGAGCTCGATCTCGTCGAGCCACCATTTCCCCTCGCGGTGGTCAGCGAGCTGCTGCGCACTTTTGGAAAAGCTGTTCGCGCGCACCAGCTCTACCTTCCGAACAACCCGATGCATGCACGGGCTCTTGATACCGTCCGCGCCGCGTTCCTGATGTTGTGGCAGGAGACGGATGCAATTGTCCTCGTGGTGACGGACGCAGACCTGCGGTGGCTCGGACATCCAGTCCTCGACGAACCGGATAGAACGTCGGACAGCATTCCATGGCTCTTCTTCAAGGACGGTGTGAGAGAGCTCGTGTTCCGCCGTGACTTCGAAAAGGACGAGCTCGTGGTGCTGCTCACACTGATTCAGCGTGCGCGACTCGCGTCGGCGGAGGATGACGACCTGCTCACACTGCTGTGGGAGCACGACTTCGCATTCCTGCAATACAAGTACGTCGAGCTCGGTGCCCTCTCCGGCGCTCCCGTCGAGTCCATTCGAGGCGAGACGCCGGAGCGAATCGTCGCGCCCAATGAGGTCGAGAGCGAGGCGCAGCTTCTCGCGTCATCGTCGATCACGCGCATGGACGAATACGACGCGACGCTCTACTTCCTGGAGGAGAGCGAGATCTCGTATCTGAGAGACGAGGTGCGGAAGGACTTCGGGGCAGACCCGCGCAGTCCGGTCGTCGCGTCGCTTCTCGACACGTACGAGCAGGAGACGGATCCGACGGTACGCGAGGAAATCGCCGGGATCCTCGACAGTCTCTTTCTTCTTTTCCTCTCGGTGACGCAGTTCAGAAGCGCGGCCTATCTCATAAGGGAAGCAGCAGTCTCCGCCGGACGCTCGACCGATCTTCTGCTTGGTCAGCGACAGCGTCTGATGCAGCTGTCCGACCGTCTGAGCGATATGGAAGTGCTGCGACAGCTTCTCGAGGCGCTGGAGGAAACGCCGCTTCGCCCGCCGCAGCACGATCTGCACGAGCTTTTCGGTCAGCTCAAGCCGGCTTCGCTCGAGACCGTGCTCGCCTGGATCGGGCGCAGTCGCAATGCCGAGCTGCGTGCTCTCCTGGAAAGCGCGGGTTCGAGGCTCGCGTCGACACATTCAGCGGAGCTCGTTCGGCTGATCTCGTCGGACGACGAAATCGTCGCATTCGAAGCGATACGCCGCGCCGGCGCGATGAAAACCAGCGCAGCTGTGTCAGCGCTGGCCGGGACGATAGAGCACGGTTCGCCGGAGATGCGGCTCGCGGGTGTCGCCGCACTCGCAGACATCGGTTCACCGGGTGCGCTGCAGGTGCTGGAGCGAGCTCTTGGAGACGACGACCGCGACATCAGGATCGCGACGGTGAAAGTTCTGGGCTCGCGAAACCACAACGCCGCCGTCCGGGGAATCGAAGCCCACCTGCGCACGAAGGCGCTGCGCGAAGGAACCCTGGCTGAGAAGATGGCTTTCTTCGAGGCCTACGGCTCGCTCGCGGGCGACGACGGCGTTCCGATTCTCGCCGACATTCTCAACACGCGGCGAATGCTTGCAGGCCGCGAGGATGGCGAGCTTCGCGCCTGCGCCGCGATGGCGCTTGGAAAAATCGGCACGGACACGGCGATGCGCGCATTGCAGAGGGCGCTGGCGGACAAGGACGTAGTCGTTCGCAACGCGGTGAGCAGGGCAGTCCGTGGCTGATCCGGTGCGCGCCGAGCAGCGGAATCCGGCGCAGGACACCGCCGCAGCGGCGTATCTCCGCAAGCGCGGACGCGATTTCATCGTGTCGCTGTACGGAGCGCTGCGCGCCATCAAGCTCTATCCAGTCGAGCACACCGCGGTGCAGAAGACGCTGGCCGAGCTGGCGCAGATAAGCGGCGAGATCGTCGACAGGGAGCGCGAGCTCGAGTTCAGGATATCGGGCGAATTCCTGTTCATCAACTCCACGCGCCTGCGTCTCGATCTCACCAACTACGCGACCTTCGGATACCTGTTGCGCGTCTGCAGGGCCGCCGGGGTCGGTGCGCTCCAGGTGCGCGCAGGAGCAACTGCACGCGACTGGCTTGTTCTGCTGTCGATGCTCGACGTGCAAACGCAGCTCGAGCCCGGGGATCGCCTGGCTGAGATCGCGACGCACATGGCGGAGACAGCCATCTCGGAAATCGAGATTCTCGCGCCAGCCGAGGATGACGACAGCGATTTCTCCGCGGAAGCAAAAGAGACCGCGAAGCGCACTTACAGTCAGTCCGTGGCTGCGACCCGCGAAGTGATCGACTCCGTGCGAATGGGCCGTACACCGAGCATCAGGAAGATCAAGCGCGTTGTACAGGGAATAGTGGACCAGATCCTGAACGAGGAGACGTCACTGATCGGGCTAACGGCAATTCGCGACTACGATGAGTACACGTTCACACACAGCGTGAACGTCTGCATCTTCGCCGTCGCTCTCGGCCGGCGACTTGGTTTCACCAAGCTTCAGCTGTTCGACCTCGGCCTTGCGGCGCTCATGCACGACATCGGAAAGTCGCGTGTGCCGCTTGCCTCTCTCCAGAAAACGGAGCAGCTGTCGGAGGAGGAATGGAGAGAGATTTCCGCACACCCGTGGCTTGGAGTGCTGGCGTTGTTTCAACTCCGCGGCCAGCAGGAGGACGTATCGTGGCGGGCGATGACCGTCGCCTATGAGCATCACATGCGAACCGATTTCAGCGGTTATCCGAAAACTCTCCGCCCGCGCTCACTCAGCATGACGAGCCGAATCGTCGCGGTGGTGGACGGATACGACGCAGCCACCACCAGACGTGTGTATCAGACGACTCCATACACTCCTTCGGCCGTGCTTCAGGAGATGCGGGACAACCCGCGTCGAGGCATGGACCAGATCGTGGTGAAGGCCTTCATCAACCTCCTCGGCATATATCCGGTGGGCACTCTCGTCGTCCTCGACACGTTCGAGCTCGCGGTGGTTTCAGCTGCGAATCCCCGGCCTGAAGCGTTGTCCCGGCCCATAGTGAAAATCGTCAGCGATGCTCAGGGAAATACGCTGCATCCGGCGCCTGAAGTTGACCTTGCGCAGCAGGACGGCAACGGCGAGTATCCCCGCACCATAATCAAGACGGCGGATCCGGACCGATATGGCATCAACGTTGGCGACTATCTCGTCTAACAGAATCGACCGACAATTCGAGCGGCTCCAAAGCGAGGGGAGGAAAGCTCTCGTCTGCTACGTGACTGCCGGACATCCGAACCGAGCCCAGTCTCTCGAGCTTCTCAAGGGGCTGGAAGACGCGGGTGCGGACGTCATCGAAGTCGGCGTCCCGTTTTCGGATCCAATCGCCGATGGCCCGGTGATTCAGGAAAGCTCGCAGATCGCTCTCGCCAACGGGATGACGCTTCATCGAACGCTGGAGCTTGTGTCCGATGCGCGGCTGGAAACGCCGGTCGTTCTGTTCACTTACCTAAATCCGCTGATGGCTGCGGGAAATGATGTCCTCGATCGGGCACGCGACGCTGGCGTGGACGGGGTGCTGGTGACGGACCTTCCTGTCGGAGCCGACCCCGAGCGTGAGAGCTGGCTGGGCTCGAGCGACCTCGCATTCATCAGGCTCGTTGCTCCGACCACACCACTCGACCGGATGCGTGAGATCGCGCTGAACGGCTCAGGTTTCGTCTATCTCATCACACGGCTCGGAGTGACCGGCGAGAGCAGACAGCTTCCTCCCGAGCTCCCTGCGACCGCGGCGCGGTTGCGAAGCGCGACGGAGCTTCCCATCTGCGCGGGGTTCGGTGTCTCAGATCCCCAACAGGCACGTGCGGTCGCAGACGTCGTGGACGGAGTTGTCGTCGGGAGCGCGCTGGTGAAAGCGGCCGGGCTCGGCGTCTCGAGCGCGCTCGCCTTCACGCGATCTCTTCGCAGCGCGCTGGACAGCTAGCCTTGGCCGATTCTCAACACGTCGTGACGTTGGCGGCGATGCGCTTTCACACGCACATCGGCGTGCTTCCGCACGAGGCGGAGATCGCTCAGTCGATCGAGGTGGACGTCTCGGTTCGCGTGTCGCGGTCCGACAAGGCGCATGGCTCCGCTGGCATCCTCGACTACCGTGCGCTTTACGATCTCGTTGCCGGGATCGTCGCGGGTGGCCACATTCGGTATCTGGAGGATCTTGCCGAGCAGGTCGCTGCTCGCGCGCTCGAGCTGGATGGAGTGTCGGGGGTCAACGTGAAGGTCAGGAAACCGCACGTCGCATTGCCGGGGCCTTTGATGCACGCCGAAGTGAGTCTCGATCGCTCGCGAGAATGACGGATGTCGCCTACATCTCGCTCGGATCGAATGTCGGAAATCGTGAGCTCGCCCTGTCGAGGGCGCGCGCAGCGATTGCCGCGATCAGGGACACGCGTCTCCTTGCCGCAACCGCGGTCGAGGAGACCGATCCGCTGGGATCGATTCCTCAGGGAAAGTATCTGAACCAGATGGTGGCCGTCTCTACTACTCTGCCTCCGAGAATTTTGCTCGCTGCGCTGCATCGCATCGAGCGCGCGGCGGGACGCGTTCGCGCGGTTCGCTGGGGCCCGCGCACGCTGGATCTGGACATCGTGATGCTCGAGGGAAAGGAGTATTCCGACGACGCTCTCGTGATTCCGCATCCAGAACTGCCGAACCGTGACTTCTGGATACGCCAGCTCTCGGAGCTCGGGGGTGCGTCCGATGTCTGATGCGCCGCGGACCGCCCGCAGAATCACAGTGCGCGACATGGTGAAGATGAAGCGAGACGCTCGCAAGATCGTGGTGGTGACTGCCTACGACGTACTCTTCGCCCGCCTCGTCGATTCGGCTGGAGTTGACATCGTGCTCGTCGGCGATTCACTCGGAAACGTTGTTGCGGGATTCGACTCCACGCTGCCGGTGACCATCGATCAGATGATCTATCATGGCGCTGCTGTACGGCGGGGAGTTCAGCGAGCGCTGCTCGTGGTGGACATGCCGTTTCTCACTTATCAGGCCAGCGCCGATGACGCGGTGCTCAACTGCGGCCGCGTGCTTCAGCAGACCGGCGCAGATGCGGTAAAGGTTGAAGGCGGCGGCGAAGAGATGATCAGCACAGTCGGCCGTCTCACTCGCACAGGCATTCCGATCGTTGCTCATCTCGGATTCACCCCGCAGTCGGTTCGCACGCTCGGCATGCGCGTTCAGGGGCGAGAAGCCGAAAATGCCGGCCGGATGGTCGATCAGGCGCGTGCTCTCGAGGATGCGGGTGCGTTTGCCCTGGTACTGGAGCTGATCCCTTCGGACCTTGCCGCGAAGATCAGCGAGGCGATTTCGATACCGACGATCGGAATCGGCGCCGGCCCGCACTGCGACGGTCAGGTCCTCGTACTGCCCGATCTCCTGGGGCTGAATGAAGGGTTCGCGCCGAAGTTTCTCAAGAAGTACGCTGACCTCGCCGGTACCGTGCGCGAGGCGGTGCAGAGGTACGGCGAGGAGGTCAGGGCGGGGCAATACCCTGATGCCGGCCACAGCAACTAGCATGATCGCAGTCACGGCGATCGCGGACGTGAGAGACGCG
This sequence comes from Gemmatimonadales bacterium, assembly GCA_039931395.1. GTDB lineage: Bacteria > Gemmatimonadota > Gemmatimonadetes > Gemmatimonadales > Gemmatimonadaceae > UBA4720. Next base: position 8,601 of record JBDTRZ010000070.1, read on the forward strand.
GTTGCAAATGCCCGCGCCGGAGGTGCGCGCATCGGCTTCGTGCCGACAATGGGCGCGCTGCATCGCGGACACTTGAGCCTGGTGGACCGCTCGCGGCGCGAGGCGGATGTGACTGTGATGAGCATCTTCGTCAATCCGCTTCAGTTTGGGCCGAACGAAGATCTGTCTCGCTATCCGCGGCCTGTCGCCGAGGACGCGCGCCTTGCAGCAGAAGCAGGAGTCGACATCCTCTTTCGTCCGGGAGTGGCAGACATGTACCCGCCGGGCCAGACCGTCAGCGTAAGCGCCGGTGAGCTCGGCTCGCAGTGGGAAGGAGCGAGCAGGCCGGGGCATTTCGACGGCGTGCTCACCGTGGTCGCAAAGCTCTTCAGCATCGTGACGCCGGACCTGGCCGTCTTTGGCCGCAAGGATCTGCAGCAGGCAGCCCTCGTACAGGCTCTCGTGCGGGATCTGGACATTCCAGTGGCCATCGTCCTGTCGCCGGTCGTGCGCGAGAGTGATGGCCTCGCGATGTCGAGCCGAAACCGCTACTTGAGCGCAGCAGAGAGAAAGCAGGCAAACGTGTTGAGCCAGGCTCTCGCGTCGACGCGCGAAGCCTTTGCGGCCGGTACCAGGGAGACTTCAGCAATCGAAGCTGCCGGAGCCAGCGTGCTCGCGACGGAGCCCGACGTGAGGCCCGATTATTTTGCGGTAGTCGATCCCTCCGATTTCGGAAGAAGGGATCTTGCGGAGCCGCGCTTTGCGACGATCGTGGCCGCGCGTGTCGGGGCCACCCGGCTCATAGACAACATGTCGCTCGGACAGAATGATGAAGACTGACTCCAACGGACTTCCGTCGTGGGCATCTGTCGGCAAGAAGCGTCTTGGTCACATCGAGCGCGTTACGTCACTGCTTCGCGCATGGGGCGCTGCCATGCGGCTCGACGCGGACGAGGCCAACGCATGGATAGACGCAGGCGCATGGCACGACGCTCTTCGCGACGCTCCGGAGGAGCAGCTCCGTGAGCTCACTGGTGATACCACGACGCCGGCCGATCTGCTTCATGGACCGGCCGCGGCAGTCAAGCTCGAGGCCGAAGGCGAGAAGCGTCGCGACGTGCTCGATGCCATCCGCTATCACACGATCGGATCTCCCGACTGGGAGAGAACCGGGCGCGCGCTCTACATGGCCGACTATCTCGAGCCGGGACGAAAGTTCTCCAAGGAAGACCGCTTCTTTCTCGCCGCACAGGTTCCGCATTCCTTCGACTCGGTCTTCAGGCAGGTGGTGCGGTTTCGACTGGACTGGTCGGTGCGGGAAGGCAACCACATCTTCCCGGAGACCGTAGCGCTCTGGAATAGTCTCAGGTGAAGATCGGCAGGTGGATACTCCTCGCACTCGTTGTTGCGGGCGCGGGAGCTTTCGCCTGGCGCCATTACGGGGCGAAGGCGGAGCTGCCGTTCAGGACCGAAGCAGCAGCTCCGGAAGTGCTCGTTCCACCGGGCACGCGGATAAAAGTGGAGGTTCTAAACGCGACCCCGGTCCGCGGCCTCGCGCGAAAGGCGACGATGTATCTGCGCGACAGGGGATTCGATGTCGTGGCGATCGGCACGACGCGGGAGCAGCGCACTACGACGCTCGTACTCGACCGCTCGAACCATCCCGAGTGGGCCGCGCTCGCCGCTCGCGCGTTCAACGGGACGGTGGAAGCCCGCCCCGACAGCTCACGCTACCTGGATATCACTGTCCTTCTGGGCGCCGACTGGCGACCTCCGCGGCTGCCGTTCTACCCGTAGCTGCCCGCACGCCGCGGCGATGTCCTTGCCCCGGCTCTTCCTGATTGCGACTTCCACTCCGCGAGCACGCACCAGTCGCGCGAAGGCTGCGATCGCCTGCGGTGTCGTCGGTGTGAAGTTACCGGCGCCGCCGGGATGCAGCGGTATGAGATTCACGAACGCTCTGCATCTGCGCGCGAGCTCAGCAAGCTGTTGAGCATGCTCAGGTTCGTCGTTGACGCCGTGGAGCATGACGTACTCGAACGTCACCCGCCGGTCGAATACGCGAGCGGCCTCGATCACCTGCGCCAGCGGATACTTCGTGTTGATCGGCATGAGAGTGCGGCGCAGCGCATCGCTCGGAGCATGAATCGAGATTGCGAGACGGAACTGCTCGCGTCGCTCGCCTAGCGCGACAATTCCCGGAAGAACGCCGACGGTCGACACCGTGATGTGGCGCGCCCCGATCCCGAATCCTTTCTCGTCGTTGAGGATCGTGAGCGTCGGATCAACCGCCTTCCAGTTCATGAGTGGCTCACCCATTCCCATGAAAACGATGTTCGTTGGCTGCACTCCCGTGAGCAGCGTCACCTCTCTCACCTGGCCGGCAATCTCGGATACCCGCAGGTTGCGCGAAAATCCCATCGCGCCCGTGGCGCAGAATGAGCATTGGAGCGCGCACCCGGCCTGCGACGAGACGCAGAGTGTGACGCGCGATCCTTCGGGAATGGCGACGGTCTCGATATGCTCGCCGTCCGACAGGCGGAACAAGAACTTTTCCGTACCGTCGCTCGATACCTGGCTGTCCGCGAGACCCAGCCGCGGAATCGAGAACTCATTTGCCAGCGCATCCCTGAATGGTCGTGGAAGCTGAGCCATCGCCTCGAAGCTGTCGCGTGGCGCCTTCCACAGGTGCTGCAGAACCTGGGCGACGCGGTACGGCGGCTCGCCCAGTCGGGCCGTGAAGGACGCCAAAGCCTTCTCCGCCTCATCGGGCAGTATGTCCAGCAGATCGATGCGGTTTTTCGCCGGCGCCGAGGCCTCGCTCAAAGTCTTGGCTCCTTCCACCAAATGTATGTCACTACTAAGTTTAACCTCCTTCAATGATTCCAGAGACCCCATCGCATTGGTGAGTCAGCCGAACGTATTCGGAACGCATTTCAGGCCGGCGGGTCTCGCGGGGGCGCTGAGGCCGAACGACGCAGGGAAATCGGTGACGGTTGCCGGCTGGGTGCACCGCGTCAGGAATCTGGGTGGGATCGTCTTCGTCGATCTGAGAGACCGCGCGGGTCTTCTGCAGGTCTCGTTCAATCCTGACTGGACCAGCGCGCAGGTGATCGAGGAAGCGACGTCGCTTGGACAGGAATACGTCGTCCAGGTTTCCGGCAAGATTGGATTGCGCCCAGAGGAGACCCGAAACCCGGACCTCACGACCGGCGACATCGAGCTGCAGGCGACCAAGCTCGTCGTTCTCTCCAAAGCCGACACGCCCGCAATTCCCATCGCTCGTGGAAAGGGCGAGAAGCTCGCAGCGGAGGATCTTCGCCTGCGGCATCGCCATCTCGATCTTCGACGGCCGGAGCTTCAGGCGAATCTCCTGCTCAGGCATCGCCTGCAGCAAACGACACGACGATTTCTCGATGAGCGTGGGTTTCTCGAGATAGAGACGCCGATTCTCACCAAACCGACACCTGAAGGCGCGCGCGACTATCTGGTGCCGAGCCGCGTGCACGCGGGCGAATTCTACGCACTGCCTCAATCACCACAGCTCTACAAGCAGCTTCTGATGGTCGCGGGATACGATCGCTATTTCCAGATCGCGCGCTGCTTTCGCGATGAGGATCTCCGCGCAGATCGCCAGCCGGAGTTTACGCAGATCGACATCGAGGCGTCGTTCGTAAGCCCCGAAGACATCTTCACGCTCACCGAAGGTCTGCTCCGTGCACTCTTCAGGGACGCGGGCATCGAGACTCCGGACACGTTTCCGCGAATGATCTACGCCGAAGCGATGGAGTTGTACGGATCCGATCGTCCGGACCTCAGATACGACCTGAAGATATTCGATGTTACGGACACCTTTCGCGGAGCGGATTTCGGAATTACGAAGGGCGCCATCGAGGCAGGAGGCCGAGTGCGTGGACTGCGCGTGCCCGGCGGAGCCACGCTGTCGCGAAAGCAGGTGGACGAGATCGAACAGGTCGCAAAGTCAGGCGGCGCATCGGGTCTGCTGAGAGTGCGAAAGGTCAATGGCGCCCTCGAAGGTCCGGCGGCGAAGTACTTGAGTGAATCCGGGGCCTCGCTGCTCGGTCTCGCCGAAGGCGAGCTCGCGCTGATGGTCGCCGCGGCAGACGACGTGTCGAGCGTAGCCCTCGATCGCGTGCGCCAGGATGTGGCGCGCCGAATGAATCTGATTCCCGAAGGCAAAGTTGCACTCCTCTGGGTGACCGACTTTCCACTTTTCGGAATCGAAGCCGCCACGGGACATCTCACCGCCGTGCACCACCCGTTCACAGCGCCGAATCCCGAAGACATCGGCAGGATCGACACCGATCCCCGGAGCGTGCGCGCGCTCGCCTACGACGTGATCATGAATGGCACAGAGCTTGGCGGAGGCAGCATTCGCATCCACGACACCGCGATGCAAAGTCGCATTCTGGCGAAGCTCGGCATCAGCGCGGAGGAGGCTCGAGCCCGCTTCGGGTTCCTCCTCGAGGCGCTGTCGTCGGGCGCGCCGCCGCATGGTGGCATCGCCTTCGGCTTCGACAGGATCGCGATGCTGCTCGCGGGAGCTCAGTCGCTGCGCGACGTCATCGCATTTCCAAAGACCACTGCGGCGCGCGCGCTTTTCGAAGGCGCGCCGACTCCGGTGAACCCGGAAGACCTATCAGACCTGCACCTGGAGCTCCGCCCTGCCACAAGTGACTGACGAACCGATCGTACAGCGCATATCGACCGAAGGCGCCGACATGCTGACGCTCGCCGGCGTCAACGACGAGAACCTGATCGAGCTGTCGAAACAGAGCGGCGCGAAGATCGCGCTCAGAGGCGACACGCTGACGATCTCGGGAACGCAGGAGGCGGTGCATCGCGCCGCGCCGATAGCGAACCGGATGATCGACACGGCACGACAACAGATGCCGCTCACCGCGGACGACGTTCTGCGGATGAGCCTCGACACCCCGCGCGAAGGAAACGGGGCGGACGATCTCCAGCGCATCGTTCTTCCTGGAATCAAGAAGGTCATTCAGCCCAAGACGAGCGGGCAGAGCGAGTACCTCAAGCTGATGGCTGAGAATGACATCGTCGTGGGCATCGGACCCGCCGGAACCGGCAAAACCTACCTCGCCGTCGCTGCAGCGGTGGACGCTCTTTCGAGGAAGCGCGTGCGGCGGATTGTGCTGGCACGCCCCGCGGTGGAAGCGGGCGAGAGCCTCGGCTTTCTCCCCGGCGACCTCCAGGCGAAAGTCGATCCGTATCTGCGCCCGCTCTATGACGCGCTCGAGGACATGATGCCGCCGGAGCGTGTGCAAAAGGCGCTCGAGACGCGGACAATCGAGATCGCTCCGCTCGCGTACATGCGCGGCAGAACGCTGGCGGATGCGTTCGTGATTCTCGACGAGGCGCAGAATGCGACGAACGCGCAGATGAAGATGTTCCTCACGCGCCTCGGTGTGAACTCGCGGACTGTCATCACCGGCGACAAGACGCAGATCGATCTGCCGCGCAGGGAGGATTCAGGCCTCGTACAGATAGAGCGCATTCTGCCGGGCATCGACGGAATAGGATTCCACTACCTGGACGAGTCGGACGTGGTGCGCCATCGCCTTGTGCGGGAGATCATCAAGGCGTACGCCGAAGACGCCGGCAACTGAGTCCCACATGGCTCCCCCCCGCGTCGTGACGGAAGTCTCCTCGACGGTACGGCGACCGGGAATCACTGCCGCGAAAGTACGGCGTATAGTCGAGGCGACATTGCGCAGCGAGCGAGTAGGCGACGCGCTCATCTCGGTCGCGTTCGTGGGAATCACGACGAGCGCCCGCTTGAACAGGAAATACCTGAGGCACGAGGGAGCGACGGACGTGATCTCTTTCGGTATGGGTCGTGATGCGCCGGGTATGCCGGCGATCGGGGACATCTACATCTGTCCGGAGGTCGCCCGCAGAAATGCGAAGCGCATAGGTATCCCTGCCCAAGAAGAGCTTGCGCGGCTTGTCGTTCACGGAACGCTGCACGTCGTGGGTCAAGAGCACCCCGAGGACGAGACGCGCACCGAGTCGGAGATGTGGAAGCGCCAGGAGCGACTGCTTGCCCGGCGCGACTGAGAAGCTCCTCGACGATTTTGCGGCGCGGAAGAACTTCGCGCTCGCTCGCGCCGTGAGCATCGTCGAGAATCAGCGTCCGGGAATCGACGAGATCCTCGGGCAGCTGCATTCAAAACTCGGGCACGCGAGACGAATCGGCATAACGGGACCTCCCGGAGCAGGGAAGAGCACGATCACCTCGCTTCTCACGCGCGAGTTTCGCAACACGGGGCTCAACGTCGGCATCGTCTGCGTGGATCCAACCTCGCCTTTCACCGGTGGTGCGCTGCTCGGCGACCGCGTTCGCATGGAGAACGTCGCCCTCGACGAGGGAGTGTACATCCGCTCGATGGCGACACGCGGATCTCTGGGAGGACTTGCCGGCACAACACGCGAGGTCGCAGATGTGCTCGACGCTTTTGGTTTCGATCGCATCATCATCGAGACGGTCGGTGTGGGCCAGTCGGAGCTCGACATCGCTCGCACTGCCGACAGCACGATGGTCGTTCTCGTCCCGGAATCGGGCGATTCGATCCAGACACTCAAGGCCGGCGTCATGGAGATTGCGGATGTCTTCGTGATCAACAAATCAGACCGGCCCGGAGCCGACCGGCTTCGGAACGATGTGGAGCTGATGCTTGGTCTCCGAAAGGGAAATACATATGCGAACATGCCGGCGCATCATGGAGTCGACCTGAAGCGGATGGTGAATCCTGCGCGAGTCGCGCGCGAGGATTCTACCGCGGCGGAGCCGGACATCTGGACGCCTCCCGTGCTGCGTGCTGTTGCGGCGAAAGGCGAGGGAATCAGCGAGATCGCCGCGGCTCTCGACCGGCACTTCGGTTATCTTGAAGGAACCGGTGCGTTGCGAGCTCGCAGGCGCGAGAGAATCGTCGAGCGCGTTGTGGAAGTTGCCGAGCGCAGAATGCGCCGGCGGCTGTGGGGAGAGCCGGCCACCATGGGGTGGCTCGAATCACGCGTGGATGAGCTGGAAGCCGGAACGGTTACGCCATATGTGGTGGCTGACGATCTCCTCATTGCGTATGGAGACCTCGTGAAGGGGGCAACAACGTGACATCGATCGATGCCGGATCGCGCGACGACCTCGGTCTCGCTGCGCTGGAAGAGAAAGACCCGGAGAAGGAACGTCTTCGCGCCGAGCTCGAGAGCTGGAAGCGGAAGTACGAGGCCGCGAAGAAGCGCGACATTGCCTTCACCAACTCCGAGAAGGAAGTCGAGGCTCTCTACACGAGTCTCGACACGGCCGGTCTTCACGAGTCCGATCTCGGACTCCCGGGTTCCTATCCTTACACGCGCGGCATTCATCCGACCGGCTACCGTGGCAAGCTGTGGACGATGCGGCAGTTCGCAGGGTTCGGGAGCGCGAAGGACACGAATGAGCGCTACAAGTTTCTTCTCGCGCACGGCCAGACGGGACTTTCCGTGGCGTTCGACTTCCCGACGCTGATGGGCTACGACTCCGATCATCCTCGATCGGAGGGAGAGGTCGGAAAGTGTGGGGTCGCCATCTCGAGCCTTGCCGACATGGAGGTGCTGTTCGACGGCATCCCGCTCGACAAGGTCTCGACTTCTATGACCATCAATGGTCCGGCGGTCATTCTCTACTGCTTCTATCTCGCTGCCGCTGAGAAGCAGGGCGTCGACCTCGAGGCGCTCCGCGGAACGATCCAGAACGACATCCTCAAGGAGTACATGGCGCAGCACGCATGGGTCTATCCCATCGAGCCCGCGCTAAGGCTCATCGTGGACTGCTTCGAGTGGTCGGCGGAGCACGTGCCCCAGTGGAACACGATATCGATCTCCGGCTACCATATACGTGAAGCCGGTGCGACGGCGGCGCAGGAGCTCGCGTTCACCCTCGCCGACGGCTTCACCTACGTGGAACGCGGAATTGCGCGCGGGCTCGACGTCGATTCGTTCGCGCCGCGCCTGTCGTTTTTCTGGGACATTCACAACGACTTCTTCGAGGAGATCGCGAAGTTGCGCGCCGCGCGCCGAATCTGGGCCCGCCACATGCGCGACCGATACGGAGCCAAGGATTCACGCTCACTCGTCATGCGATTCCACTCGCAGACGGCAGGAGTGACGCTCACCGCGCAGCAGCCGATGAACAACGTCGTCCGCGTCGCCTACCAGGCGATGGCCGCGGTGCTCGGCGGAACGCAGTCGCTTCACACCAACTCGATGG
>JBDTRZ010000071.1:0-16748 GCA_039931395.1 Gemmatimonadales bacterium
CTCGGACAGTCGCCTTCCCATTTCAGCGCTGGCCGGAAAATCGGTTCTGGCGATTGCCGGGATAGGAAATCCAGTGGCGTTCTTCAGCCAGCTCGCCGAGGTGGGCGCACGTGTGATCCCACAGGAATTCTCCGACCACCATGCTTTCGGCGTCGACGACGTTGCCCGGATTCTTGGCCGCGGCGAGCAGTTCGACTATGTCGTTTGCACTCTCAAGGATGCTGTGAAGCTCGGTCCTTTGTGGCCTCCCGGGGCCCCAGCGTTATGGTATGTTTCCCTTGCAGTTCGATTCGAGAGCGGAGAAGCCGAGCTCGAGGATCTGCTGATGCGCCCGCGAGGGCGCATTGACGTCGCCTGAGCCGCCTTCCAAACGCACCAGGCTTTCGCGCCCTACCTCTCGACAATGGCCACTGATCTCAGACTGCGTTCTGATACAATCGTAAAACCCGACAAGGACACTTTCCTCAATGAGGAGAACCCCTTCGAAGGCATGATGCTTCGCTTCGACAAGGCTGCCGAGCTGCTCGACCTCGAGCCCGGGCTCTACAAGGTTCTGAGAAACCCCGAGAAGCAGATCATCATCTCCATCCCGATCACCCGCGACAACGGCGAGACCGAGGTGTACACCGGCTACCGTGTCCTTTACAACACTTCGCGAGGTCCAGCCAAGGGCGGCATCCGCTTCGACATGCAGGTCACGCTCGAAGAGGTAAAGGCTCTCGCCGCATGGATGACCTGGAAGTGTGCGGTCGTGAACATTCCGTTCGGCGGAGCGAAGGGAGGAGTGGTCTGCGACCCGCATACGATGAGCGGTGCCGAGCTCGAGCGGATGACGCGACGCTATACAGCGGGAATAATCCAGACGCTAGGTCCGGATTCCGACGTTCCCGCGCCGGACGTCAACACCAACGAGCGCGTCATGGCGTGGATCATGGACACGTACTCGATGCATGTCGGGCACACGACAACCGCGGTAGTCACTGGAAAGCCTGTCGAGATGGGCGGCTCGCTCGGGCGTCGCGAGGCCACTGGCCGCGGGTGCATGATCGTCACGAAGCAGGCGCTGGAGCATCTCGGGATGCCCGTCGCGGGAACGACGGTGGCGATTCAGGGCTTCGGCAACGTGGGGTCCGTCGCCGCTCAGCTTCTTCATCGTGAGGGCTGCAAGATCGTGGCAATCGGAGACCGGTCGGTTTCCCTCTACGATCGCAACGGCATCGATATCGACGACGCAATCGCGTACGCGGCGAAGCACAGAAATCTCGACGGCTATGGGAAGGGAGAGCTGATCAGCGGGGCTGACCTTCTCACACTCGATGTTGATGTCCTTCTGCCCGCCGCCATGGAAAACGTCATCACCACCAAGAATGCGGCGCAGATCAGAGCGCGAATCATATGTGAGGGCGCCAACGGACCGACAACCGCCGCAGCCGATTCGATACTCGAGGAGAACGGCGTGTTCGTGATTCCTGACATCCTCGCCAACGCCGGCGGCGTCACGGTCTCGTACTTCGAGTGGGTGCAGGATCGCGGGGGTTATTTCTGGACTGAGCAGCTCGTGAACGACCGGCTCCGCGACATCATGGTCAACAGCTTCCACGACGTACTGTCCCTGTCGAGGCAGCACAAGGTGAACATGCGCACGGCCGCGTACATGCTCGCCATCAGCCGCGTCGCAAACGTTCACCGGCTGCGTGGCATCTACGCCTGATGCGTGTCGTCGTTGCCGTCGTCGGCAAACCGCGCAACGCGGCGCTGGCGACGGCGATCGATGAGTACGAGACTCGGGCGGCGCAGTACTGGCCGCTCGACGTTCATGAGGTTCGCGAGGAAAAGGCTGCGGGCCTCTCGCCGCAAGGTGTTCGCGATCGAGAAGGTCAGCGACTCATCGAGCGTGCGGGAGCAGCACGCATCATCGCCTGCGATCCGGGTGGAAGGTCGTTCACGTCGGTCGAGTTCGCCGCGTGGCTGCGAAAGGAGCGTGAGAGCGGGAGGGACGCCGCTTTCGTCATTGGCGGCGCGTATGGGCTTTCCGACGACATTCTGCAGCGCTCGGCCATGAGACTCTCACTCGCCCCCTGGACCTTGCCTCACGAGCTCGCTCGGCTGGTTCTCGCCGAGCAGCTCTATCGCGCGGGCTCCATCGTGCGAGGCGAGCCGTACCACAAATGAAATCCGAGTGGTTCAAGTCCTGGTTCGGTGAGGAATACCTGGCACTCTATCCGCACCGAGATTCAGCCGAGGCCGAGAGCGCTATAGCGCTCATCGAGCGCACGGTTGCTGGCGCGCGGATAGCGCGGGTGCTGGACCTTGCATGCGGTGCCGGTCGGCATGCGGAGGTGCTCGCGAGAAGATGGTGGACGGCGGGACTCGACCTTTCGGAGGTCCTTCTCAGACTCGCGAAGGAGAATCACGTCGATGCTCACTTCGTGCGCGGCGACATGCGTGTCCTGCCTTTCCGCGACGGCGCATTCGATCTGGTGGTCAACTTGTTCACCAGCTTCGGCTACTTTCAGGAGGATGCCAGCCATGTCAAGGTTGTCGATGAGGTGGCGCGAGTGACGGCCAGCGGCGGAGTGTTCGTCCTCGATTTTCTCAACACGGGCCAGCTGCGCCGGATGCTCGTGCCATATGACGAGCGCCACTTCGGTGGACAGATCGTCGAGCAGAGACGTGAGATATCGGACGACGGCAGATTCGTACTGAAGCGCATTTCGGTGCGTGGCACCGAGAAGGAATTCACCGAGCGGGTGCGACTGTTCGAAGAGGGAGACCTTCGCCGCATGCTGGATGCTTCCGGCTTCAAGGTGACGTCGGCTTTCGGAAACTACGATGCGTCGCCGCTGGGACTTGATTCTCCTCGCGTGATTCTCTTCGGTACGAAGCGTTGAGCATCCGGATCGTCAGCACTCCGATCGTCGGCTCTCCTCTTGCCGGCGCCGCTGTCCGCGGCGAGCCGTCCGCGTGGTTCGCTGCGCGGCCTCGATCCGACGAGGAATGGAAAGCACGTGCTGAGATGGCGCGACAGTCTCTCGTATCCGCAGACTGGCTTGCCGCGCTTTCGCCGGCGTTCGCCGCATCGGGTGCGGCCGCCGAGCGTCTAGCGAGAGCGGCGAAGTCGGGCTTCGCTGTGACGGCCGGGCAACAGCCCGGACTCTTCGGCGGCCCGCTTTACACGTGGTGGAAGGCATTGAGTGCGGTTGCGCTAGCCGATCGCCTGGAAAAAACGACGGGACTCCCGGTTGTGCCGATTTACTGGGCGGCCACCGACGACTCCGACCTTGCCGAAGCTTCGTGGACGGTCGTCGCCACAGCCGATGGCGCGGAACGGATCGAGATGCATGCCGATGCGTCGGGCGGCGCATCACTGGCACAGGTGCCACTTGGTGATCTGAGTCGGCAGATCGAGCGTTTGGCGGAAGCTGCCGGCTCCGCTTCGAATCCGGCGGTGCTCGAGATCGTGAGACGTGCATACTCTCCGGAGAAGACAGTTGGCGGAGCGTTCGTGGAGCTTCTGCGCTCGATACTGGAGCCACTCGGTGTCGCGGTTCTCGACGCGGCACATCCATGCGCTCGAGCCGCCGCTTTCCCGATTCTCCGTCGCGCGCTCGAGCGAGCCGATGCAATCGAGGACTCGCTTGCCTCGCGTTCGCGCGAGCTCAAGCAGTCGGGGCATTCGCCGCAGGTGAAGCTCGTAAAAGGGCGCACGCTCGTGTTCGCCGAACAGGGAGGGAGGCGCGACAGGATCAGCATGCGCGACGCTGCGGAGAATCCCGACAACTGGGAGCCGGGATCGCTTGGGCCGAACGTGCTGCTCAGACCGATCGTGGAGACGATGATCCTGCCGACGGTCGCCTATGTGGGTGGTCCTGCGGAGATCGCCTACTTCGCGCAGGTAACCGCAGTCTCCGACGCGCTCGAGGTTCCGGCTCCTCTCGCTGTACCGCGCTGGTCTGGCGTGGTGATCGAGCCGAAGATCGACAGGATTCTCGAGCGCTACGGTCTCACCCTCGAGGATTTCCGGGATCCGCATGCCGTTGAGACAAGAATGGCCAGGGCTTCAGTTCCGGAGGAACTGCGAGCGCAGCTCGAGTCTCTCGAGTCTGCCGTCGCACGTTCTGTGGACGATCTGACCGGTGCACCAGGTGCCGACCTTGTATCGCCAGCGGTGCTCGACGGACTGCGCCGGGACCTTTCGCGCCGGCTCGCCCGTCTCGAGCGGCGATTTTCGGCAAGTGTGAAGCGGCGCGGAAATGAAGCTCTCCGCGACGTTGCAATCGCAAGGGGAGCGTTGTTTCCCTTTGGGGCGCCCCAGGAACGGGCTCTCAACCTGGTGCCACTTCTCGCGCGTTACGGCGACGATCTCTTCAGTGCAGTCATGATGGAGACCAGAAAGCACGCGACGACGCTAGCATGAACTCAGATCGCTCGAGGAGCGCAGCATTCCTGGTCGGTGCCGGAATCCTGCTGAGCAGGATTGCGGGTCTCGTCCGTCAGAAAGTCTTCGCCCACTACTTCAGCACATCTCTCGCTGCTGACGCGTTCAACGCGGCTTTCCGCATCCCGAATCTGCTCCAGAACCTTTTCGGGGAAGGTGTTCTCTCCGCTTCGTTCATTCCCGAATACGTCGGATTGATCGCGCGCGAGCGGGACGAGGAAGCGAACAGACTTGCGGGAGCGGTTCTGGCCGCGCTCGCTCTCGTGGCCGCTGTCCTGGTACTCGCCGGCGTCCTGCTCTCCCCCGCACTGGTCGCGTTGATTGCACCGGGATTCACCGGAGAGAAGCGCGAGCTCACCGTCCAGCTCACGAAGGTCCTTTTCCCCGGAGCCGGACTTCTGGTTTTCTCGGCGTGGTGTCTCGGAATTCTCAACAGCCACCACAAATTCTTCGTCAGCTACACTGCACCCGTCGTGTGGAACCTGGCGATGATCGGTGCGCTCATCGGGTTTGGAAGCGGCACAACGCAGTCGCAACTCGCCGAGATCATCGCCTGGGCCTCCGTGGTGGGGAGCGCGCTTCAATTCGGTGTACAGCTGCCGCTGGTACTGCGACTGGCGAAGGGTCTGCGCGTGCGGTTCGACTTCCGCGCCGAAAGCGCGCGGAATGTATTCCGCAATTTCGTCCCGGCATTCGTCAGCCGCGGTGTGGTTCAGATCAGCGCTTTCATCGACGCATTCATCGCGAGTTGGCTCCCGACCGGCTCAGTCGCGACGCTCGCCTATGCGCAGGTGTTGTACACACTGCCCGTCAGTCTTTTTGGAATGGCGATTTCAGCGGCCGAGCTTCCGGTGATGTCCAGCGCGCTCGGTACGCCGGAGGAAATCGCGCTCTATCTCCGCGGCCGGCTCGCAGGAGGATTGGAGCGGATCGCGTTCTTCATCATTCCTTCGGCAGTTGCGTTCCTCGCCCTTGGCGACGTCGTGTCGGCAATACTCTTCGAGTCCGGGCGATTCACGCGAAGCGACAGCGTGTGGGTGTGGCAGGTGCTTGCAGGATCGACCGTCGGACTTCTTGCATCGACCTGGGGGCGCCTCTACTCGTCCACCTTCTACGCCCTGCGCGACACGCGAACTCCTCTGAATTTCGCTGTTGTGAGGGTGACACTCACGAGCGTGCTCGGGTACTTCGCAGCGCTGTACCTTCCGGGAATACTTGGGGTAGATCCGAAGCTTGGAGTCGCGGGGCTCACCGCGACAGCGGGAATTGCCGGATGGGTCGAGTTCTTCCTCCTTCGGCGCGCAATGACGCGTCGCATCGGACCGACGGCTCTTCCCGCGGGAAAGACAGCAAAGCTCTGGTTCGCCGCCGCGGGGGCAGCCGCCGTCGCGTGGGGAGGCAAGCTGTGGCTGACCGGTGCACACACGGTCTGGTTAGCGGTCGTGATAGTGGTGATGTACGGTGTTTCGTACCTGTTGATCACGAGCGCGCTCGGTTTTCCGGAGGCGATGGCGCTGGTTTCGAGGTTGTTTGGCAGGCGCCGGCCTCGCCAGTGATGGCCACGTGAAACTGCGCTACGGAGGCTCAGAGTCTCAGAGAAAACCAGAACGGATATTGGGGAACGGCAACGACATTCCCGGCGTCCAACTGGTTCATGGAATGTCGTGGTGTCCCAATAAATCTTTCCGTAGTTCTCCGAGGCTCTGAGTCTCTGTGGCGCGGTATGAGAATCTGAGTCTGTGGTGCCGCATGAGAATGGGTAGAATCGTCCGAGTCCGGGGTATTATTAAGAGATGATCTCGATCCCGGAGAGCGTCGCCGCCAAGCTCCCACACCTGCCTGACGGGCCGGGGGTGTATCTCTGGAAGGCCGGCGACGGAAAGATCCTCTACGTGGGGAAAGCGAAGAGACTCCGCTCACGCGTGCGCAGCTACTTCGCCCAGGACCACCTCGAAAGCCCGAAGACACGACACCTCGTCAATCAGATCACCGATCTGGAGACGATCGTCGTGCCGTCGGAAGCGCACGCGCTCATTCTCGAAGCGAACCTGATCAAGGAGTACAGGCCTCGCTTCAACATCGCGCTCCGCGACGACAAGTCTTACCCCTACATCAAGGTCACAGTTCAGGAAGCTTACCCGCGAGTGTATGTGACGCGGCAGCTGCAGAACGACGGTGCGCGATACTTTGGCCCGTACACCGATGTCGGAGCCATGAGGCGCGCGTTGAACGTCGTGAAGCGGATCTTCACGGTGCGCTCGTGCAACTACGACATGCCGACCGAGATGCCGGAGAGACCCTGCCTCGACTACTTCATCAAGCGATGCAAGGCGCCGTGCATTCTCGCGCAGAGCCAGCAGGAATACCGGTCGATGATCGACGAAGTCCTGCTGTTTCTCGACGGCAAGCCGCAGGAAGTGGTGAAGCACATCAAGGACCGCATGGCGCTCGCGGCGGAATCACTGGATTTCGAGCGAGCTGCGGAGCTCCGCGATGCGCTGCATCACGTTGAGCAGATGGAGGAGCCGACCGTCGTTCTCGAGGTCGAGGGCGGCGACCGCGATGTCATCGGCTACGCGCGCGATGGCGACGACGCATGCGTAGCGTTGCTTCGCGTCAGAGGCGGGAAGCTCCTCGCACGCGAGCACCGCTTCCTCGAGAATCTAGAGGGTGAGGAAGACACGGCTGTGCTGTCGGTGTATCTGGCGGCGAGCTACGTGTCGCTTCGGGAACGGGCACGCGATCTTCTCGTACCGTTCGACTTCGAGGACAGGGAGCTGCTGGAGCAGTCTCTCGGCAGCACTCGCGTTCACGTACCGCAGAGAGGATCGAGACGCGAGCTCGTCGAGCTGGCGCAGCAGAACGCCCGGCACCTGCTCGAGGAGCTGAGGCTCACCTCGCTCGACGGGGGCACACGCGCGAGCGATCCCGTCTACGAGCTGGGGCGCGAGCTTGGACTTCAGAAGCTCCCTCGCACCATGGCCTGCTTCGACATCTCGACCACGCAGGGAACCGATACGGTCGGAGCCTGCGTGTGGTTCGAGCACGGCCGCGCAAGGAGAGGCGAGTACCGCAAGTTCAAGGTCAAGACAGTCGAAGGAACCGACGATTTTGCCTCGATGCGTGAAGTCGTCACTCGATATTTTCAGCGCCGCATAGCCGACGGAAAGGAGCTTCCGGACCTCATCGTCATCGACGGAGGCAAAGGCCAGCTCTCCGCGGCGCATGAAGCACTCGAAGCGCTCGGCCTCGGCGATCGTCCTCTCATCAGTCTCGCAAAGCGCCACGAGGAGGTCTTCGTGTGGGGAAGGGCGGAGCCAATCCGGATGTCGCGCCGCTCGACGGCGCTGAGACTCCTTCAGCAGATTCGAGACGAGGCACATCGCTTCGCCATCACCTACAACCGGAAGCGCCGCACGATGAGAACGGTCACCTCCGAACTTCTCAAGGTTCCGGGAATCGGGCCGGTGAAGCGGCGCCGCCTCATCCAGGTATTCGGCAGCGTTCAGGGCGTGCGCGATGCGGGAGAAGAAGCGATCGCGAAAGTTCCTGGCTTCAACACCGAGAAGGCTCGAAAGCTGCTGGAAACGCTCGCGGCCAACTCGCCGGTTTAGCGCGTAAGCGCCGGTAGATCCTTGATTTCGGCGTGCATAGCTCTAAATTACTTTAGCTATGGTCAGAGTCGCTCGAGTTGTCGCCGGAAGCATCGCAGACGAGATCGGAATGATGCCGGGCACCGAGCTGATCTCGGTCAACGGTCGTTCGATCCAGGATTTCCTCGACTGGGAATTCATGTCCGCGGATGACGATCTGGTCGTCGATGCGCGGCAGCCCGATGGCGAGCAGATTGTCTACGAGATCGCGCGTCCCGAAGGGGAGTCCCTCGGCATCGCACTCGAGCCGCCCAATGTCCGCCGGTGCGCGAACCGCTGCGAGTTCTGTTTCATAGAAGGATTGCCCAAGGGACTCCGCCAGAATCTCTACATCCGTGACGACGACTACCGCCTGTCGTTCACCTACGGAAATTTCGCGACGCTGTCGAACGTGAAGGAGCGCGACATCGCGCGCATCCTCGAGTACCGGCTGTCGCCGCTCTATGTCTCGGTGCACGCGACCAACTGGGAAGCCCGCAAGGTTCTCCTCAACAATCCGAGAGTTCCCGACATCGTCGCGCAGCTGACCCGTCTCGCCGAGGGTGGCATCCAGTTTCATTCGCAGATGGTGGTGGTGCCCGGGCTCAACGACGGCGTGATCCTCGAGGAGTCACTTGCGGATCTGTGGAATCTCGGCGAAGCCGTTATTTCAGCAGCCGTGGTTCCTGTCGGTCTTACACAGTTCTCGCACCTGTACAGCGGCGAATCCATGAGTCCTGCAAAAGCGCGCGAGCTGATCCTGCAGGTCGGGAAGTGGAGCGCTCGCGCTCTTCGCGAGCGGGGCGAGACGTGGGTCTTCGGTTCCGACGAGCTTTACCTGCTCGCCGGAGTCGAGCTTCCGTCCGCGGAGCACTACGGCGACTTCGCGCAGATCGAAAACGGCATCGGTGCGGTGACCTCACTTCGGATGCGGGTTGCAGAAGGTCTTGGCGATCTTCCGCGTCTCGACGGAATGCGGATCGGCGTCGTGACGGGAATGGCAATGAACGACTTGATGCCGCCGCTCCTCGATCAGCTCTCTCGGGCCACCGGAGCGGAGTTCACGCTCATTCCCACAGAGAATTCGCTTTTCGGTCCGACGATCACGACAGCCGGACTTCTCGTTGGCGCAGACATCCGCCGCGCGCTGGAAGGCCGCGACGACCTGGACATGGCCCTGATTCCCGCGGAGACCATCAACGAAGACCGCGTCTTCCTCGACGACGTCGCCTTCGACGCGCTTCGGCAGACGCTGCCCATTCCCGTTTATCCCTCGTACGACTTTGTGGACATCCTTTCCGGTGATGCGATGGCGGTAGCCGCGTGAACGTTCCAGTGATTGCGATTGTAGGCCGCCCCAACGTCGGCAAGTCCGCGCTCTTCAACCGGATCATCGGGGAAAGCTCGGCCATCGTGAGCGAGGAGGCAGGCACGACGAGAGACCGCCATTTCGCGCGCGCCGACTGGAACGGGCGCCAGTTCTGGCTGGTGGATACCGGCGGTCTTGCGGATGACCCCCACATTCCGATGGATCTGGAGATCCGCCGCCAGGTGCTCGAGGCCATCAACGAAGCTGACCTGATGCTGCTCGTGGTGGACGCGAAGGTAGGCCTTCACCCGAGTGATTCACGTGTCGTGGACCTGCTGCGCGAATCGCAGAAGCCCTGGATACTCGTCGCAAACAAGGTGGACGATGCGGCAGCCACTGACTTCTACGAGTTCTATTCGCTGGGGGCGGGCGACCCGGTGCCTGTCTCCGCTCAGAACGGGAAAAACTCGGGTGATCTCCTCGATGTCATCGTCGAGAGGATTCCCGAGGTTGCGGACGAGCCAGGCGATGTGCTTCGCGTGGCCGTGATCGGACGCCCCAACGTCGGGAAGTCATCGCTCGTGAACCGGCTGCTCGGCGAAGAGCGGCTGGTCGTGTCCGAAGATGCGGGCACCACGCGCGATGCCATCGACACTCCGATGAATTATCACGACCGCGAGATTGTCTTCGTCGATACCGCGGGACTGCGACGACAGTCGCGCGTGGACGACGGCATCGAATTCTATTCGACGCTGAGATCACGGCGCGCGATCGAGCGCGCCGACATCTGCATCCTGGTCATCGACGCGGTCGATGGGCTGCACAACCAGGATCTCAAGATCGCCGCGCTCGCGTGGGAGGCGGGACGCGGCATGATCATGGTCGTGAACAAGTGGGATCTTGCGGAGAAGGAGACGAACTCCGCGCACAAGTTTCAGACAGAGGCGGCGGAGAAGGCTCCATTCCTTCGCTTCGTTCCGTTCATCTTCACGTCGGCGCTCACGGGCCAGCGCGTGACACGCATTCTCGAGACCATTCTTCAGGTGGAAGCGGAGCGCAGCAAGCGCGTCTCCACTTCACAGGTGAACTCGAAGCTGGAAGAGCTGATTGCCAGACGACAGCCGCCTCAGGCTGCGGGCCGCGAGGTAAAGCTCAACTACGCAACACAGGTCGAGACGACTCCTCCCATGATCGCGGTGTTCGGAAACAATCCGGACCTCGTGCAGGAGCACTACATACGCTATCTGCACAACGGCTTCCGCGAGGCATGGGGATTCACCGGCAGCCCGCTGCGCGTGGTGATGCGGGGGAAGTCGGCCTAGGTGCATCCCCTTGTGGGGGTTCTTGTCTCCTATTTGACGGGGTCAATACCATTCGCGTACCTGGCGGGAAAGGCGAGAGGCATCGATCTGAGAAAACATGGATCGGGCAATCTTGGCGCAACGAACGCCGTGCGAGTGCTCGGCAAGGGAATCGGCGCTCTCGTGTACCTTGGCGATACGCTGAAGGGGACTTTCGCCGCGCTGGTGCTCCCGAGACTCATCGACACTCCCAATCCCGGGTTATGGTCCATCGCTTTTGGTGTGGCTGCGATCGTCGGTCACGTAAAGCCGATCTTTCTTCTGGGGCAGGGAGGAGGGAAGGGTGTCGCAACTGCGGGTGGAGTGTTTCTCGGTCTCGCCTGGCTTCCAACGGTGATCTCGATGGTGTTGTTCATCCTCACCGTAGCGATCACGCGGTACGTCAGTGCGGGCTCACTGGTAGTTTCTGTTGCACTTCCGGTCCTGCTGCTCGCGTTCAGAGGTCTCACCGATCCACTTGCGTTGATAAGCTGCGTCATCGGAGCGTTCGTCATCTGGATGCACCGCGCAAACATCGTGCGGCTGCGCCACGGCACCGAGCCAAGGATCGGCTCGCGCCGCGAGGAGCCTGCGCGGTCGTGACGCGGTGTG
Source organism: Gemmatimonadales bacterium (assembly GCA_039931395.1). GTDB lineage: Bacteria > Gemmatimonadota > Gemmatimonadetes > Gemmatimonadales > Gemmatimonadaceae > UBA4720. Next base: position 11,332 of record JBDTRZ010000071.1, read on the forward strand.
CTGTGATCGGCGCCGGTGCGTGGGGAACGGCTCTGGCCGATCTCCTCGCACGAAACGGGCACGACGTGCGAATCTGGGCCTACGAATGGGACGTCGTCGAGACCATAAACCGCTCGCACGTCAACAAGCGCTTCCTCGCGGGAAGCCAGTTGTCCGAGACGCTCTGTGCGTTCAATGACGTAGGCGAGACGCTCGCAGGCGCAGACCTGGTGACCTTCGCCACACCATCGCACGTCCTGCGTGCAATCGCAGTGTCAGCGCAACCGCACATGCCGGACAACGTTCCGGTTGTGGTCGCGTCGAAGGGCATCGAACAGGAGACGCTCGCCCTGATGACGGATGTGGCGTCCGAGGCGCTCCCCGGATCGACTGTCGTCGCGTTGTCGGGGCCGAGCTTCGCAGTTGAAGTGGTGGCGCAGCAACCCACGGCGGTGGTCGTTGCGTCGCAGGACACCGAGGCGGCAGTCTTTGCGCAACAGACATTCAGCTCGATTCATTTCCGCGCGTACACGCACACGGACGTGACCGGAGTGGAAATCGGAGGCTCGCTGAAGAACGTAATGGCAGTCGCAACCGGCATCACAGAAGGTCTCGGTCTCGGCTTCAACGCGCGCGCCGCATTGATAACACGTGGCCTCGCCGAGATGACGCGCCTTGGCGTTCGCCTTGGCGCCGAGCCTTCGACCCTTGCCGGACTCGCGGGCCTCGGCGATCTGGTGCTCACGTGCACAGGATCGTTGAGCAGAAACAGAACCGTCGGTGTCGAGCTGGGCCGCGGAGTTCCGCTCGAGCAGGTCATGGCCGGAAGGGAGACGGTAGCCGAAGGAGTCGTGACAACACGAAGTGCCCATGCGCTCGCCGCGCGGGAGGGAGTGGAGATGCCGATTGTCGATGCAGTCTACAGGGTCCTCTTCGACGGGCAGCCGCCGCGGGACGCAATCAACGCGCTGATGGCGCGCGATCTCAGACCGGAGAGTGACTGATGGCCGCCGAGCCGGTACGGGAATTCTATTCGATGGGGGACGTATGCAATCTCACGGACCTCAAGCCGCACGTGCTGCGCTACTGGGAGAGCCAGTTCCGCTTCCTGCACCCTGCGAAGAACAGGTCGGGCAATCGCGTGTACCAGCGCCGTGAGATCGAGCTGATAATGCTCGTGAGACAGCTTCTCTACACCGAGAAGTACACCATCGACGGCGCGCGCCAGAAGATCGACGAGTACAAGAAGAACGGCGAGCTGCGAACCGTCGCGCGCGCGGCGCTCGACATGCAGACGATCGAATCATTAGAGTCGGATCTGCAGTCGATCGCGACGATTCTCGAGGGAAACGAGCCCGAAGAATGAGGCAGTCAGTGGTGGTGGTACTGCCGGCATACAACGCCGAAAAGACACTGTCGCCCGTCGTGCGCGGGCTGCGGAAGTCGCTTCCCGGCGCATACATCATTGGCGTCAACGACGGCTCGGCTGACGGCACCGGTGCGCTGCTCCGCTCGGTCTGCGATCGGACGATCGAGTTTCCCGAGAACCGGGGAAAGGGCGAAGCTCTTCGAGTCGGATTCGCAGCCGCGATGGAGCGCAGGCCCGATGCGGTGCTCACGATCGATTCGGACGGACAGCACGACCCGGCATTCGCGCCGTCGATTCTCGCGGCACTCGATCACCATCACATCGCCATCGGCACGCGCGATCTGACCGGCGAGCAGATGCCCAAGCATCGCCGCGTTGCGAATTTTCTCTCGAGCGCGGCAACGCGAATCGTATCGGGGGGCGCGGTCAACGACAGCCAGTCCGGTTTCCGCGGAATGCGCCGCGAGGTGCTGGAAGAGATCCACGCAAAGGGAGAGCGCTACGAGTTCGAGACGGATTTCATCATTCGCGCCGCGCATGCCGGATTCACCATCACCAATGTTCCGATTTCGACCATCTACGGTCCGCGCAGCTATTTCCGCGAGTTCCACGATGCGATGAAGGTGATCGGCGTGCTGTGGGGACACAGACGCGGTGCATTCAAGAAACAGGTCCCGCGCGCGGTCACTCCGGCGGCAGGAGAACGCTGATGCGGCTTCTCCTGACGAACGACGATGGCATCCTTTCCCACGGCCTGGAGTGCCTCGTCACCGCAGCGGAGCCGCTGGGTGAAGTGACGGTTGTGGCCCCGGACAGGGAACAGAGTGCGGCGAGCCATTCGCTCACCATCCATCATCCCATTCGGCCGATCCAGCGCGGCGAGCGTCGCTGGCAAATCGACGGGACCCCCACGGACTGCGTGATGCTCGCTGTCGAAGCGCTGATGCCCGAGCGCCCCGACTTCGTCCTCAGTGGAATCAACCACGGCCAGAACATGGGCGAGGACGTTCTCTATTCCGGGACAGTTGCCGCTGCGATGGAAGGCATCTCCATCGGCATTCCGTCGATCGCCATCTCGTTTGCGGGTGGAGATCTGAGCGTCGACGTGACCATGCTCGACAAGCAGATCGGTACGCTTACGTCATTGCTTGCTCACCTCACGTCGCTTCCTGCATTCCCGCCTGAGACGCTCCTCAACGTGAACCTTCCGGGACTTCCAGGCGACGACATTCGCGGCGTGCGTCTCACACGACTTGGACGACGCGTTTACTCCGACTCGATCAAGCGGATGCAGGATCCGTGGGGAAGGCCCATCTACTGGATCGGCGGGGGATCGATCGCCTGGTCCGGTCCGGTCAACTCCGATTTCAGGGCGATCCAGGACGGGTTCATCTCGGTGACGCCGATTCACCTCGACGTGACACATCAGGCGATGATCGATTTTCCGGAGACCTGGTGGCAGGACCAGTAGACCTTCAGGAGTACCGGGGAGCGCGCCGGCGTCTCGTCGAAACTCTCCAGGACCAGGGGATTCGCGACCTTTCCGTGCTGCACGCGATCGACGCGATTCCGAGGCACCTCTTCGTGCCCACTGGGGTGCGGCACCGCGCCTACGAGGACTCCGCGCTCCCGATCGGGAACGGGCAGACCATATCGCAGCCTTCGATTCACGCCCGGTACCTCGAGCTGCTCAAGCTCACCGGCAACGAGAGAGTCCTGGAGATCGGCACGGGCTCGGGATATCAGACCGCTCTGTTGTCCCGCCTGGCATCCCAGGTTTTCACGATCGAGCGCATCGCTCCGTTGCTGGAAAAGGCCAGGGAAGTCTTACAACAAATGGCTGCCAACAACATTTCCTTCATGCTGGGAGACGGTACGCTAGGCTGGCGGGAGTTCGCTCCGTTCGACGCCATCCTGGTGGGAGCGGCCGCGCCCAGTGTGCCGGAAGCTTACGTGGAGCAGCTCGCGGAGAATGGCCGGTTGCTCATTCCACTGGGTGACAGGCAGGAGCAGATACTGCATCTCTTCACGCGCCACGACGGCGATCTTACGAGAGAAGACATCGCGCCGGTGCGTTTCGTCCCGCTCCTGGGAAAGCACAGTTGGGAGTCGTGAATCGGTGACAGGTCACTATCCGCCTTTCTCCCGTCTGGACTTCGAAGCAAGAAGAGAGCGGGCTGTCGCTCCCGCGACTGAGGCGCTCCCGTGGATCGATGACCTCGCTGATGAGCTGCCGCTGATCGATGATTTCCTGGCGGATCCCGACGCGGAGCCTTCTCCGGAGCCGGAGCTCCCGAGCACGGGCACCGCACCGCAGGACGAAGACATCGACGGATGGGCGGTCGCGGAATGGCAGAGATACGACTGGACCTCGGTCGCATCTCTGGGTGTGCCGGCTGGGGAACATGCCGACGCCGATGCGAGCTGGCGTGAAACCGAGTGGGCCAACGCGAACGATCCTCCGCCTCGCTCGGAAGCGACCGTTTCATCCGCGGCTCCCACTGCTGATGAAGTCGCAGAAGCGCTCGATGGAATAGCGCGGCGCATCAGGTCGGGCGAGCTGGTGATCGACGAGCTTCACGGTGCTCCTCCCGAAGCCGCGATGGCCGCGGCGCTCGCGACAGTATTGAGAATGCGGCGCTGAGCTCGTGGCAAGAGCGCATCTTCTCATCACGGGACGCGTTCAGGGAGTAGGCTTCAGGTGGTTTGTACGCGAGACCGCGAAGGAATTGCAGGTCGCCGGCTGGGTCAAGAACTGCACTGATGGCAATGTGGAAATCGCGGCCGAAGGGAATCAGGAAATGCTCGACGAGCTCTGCAGGCGCGTCTCGCACGGCCCTCAGGGAGCGGAAGTCACCGAGGTAAGGCACCTCGAGACCATCGACGGCATTCTCGATTTTCCCTTCGTGGTGCGTAAGTGAAGTTGCGAGTGGCCGCTTCCGTCAACTCGCGCGCGCGGCGACCCTACTCGGCGGACGCAAGTTCGAGCACGAAGCAGAACCGTGTTCCAGCCGCGCCGGTATCGACGAGGAGCGTGCTTCCCATCTCTTCAACGAGGGTCCGCACGATCGCGAGGCCCAGTCCAACTCCGGAGAACCGCAGCGCACCCCCCGCGGGGAGGAAGCCGTAACAGAAGCGCTCGACGGCCTCTTCGGGCATACCGGGTCCCGTATCCTGAACCCAAAACTCCAGATGCGAGTCGGAGACTTCTGAGCAGCCCAGCGATACCAAACCCGTATCGGTGTAGCGCAGTGCGTTCGATGTCAGGTTGAGCAGCGTCTGATGGATAGCGGCCGAATGGCCGAGACGGATGTCGCCTTTGGGGAAGTGAAGTTCAAGCGGCAATCCCTTCTCTTCACACATTGGTTGCACGATGGCGCTAACGGCGAGCAACGTTTCCGTCACAGAGAAAGGCTGCGGTCGACCCTGAACGAGGAGCTCGCCTTTCGCGGCATCGATCAGATTCGATACGGTGGTGCTGAGACCCAGGGCTGCTCCGTAGATCAGGCCGAGCTGCCTGTCACGCATCTGGTTCTCTCCCAGTTCATCGCGCTGACGCAATGCATCGACCAACAGGAGGATCGAGCATAGCGGCGACCGGATATCATGGGCGATAGCCACGACCGCATCGGCGCAGTCCGAGCCCGTGAGCCGCGCGATGAACTTGCCCCGTTCAGTTCGGCGCCATGCTTCGGCGGCCTCGTCCACGCGACTCAGAATCTCTACGACGTCACGCGCGTCGAGGTACTCCTCGGTGGCGAGCGCCGCGAGCAAATGGGTGCGGAACACGACTGCCAACTCCCGCTCGATGATGGGCGGGAGGGGGAAGGAGTTCTGGCTCTTGTCGATACTGCGAATCAACCACTGGCTCAGGTTGTCAAGCTGGCGTCGAACGTCAGCCGGCGTCTGTCTCGAAGTCCTGGGAAGGAGCGCCGCTGCACGGTCTGCCGCCTCACTCACGGCGCGAAGCAGCGGTGAGCCGATCGGCGCGTGCGTTTCCGCTGAGGGCCGGGGGTCGATACTTGCGACATCTCCTCTGTCGCGCAGGCCGGTGTCGCTTGCTATGGAC
>JBDTRZ010000072.1:0-16655 GCA_039931395.1 Gemmatimonadales bacterium
GTCGTCGAGATCTGCACCAAGTACGCGCAGAAGGGCATGTTCAACATCTTCCTGACAGTGTTCTTCTCGACGCTGGCTTTCGCGTTCGTCGAGCCCTACTTCTTCATCGGGTATCTGATCTCGATCGCGCTGTTCGGTCTCTACCAGGCCATTTTCATGGCGAACGCCGGTGGCGCGTGGGACAACGCGAAGAAGATCGTGGAGGTCACGCTCAAGCAGAAGGGGACGGAGCTGCACGCGGCAACAGTCGTCGGTGACACCGTCGGCGACCCGTTCAAGGATACGTCGTCTGTGGCGCTCAACCCGATCATCAAGTTCACGACCCTGTTCGGCCTGCTGGCTGTCGAGCTCGCGGTCTCGCTCACGGAGCAGCGCGGACCCGGATTCAGCCACATTCTGGCTGGCGCATTCTTCCTGGCATCGATGTTTTTCGTTCACCGCTCGTTCTACGGCATGCGCATCGAACAAAAGGCCTAAGCAAGCGACATGTCTCTCTTCGCCCGGAAGCCGATAGCCGAACTCCTTGCGGACGAAGGGCACCCGAACTCGCTCAGGCGGGCGCTGGGTGCCGGAGATCTCATCATGCTCGCGATCGGCGCTGTGATCGGCGCGGGCATATTCTCATCGATCGGAACGGCGGCCGCGGGGGAGATACTTCCCTCGGGCGTGGTCGTTCGCTACGGCGCCGGACCGGCGCTTGTGATCTCGTTCCTTCTCCTGGGCGTTGTGTGCGGCCTCGCTGCCCTCTGCTACGCCGAGCTCGCCGCGATGATCCCGCAGGCAGGGAGCGCGTATGCGTACTCGTACGCGACTCTTGGTGAGCTGATAGCCTGGATAATCGGCTGGGATCTCATTCTCGAGTACGCGGTTGGCAACGTCGCTGTGGCCGTGGCGTGGGGAGGCTACTTCATGTCGTTCCTCTCCGCGTTCAATATCCACTTCCCCGATTTTCTGACGCACGGTTACAGGTCTGTGCTTCTGAGCTCCGACCCTCAGGTGCACGGGTTGCTCGAGACCGCACCGCGGATCGCCGGCATTCCGATTCTCTTGAATATTCCCGCGTTCGCGATCGTCATGGCCATCACCTGGCTGCTGATGCGCGGCGTGAAGGAGAGCGCGCGGGCCAACAACATCATGGTGGTGGTGAAGCTCCTCGTGCTCGGCCTGTTCGTCGTCGTCGGCGCACTGCACATCGACACCTCCAACTACGTTCCGTTCGCGCCCAACGGATGGCGGGGAATTCATCAGGGCGCCGCAATCGTCTTCTTCGCGTACATCGGGTTCGACGCGATCTCGACCGCGGCTGAGGAGACCAGGAATCCGCAGCGCAACCTGCCAATTGGAATTCTCGGCGGGCTCGCGATCTGCACAGTCATCTACGTGATAGTCGGTGCAGTGGCGACTGGAATGGTGCCATACCAGCAGCTGAAGGCTGCCGATCCACTCGCGAGGGCTCTCACACTCGCGGGCTTCGAGACAGTCAGCTGGATCGTTTCGCTCGGCGCCGTCGTGTCTCTCAGCGCTGTGCTCCTCGTGTTTCAATACGGCCAACCGCGAATCTTTTTTGCGATGGGACGCGATGGCCTGCTTCCGAAATGGGCATCGAAGGTTCATCCGAAAACACGCGTGCCGCACATTACGACGCTGGTGACGGGAATCGCGGTGGCCGTCGCCGCTCTGCTCGCCGACGAGAACGAGATCTACGATCTCACCAACATCGGGACGCTGTCGGCATTTGCGATCGTGTGCATAGGCGTTCTGGTGCTGCGGTACAAGGAGCCGGACCGGCCTCGACCGTTTCGCGTGAAATTCGTCTGGCCAGTGACGATTCTTGGCGCGGCGGCGTGCATTTATACCATGTTCGGACTTCCTGGGCGCGCCTGGGAGCGATTCGGCATCTGGCTCGCGATCGGCATGATCCTCTACTTCACGTACGGCTTCCGTCATTCGACGCTGCGTGGCTCGAGGCCGCGCACTGTCGTTCCTCCTCCATCAGCCTAGACGAAGATGTGGACGTATCTGAAAAACATCTCGCTCACCAAGTGGATACTCATCGCCATGGTGATCGGCGTGCTCATCGGGTGGCTCTTCCCGGATGTCGGCACGTCGCTCAAGCCGCTCTCCACGATCTTCCTCCGCATGATCAAGTCGATCATCGTGCCGATCATCTTCGGGACTTTGGTGGTGGGAATCGCCGGTCACGGCGACGACATGAAGCGCGTCGGACGCCTCGCGTTCAAGTCGATTCTCTACTTCGAGGTCGTGACGACGCTGGCTCTGTTCATCGGATTGGGCGCAGCGAATCTCGTCAAGCCGGGCAACGGAATCGTTCTCAACGCGACGGCTGAGCCGGGCAAGGCGCTCGCGGCGAATACGCAGAGCGGAACCACCTTCCTCGAGCACGTCGTTCCTCAGAGTTTCTTCGAGGCAGCGTCCAAGAACGAAGTTCTGCAAGTGGTTTTCTTTTCGATTCTCTTCGCCGTCGCGCTCTCCCAGGTTCGCGGCAAGCCGAAGGAAATAGTACTCGCGGGCTGTGAAGGACTTGCCGAAGTGATGTTCAAGTTCACCGGCATCGTGATGAGGTACGCACCGATCGGAATCGGGGCGGCGATGGCGGTGACGGTGGGACACAGCGGACTCGGCGTTCTGATCAACCTCGGGAAGCTGGTCCTTACGCTTTACGGCGCCCTGGTCGTGCTCGTCCTCTTCGTTCTCGTTCCAGTCGCCCTCTTCTTCAAGGTTCCGCTGCGGCAATTCCTCCGTGTGGTGAAAGAGCCGGCCCTCATCGCATTCTCGACCACTTCATCGGAGGCGGCTCTTCCGCGCGCGATGCAGGCGATGGAGTCGATCGGCGTCCCTCGCCGCATCGTCGCCTTCGTGATGCCGACCGGCTACTCGTTCAACCTCGATGGATCGACGCTGTACCTCGCGGTGGCGGCGATGTTCGCCGCCCAGGCAGCTGGCGTTCACATGTCATTCGGGCATCAGCTGGCGATGATGCTGACACTCATGCTGACCAGCAAGGGAGTAGCCGCGGTCCCGCGCGCGTCACTTGTAATTCTCTCCGGCACACTTGCCGCATTCGGGCTTCCGCTCGAGGCAGTCGCGATCATCCTCGGAGTAGACGAGCTGATGGACATGGCGCGCACCACCGTCAACCTCGTCGGCAACTGCCTCGCGACCGTCGTGATGGCGAGATGGGAAGGGGAGTTCGTGCCGGTTCCCGAGCCCGCGCAGGCGTCGCTGGCTGCATAGCATTGAGCCGCGGTTAAGTCTGTGCCACGGTCAGGCGGTTGCGAGAGCGAGCGCCGCCTTCACGGCGCCTCGCGCTGCGATGATCTCCGCAGCCCGCACCTGAGCTCCCGGTACGGCTGACTTCAGCCGCTGCTCGAGGCGTTTGCGCAGCACCGATCCCTTATAGAGCAGTCCGCCGGAAAACGCCACGGGAACTGCGGCTCTCTCATCCATGAAGAGCTTGAACGCGAGCGCACGGATATGGAGGAGGAGCTCCTCCACCGCGAGACCGATCAGCGAGTTCGCGCGTGCGTCTCCAGCAGAGGCGGCGTTGAACACAACTGGCGCGAGCGCCGCGAGCTCACGCGGCGCCGCAGCGATCGCCCACGGGATCAGCTCCGCCGGCTCGTTCAGTTGTGCCGCTGTGAGGATCGCGCCGGTGAGCGCAGTGGCGGGCTCTCGGCCGTCGGCTGCCGACGCAACTATCGCGAGCGCTTTCCTCCCGATCCATGCGCCGCTGCCCTCGTCGCCGAACGCCGGACCCCAGCCGCCGCATCGGGCCAGCGCGTTCGCCGGACTCCGCCCGTACGCGATCGAACCGGTTCCGGCGATGAGAATGATTCCCGGACCTGTTCCAAATGCGTCGGTGAGCGCGATCTCACCGTCGCCGACCACAACCACATGCTCCGCAACTTCGAGATCCTCGAGAGCGACGGTGAGCGCGCGATTTTCCGCCGGTCTTCCAACGCCCGCAACACCCGCCACCAGCGATCTGGGCCGCGGCCCCACTCCAGCTACGGCCAGCGCCTGTCGCACGAGCTCTCCAATAACCGCGGCCGACTGATCCGCTCGGCCCGGAGCCATCGCGGATCCGTGCCCCGCGACATCGGCAAGATGATTTCCCTCGGCGTCGGCGACGATGACGCGTGTCTTCGATCCGCCGCCGTCGACACCGATGACGAGATCAGTCATCGGGGTGCCTCGCACGGTCGCCGTGCGTGAGCGAGGAAAGCATTCCCACGATCATCGTTATCGACGTGCCGATGAGTACGTACCACGGCCAGGCGATCCTGCTGAACTGCGTGAGAGTGCCCGCCATCGAGGGGAAAATCGGAAGAAGCTGTTTGGCGAATACGATGAACGACATGACTATGATGGCGACGCTCATTCCCGCGATCGCGTCCCGCTGAATCGCGCGACGCCAGAGTATTCCGAGGAAGAACCCGCCGAGGAGCGCGCCATACGTGAACGACGCGATCGACAGCGCTATCACCACCACGGGCGTGCCCTGCTCCCTGTAGAGAAGCGCTCCACCCGTGAGCGCGATACCCCATACGAGAGCGCTCAGCTTGCCGAAGCGAAGGGTTGCTGCATCGTCCGCTCGCCGCTTCGACAGGGGCAGATAGATGTCGTGCGTGGTCGCCGCAGCGAGCGAGTTGATCGCCCCGGAGTGAGTGCTCATCGTGGCAGCCAGGATCGCGGCGAGAATAAGACCGATGAGGCCCGGCGGCATGTGCTCCAGAATGAACGTCGGGAAAATCGCGTCCGGAGCGGCAAATGTCTTTCCGCCATAAAGAACGAACAGGCCGATGCCGACGAACAGGAAGAGCGTGAACTGTGCGAACACCACGAACCCACTGCCGATGATCGCTTTCTGCCCGTCGCGCAGGCTGCGTGCGGTGAGCAGCCTCTGAACGATCAGCTGATCCGCTCCATGAGACGCCATCGACAGGAACGCTCCGCCGATCAAGCCCGCGAATATCGTGTGCGGGCGATCGAAACCGGTATAGAGATCGATGACCTTGAGCTTGCCGGCCAGCGACGCGACGTCGACGATGTGAGTCCAGCCGCCCGGAACGGTGCGACCGAGAAGAACCACTGCCGAGATTCCGCCCAGTATGTACACGCTCGCCTGAAGGAGCTCCGTCCACACCACCGCCTTCATGCCCCCCTTGTAGGTGTACAGGACGGTGAGTGCGCCGAGTATCAGAATGGCGAGCGGCTTGGCGTACTCGGGCCGAACTGTCCCTTCGAGGATCAGGGCGACGGGAATGGACGTGGCAAATACGCGCACCGAATCCGCCACTCCACGTGTCACCATGAACACGATCGACGTGAACCGGCGCGTTGCCAGCCCGAACCTTTTCTCGAGCAGCGCATACGCGGTCACGAGCTCGCCCTTGTAATAACGGGGCAGCAGAACGTTGGCGACGACGATGCGTCCGAGAATGTAGCCAGCCACGACCTGGAGAAATCCCAGATTCGTCACGTACGCGAGACCCGGGATGCTGATGAACGTGATGGCGCTCGTCTCGCTTGCCACGATAGAGAACATCACCGCCCACCACGGGATCGACCGCTCGGCGATGAAATAGTCGCTGGCGCTCTTCTGCCGGCGGCCTATCCACAGCCCGAGGGTCGTGGTACCCGCGAGGTAGACGACGAGAACAAAAAAATCGAGGGCGGTGAAATTTCTCATTTCACCACCCTCGATAACCCTGCGTGCGCGTGCTGCAAACTAGGCGTTGAAAGAGCTACCGCAGCCGCACCCACCCGTGGCGTTCGGGTTCTTGAAAGTGAATCCGGAACCCTGCATCGACGTGACGTAGTCGATGGTGACGCCCGATATGTACTGCGCCGAGAAAGGGTCCACGAAAACCTTGAAGCCGTCGTTGTCGAGAACGAAGTCGTCTTCAGCGTTCTGATCCTCGATCACGAGGCTGTACTTGAAGCCGCTGCATCCGCCGGGCTGCACGCTGACACGAAGTCCGCCCTGCTCGCCGGTGACCCCTTCGGCTTCCATAAACTTTCTGACCTCGACGGCCGCGTTGTCGCTGACCGTGAGCTCGATATCCGGTGTTGTCGATGTCGACATCCATGACCTCCAGTGGCTTCTGAAAGTTAGGGCTTCGCGGTTGCCGATGGTAGTGCGACCGCAGCCTCGAGCTGGTCAGCGCGTGCTTCCTCCGACCTCGTGGACTCCCTTGCACCGCCCGGACCCGTGTCGCGGAACGACCGAGCGATCCACGAGAAAGCGGCCACGGCTACCACGAGCAGAATCAGTCCGGTCGACGTTTCTTCGAAGACAATCTTTCCGATTCCGAACAGGGTGCAGTACACCGCGATGATGCCGGCGATCCAATTGGTCCAGGGCAGTATACCACCTTCGATTCCTTCCGCGCCGAAACCGTTCCGCTCGGCCACCTTTCGCCATCCCCGGCCGCCTGGCCGCACCCTGCGATAGAACGAGTCCAGAACCGAGTCCGGCTCCGCACTCGTCGCAAAGGTCACTGTCAGCCAGATGACTGTGCTCGCGGCGACGGTGATCAGCATGATCGTGGCGTCGGCGTTGGGGTCTCCCTTTGCAAAGCGTCCCGGCACTATCTGGAAGCAGATAGTGGAGACCGCGAAGGACGCGAGCATCGCGCTGATCTCCGACCAGGCGTTGATGCGCCACCAGTACCATCTCAGAATCAGAACGAGCCCCGTCCCGGCGCCGATCGCAAGCAGGAACTTCCACGCCTGTTCGATGGACGAGAGCTGCGACGTGACGCCGATTGATGCGATGAACAGCGCGACGGTCGCGATGCGTCCCACCTTCACATAGTGGGCTTCCGTCTCCGACGGCTTCAGAAACCGCTTGTAGAAGTCATTCACCAGGTACGACGCACCCCAGTTGAGGTGCGTTCCCACCGTGGACATGTACGCCGCCGCGAACCCCGCCATCATCACTCCTTTCCAGGGTGTCGGCAGGTAATCGACGAAGGCCTTCACATAGCCTGACTCCTTGTCCGCGAGGTCCGGGTAAAGAATGACAGTGGCGAGACCCGTCACGATCCATGGCCACGGGCGAAGAGCGTAGTGCGCCACCTGGAAGAAGAGAGTTGCGAGAACGCCGTCGCGCTCGGTCTTCGCCGAGAAGATGCGCTGCGCAACGTATCCGCCGCCGCCGGGCTCGGCACCAGGATACCAGGCTGCCCACCACTGCACCGAGAGAAACACTCCGAGGGCGAGCAGCGGCATCCACGGGTGCGCCTGGAATCCGGAGTCTGTCACTGACACCGGCAGCACCGAAAGGGCCGCGTCGCCCGAGCCGAAATGGTCCGCCAGCTTTTCCTTCATCACAGAGATTCCGCCGACTGCCCTCACCGAATACACCGCGAGAATTATCACAGCAGTCATCTTGATGACGAACTGCACCAGATCAGTCCACAGCACCGCCCACAGCCCCGCCGCAACCGAATAGATGACGGTGATCACGAAGCAGATCCCCACGGCGAGATATGGTGATACGCCGAGTGAAATGGTGAGGATCTTGATCATCGCCCGTGTTACCCAGCCGAGTATGATGAGGTTGATCGGGATGGCGAGGTAGAGGGCGCGGAAGCCGCGGAGGAAACGCGCAGGCGGCCCACTATACCTGATCTCGGCGAATTCCACGTCCGTCATGACGTTCGCCCGCCGCCAGAGTCGCGCGAAGAAGAACACGGTGAGCATTCCGCTCATGACCATGTTCCACCAGAGCCAGTTGCCCGCCACGCCGTGCGCCGCGACGAGGCCCGTCACGACGAGCGGCGTATCGGCGGCGAACGTGGTCGCGACCATGGACGCGCCGGCGAGCCACCAGCTGACGTTGCGTCCGGAGAGGAAGTACTCGTTGAGACTTTCTCCGCCGCGCTTGGTGAACGCCAGCCCGATCACCGTCGAGAGGAGGAAGTAGGCAGCTACGATCGCCCAGTCAATCGGGGAAAGTGTCATGAGGGTAAAGTTGGGATGACGTGTTTCTGCAATGCGGCCTCCGGCTCCTCCGGCGCTGCCGCGACAGCCGATGCGAGCAATCGGAAACGTCGGCGCGTATGATTATGCCAGGTCTCACGATCGTCAACTATACGAAAAGGAACGCAATGGCGCGACAGCTTCTCCCCATGCTGGCAATCGCATTCGGCTCCGCTTGCACGGTAACGAGCAACCGGCTCGACCCCACCAACGAGCTCGGCGCGGCGCGTGTCAAGCCGGGGATCTCGATTCTTCTGAGTGACAGCATGCAGCTCATTCGCGGAAAGCGCATCGCGCTGCTCACCAATCAGACCGGCATCGACGAGAAGCGCGTGTCGGACATCGACCTGCTGACTGACAGCCGCGCGAAGAAGGCGGGCGTCAAGCTGGTGATGCTTTTTTCGCCCGAGCATGGGATCCGCGGCACCGAGGATAGAGAGGGGATCGCCAACACTGTCGACTCGCGCACCGGACTTCCGGTCGTATCCCTCTATGGCACTCAGACGACGGCGCCGCCGGACAGTCTGATGCGGCAGGTCGACGCACTCGTTTTCGACCTGCAGGATATCGGCACGCGCACGTGGACGTATGTCGGGGCGATGGTCTACTCGATGCGAGCGGCAGCGAGGACCGGGAAGCAGATAATCGTTCTCGACAGGCCAAACCCCATCACGGGATTCTTTGTTGAGGGGCCGGTTCTGGACAGCGGGCTGGCGAATGCGGAGGATCCAACTCCTCAGCGACCCGGTCTGGCGTACGCGCTCTATCCGACTCCGCTCCGGCATGGGATGACGATGGGAGAGATGGCGCGATTCTTCAATGACGTGTTGAACATCAAGGCCGACCTGAGGGTCGTGCCCATGCGCGGCTGGAGGCGTGAGCTGTGGTTCGATCGCACGGGACTTCCGTGGGTGAAGCCGTCGCCCAACATGCCGTCGCTGCAGAGTGCAATGGTGTATCCGGGACTCGTCGCCTTCGAGGCGTCGAATCTTTCGGTCGGGCGGGGAACGCCGACCGCGTTTCAGCTCATCGGTGCACCGTGGCTCAAGTCGGATTCCGTCGTAAGGATCCTGAGGGCGCGTGAGATGCGCGGCGTGAGATTCGTATCCGAGCCGTTCATTCCGGTCAACCCGACCGACGGGAAGTATCCGGGCGAGAGAATTCCCGGTATTCGCATCGAAGTCACCGGCCGGAACGAGATGCAGCCCTCGCGCGTTGGCGCGGCGCTGTTGTGGGCGATCGCGAAGACGTCGCCGAACGACCTGAAGCTGAACGACAGGGCGTTCGACCTGCGTTTTGGAGCTCCGCGGATCCGGGAAGCGCTGCTGCGCGGGGAGGATCCCGATGCGGTGATCGACAGGGAGTATCGCGCAGCGTTCGAGTTCAGGGAGCGGACGCGACGGTACCTTCTCTATCCGTAACTGTTTTTGCCAGTTCGTCAGTGTGCACGCCTCTTGCACCCTTGACCAAGAAAAGGAGGCTACCGAATGAAGATTCTCTTCGCATCTCTCACGCTGATGGTTGCCGTATCCACATCCGCCTGCGGGCCGAGGCAGGTCGAGGTCACCACCGGCCCTGCGCCAGCCGCCGATGTCTCGATACGATTCACCAACAACCTGACTCAGGCGGTAAACCTGTACGTGACGAGCGGGGGAACCGACGTCTTCCTCAAACAGGTTGGGGCCAGCTCCGTCGAGGTCGTCCCGGTTCACGGCCTGGCTGCCGGAACCACGGTGACACTCAAGGCCAGAACGGTGGACGGGACGCGCACCTATAGCCGTCCGAACGTCTATCTCGCCTCCAATTACGAGTGGCGAGTACCATAGAGAGCCATCCTCCGCGTTCTGGCGATAAGCGCAACAACTGAATAGCTTTACGGGTCGAATCGAGAGCCGGTTCGGCCCGTCCTGCTACCGACCCTAAGCGGCCTGGTAGCTTTTATTTCGCGCCCGCTGGCATGATGCGCGTCGTCAACGAAAATTCAGCGCCGGAGACGCCACGTGCGGCCCGGCGTGCACAATCCTAACGGATGGAGAATCGCCATTTTGCCGTCTTCAGCTGATACACGTACTCCCCCCGCGCCGGCGACCGGAAAGCTGGGCATTCTCACGCCCGGACTCGGCGCTGTCGCGACGACATTCATGGCGGGCGTCGAAAGCGTTCGGCGCGGACACTCGAAGCCCATCGGATCTCTCACGCAGATGGCGACCATCCGCCTCGGCAAGCGCACCGACAACCGCTCGCCGCTGATCCGCGATTTCGTCCCGCTCGCTGGGCTCGACGACATCGTGTTCGGCGCCTGGGATCCCATTCCTGACGACGGATACACCGCAGCGAAGAAAGCCGGCGTGCTCGACGAGAAGGATCTCGAGCGGGTCGGTGATTTCATGAAGTCGATCAAGCCGATGCCCGCGGTGTTCGACAATCACTACGTCACGAGAATCAACGGTTCGAACGTCAAGAAGGGGAAAACGAAGCGCGAGCTCGCCGAGCAGCTCCGGCAGGACATCCGCGACTTCAAGTCGAACAATGGTCTCGACCGTGTAGT
Organism: Gemmatimonadales bacterium; assembly: GCA_039931395.1. Taxonomy (GTDB): domain Bacteria; phylum Gemmatimonadota; class Gemmatimonadetes; order Gemmatimonadales; family Gemmatimonadaceae; genus UBA4720. Next base: position 10,559 of record JBDTRZ010000072.1, read on the forward strand.
GATCGTCTGGTGCGCATCGACCGAGATATTCATCAGACCGGGACCGCAGCACGCAACGCTTGCGGCGTTCGAGAAGGCGATGGACGAGAACGACGAAGTGATCGCGCCTTCGATGCTGTACGCATACGCGGCGATAATGGAGGGCGTGCCCTTCTGCAACGGAGCGCCCAACCTCTGTGTCGATGTTCCGGCGCTGCTTCAGCTGGCCATCGACCGCGGCGTGCCGATCTCGGGTAAGGATTTCAAGACAGGGCAGACGTGGATGAAGACTGTCATCGCGCCGGGGCTCAAGGCGCGTATGCTCGGTCTCGCCGGCTGGTACAGCACGAACATACTGGGAAACCGTGACGGCGAGGTGCTCGACGATCCCCAGTCGTTCAAGACCAAGGAAGAGTCGAAGCTCTCCGTGCTGCACAACATTCTGCAGCCGGACACCTACCCGGATCTGTACAAGGATTTCACGCACGTGGTGCGCATCAACTACTATCCGCCGCGGGGCGACAACAAGGAAGGGTGGGACAACATCGACATAGTCGGCTGGATGAATTACCCGATGCAGATCAAGGTGAACTTTCTCTGCCGCGACTCGATTCTTGCCGCGCCGATCGTGCTCGATCTTGCGCTGTTCTCCGACTTCGCGCACCGCGCGGGAATGAAGGGCATTCAGGAGTGGCTCTCCTTTTACTACAAGAGCCCGATGGCGGCTCCCGGTCTGCAGCCCGAGCACGACCTTTTCATCCAGCAGACCAAGCTCAAGAACACCCTTCGGCACCTGATGGGAGAGGAGCAGATCACACACCTCGGACTGGAGTACTACGCGTGAGAGTGACTTTCGCTGGTGCGACAATCGCCTGCATGATCGCCGCGGGCTGTGGACCTACAGAGCGGTCGCTCGAAAACCGGCAGTGGTCCGACAGCTTCGCGTTCAGGATTACCGTCGATCCGACGCCTCCCCGGGCTATCGAGGACGCGAAGTACAAGGTCGTCGTTCAGGACAAGAAGACCGGCGAGCCGATCGAGACCGGCGAAGGCCGCATTTTCGCGACGAGCAAGGACGGCGCGAACACCGACGACGGCCTGGCGAAAGGCACCGAGGTCGGTACCTACTACGGCCGACTCTTCTTTCCGACGACGGGAGACTGGGCGATAGCTCTTCAGTTCCGTCGGGATTCCACCAAGCCGCTGGAGAAGGTGGAATGGGTGCAATCGGTGAACAACCCGTCGGGACAACAGTAGCGTCATGCGGCACTTCTTCAGAACACAGCTCACACCCGCGAAAGTTCTTTCCGTCGCCGACTCGTTTTTTCCCCTTATTCCGCTCGAGCGGACTGCCCACACGGCGCGCTCGCGCACCTTCTCGGGGGCTCTCGGAAGACTGCAGCTCAGCGTGAAGAAGGAAGGGGGACACTACACGTTCGTCGAGGTGACGACCGACCAGACTGGTGAGAGTCGCCTCGACCGAAACGCGAAGCGGTTCTTCGTCGAGCTGCACCGCATGGCGGACCTGGCGCACAAGCTCGAAGCGGCGTACTGAGTCGTGGCATCCGCTGGCACGCTCGCTCATGGCGGAGCTTCGGGGCCTGCTCAAGGTCCTCCCGCCGGCGAATACCGCTATCTGGCCGAGCTCGAGTCCGCGCGCGGAACGTGGTGGGACTCGGAGAACTTCGATACCTGGAAGCGCCTCTATGCCGGCGAATATCCGCGCGGCTTTCTCATCATCGAGACTCTTCGGCGCTACGCCCCTCACTTCAAGGTTGAAGGCGCTTCGGTCCTCGACGTCGGCTGCGGTGACGCCGGTGCGTTGATCGCGTTCGCCGAAAAGGGCGCTCGATGCGCGGGAATCGAATGCTTCGATGCCAGTCTGGCACGCGGGCGAATTCGCGCCGCGGACCACGGTGTCGAGGTCGACCTCCGCAAGGGAGTCGCCGAGTCGATTCCATTTCCCGATGCGAGCTTCGATCTGGTGATGCTCGACAACGTACTGGAGCACGTCGGCGACCGTCCCCTGACTCTGCGCGAGGTGAAGCGTGTTCTGAAGCCGGGCGGACTCCTTTACATGGTGACGCCCAAGCCGTTCTCCCTCTACAGTCTGTGGAACGATCCGCACTACGATCTTGCGGGACTCGTGCTGATGCCTCGCCGAATGCAGATCTGGTATTTCGAAACGATTCGCGGTGGCGGATCTGGGACGTACGATGTGGGTGTGATCCCAACGCGCTGGCGAATTCGGAAGCTTCTCGCCGACGCGGGGTTTCGCATCACCGTCTCGCCGCGGGAGCTCTGGATCAACTATCTGCGCGACCGGGTCTCCCGCCCAGAGGAAGTGCGGCCGGGGATCAAGCGCAAAATGGCTGCGTACATCACCAGCAGGTCATGGCCGTTCGAGAATCGCGTGATGCGCTGGATCTGGGACGTGAGCGTCGGGTCGAACTTCATCATCGCGCGGGCGCCATAGTTGGTGCCCAGGGTGCTGCATGTCATATACGATGATCCGGCAAATCCATGGGTGGGAGGGGGCGGCGCAGTCCGTGTACGGGAGATCTACCGTCACCTCGCGGGGCGCGTGAGCGTGACCGTCGCGACGGGAAATTTCCCGGGCGCACGCGATGAGACGATCGACGGCATCCGCTATGTACGACTCGGCGCGAGAAGCCCCTATGCGTGGAGCCGCCTGACCTACGGGCGCGCGGTGAACCGACTGCTCAGGAAGGCGGAATATGACGCGGCGATTTTCGATTTCTCCGGATACACTCCGGTGTTCCTGCCGGCAGGTCGCCCGACAGGTGTGACGGTTCACCATACGAGCCAGCCCACAGCCCGCCGCCGATGGGGCTCGATCCTCGCGCGCGGACTCGGCGTTGTCGAAAAGGCAATGATGCGGCGGGCGCGAAGAGCAAGCGCGACGTCGCAGGCGTCCCGGGCGACAATTGAAACGGTCGCTCCGGGCTTGCCGGTAGACATGGTAGCTGCAGGTGTGCCGGAAGAGCTGTTCGCGCTCGCCCGTGCGCCAGAGGATTTTCTGCTCTACTTCGGCCGGCTCGACGTGTATCACAAGGGCCTCGACACGCTGCTCGAGGCGATCGCGCTTCTGGTGCGTGACAGACCCGGAGTCGAGATCCGCATCGCGGGAAGAGGCAACGGCGCTCAGCGAGTCCGCGAGCTTTCTCTCGCGCTCGGCATCGAGAAAAACGTGCGGCTCCTTGGCGCAGTGACTGACGCGCAGCGCAACGAGCTGTTTTCCGGCGCGGCGGTGCAACTGATGCCTTCACGATTCGAAGGCTTCGGTCTCGCGGCTGCGGAAGCGATGGCGGCAGGAGTCCCGCTCGTGGCCAGTGCGGTCGGATCGCTTCCCGAGGTGGTCGATGCGCCGCGCGGCGGCGTTCTCGTCCCTCCAGCTGACCCGCGTGCATTGGCGGATGCTACCGCGCGATTGCTGGACGACCCTGCCGCTCGGGAAAGACTCTCGATATCGGCGCGCGAATCGGCGCGCAGATTCAGCTGGGCATCGGTCGCGGATGCACACCTCGAGTTCATCAAACGCATCGCGGCGACGGCCGCGACACCTCAGATCACAACATGACCAACGTGATTGGCGATGCGGCAACCAGCCTGGACAACGGGACTCGTGCCGCGAATGCGCTCTCCCGCGCTCGACTGCTCGAGCTCTACCGCTATATGAAATTGACCCGCCTGCTCGAGGAGCGGCTCGTCAACCTCTACAGGCAGACGAAAGTCGTGGGCGGCCTTTTCCGATCGCTCGGACAGGAAGCTGATGCCGTAGGCAGTGCCTACGCGCTCGACAGATCGAAAGGAGACATTCTCTCGCCGCTCATCCGCAACTTGGGCTCGATGCTGGTGCAGGGTGCGCTTCCCGTGGAGATCCTTCGGCAGTACATGGCCAAAGGAGATTCACCGACGCGCGGACGCGAGTTGAATATTCACTACGGCGACATCGTGCGCGGGTTCATCGGGCAGATCTCGCAGCTGGGCGACATGGTGCCGGTGATGGCAGGCGTGACTCTGTCTTTCAAGATGCGCCGCGAAGACCGCGTGGGTCTCGTGTATGTGGGTGACGGCGCGACTTCGACTGGGGCATTCCACGAAGGAATCAATTTCGCCGCCGTGCAGCGGTGCCCACTCGTGGTCGTCGTCGAGAACAACGGCTATGCGTATTCAACGCCGCTATCGAAGCAAACCGCCGCGAAGGAGCTCAAGGACAAGGCGATCGGCTACGGGATCGCCGCCGAGCAGGCGGACGGCAACGACGTTCTTGCCACATATGAGGTGACAAAGCGGGCCGTCGATCGTGCGCGTGCAGGCGGCGGGGTGACTCTGATCGAGCTCATCACCTACAGAAGGAAAGGACACGCGGAACACGACAATCAGTCGTATGTCCCACCGGGAGAGATCGAGCGCTGGGCGGCGTCGAACGATCCGATCGACAGATACATGCGCGTTCTCACGGAGAATCATGGGATTGGCACAGCCGAGCTCGAAGCAATCGACGCAGGCATCGTGGAAGAGATCGATCGCGCGACCGACGAGGCGGAGGCGTCGCCGATGCCAGAGCCGACCGACGCGCTCGTTGGCATCTACGCCGATCCTCCGGCGGAGCAGCCGCTGTGGTTCCGCGAAGGAATCCGCGCCGCCGTCGATGTGAATGAGCGCCCCTCGAGCTGGGGGACTCACGATGTCTGAGATCACGTACCTGGAGGCGATTCGCGAGGGGCTCTTCGAGGAGATGGAGCGCGACAAGAATGTCTTCTGTCTTGGCGAGGACATCGGCGCGTACGGCGGCGCGTTCAAGGTCACCGAAGGCCTGCAGGCGAAGTTCGGCGAGGGGCGCGTGATCGACACTCCAATATCCGAAGCCGGCATCATCGGCGCGGCGGCTGGTGCGGCGCACATGGGAATGCGACCGGTTTGCGAGATGCAGTTCATCGACTTCATCTCGTGCGGATACGACATGCTCACGAACTACGTCGCGACCGCGCGCTATCGCGCGATGCTTCCGTGCCCGATGGTCGTGCGTGGTCCAAGCGGTGGCTACGTGCGGGGCGGTCCGTTCCACTCGCAGAATCCGGAGGCGGCGTTCCTGCACACCCCCGGTCTGAAGATTGTGTATCCCGCCACAGCCAGCGACGCCAAAGGATTGCTCAAGGCAGCGATTCGCGACGACGACTGCGTGCTGTTCTTCGAGCACAAGTATCTCTATCGCCGGATCAAGGAAGAGCTGCCGAGCGGCGATCACGTGACGCCGATCGGCAAGGCGCGAACGGCGCGGGAAGGGAAGGACGTGTCGATCATCACCTACGCGGCGACGGTGTGGAAGTCGCTCGAGGCGGCGGAGCAGCTCGAAAAGGAAGACGGCCTGTCGGTCGAGGTGATCGACCTTCGGTCGCTCGCGCCGATGGATGATGACGCGATCGTCGAGACGGTGAAGAAAACCAACCGTGTGCTGATCGTGCATGAGGATACGCGCACGGGCGGTGTGGCGGGGGAGATTGCTGCGCGGATCAACGAGCGGGCGTTCGAGTGGCTCGACGCGCCGATTCTCCGCGTCACCGCGGCCGATGTGCCGCTCCCCTATTCACCGCCACTCGAGGATTATGTGCTGCCGCAGACGAACGACATCGTGAAGGCGGTGCGGCGGCTGGCAAGCTACTGATGATTCTGTGGATCACTCGACTGGCGGAGGCGTCTTGACTCGGCCGTCGGACCAGGAATTCGGAGCTGCCCGCTATGTCGGTGTCGGATGTGTGACGGCTGTCGCGGGTTTCTTCAGCGGCGGGATGATCGGCGTGATGGTGGCGAAGATGGTGGGCAGTTTCAGGGGGTGTAAGCCGCTCCCGGAGCTGCCCGCGTGCGATTGGCACGTGTATGCCGGTATCGGTATGTTGATTGGTGTAGTGACGCTGCCCGCGCTCGCGCTCACCAGAGTATGGCGCGGGGATGCGAAGGCAGGCAAACAGGATCAGGAGACTGGGTGGCGCTCGTAGACATAATCATGCCTCAGATGGGTGAGTCCATCGCAGAGGGCACGCTGTCGAAGTGGCTCAAGAAGGTCGGTGACGAGGTCAAGCGCGACGAGCCGATC
>JBDTRZ010000073.1:0-16136 GCA_039931395.1 Gemmatimonadales bacterium
GCCGGCCAGCATGCTGAGAGGTTGTGCAGCGTGCTTGAGCACTGCGTCAGGCTTCGGGCCTGAGCCAGTTCCGCGCTCGGATTTCGTGAGTTTCTTCATCACGAAGTCCCACACGTTGAAGTACTGCGCCCGCTCGGCGCCTGTAGTGTCGGAGGATGCGAGCTGAGGCACCTTTACCAGCCCGCTTTCGATCGCGTCCACGAGGCCGAAGTCGCTCACAGTCCACGGAAATGGCCGGGCCGTATCGCGGCCTGCACGCGCAAGGAAGTAAGGTGTCGCGGAAAGGTCTATCGCAAAATTGATCCCGCGCTGAGCCTGCACCTTGTCGAGACCGGAGATCCAGACAGTCGCCTCGACCATCATCGAGTCGTCGTCGGCGGCCGTTCCCGACAGCGACTCCTCGTCCGTCTCGTCCGATCCGGGATGGATGCGATACGCATGGTGCGCTTCGTCATTCAGCACCAGGAGATTCTGTTTCTTTCCCAGCTCACGGCCAAGGACACGTTCCACAAGCGCGGTGTCGCTCTCGACGTAGCGGCGGAAATAGACCGATGCCCATTTGAGATTCCCTGCATCGTCGCGCTCCTCGTGCTTCACGAAAAAGATCCGGGCGTCCACCTGGCTTTGATAATCGTCGAGCGTGAGATACCGTTTGCCCCGCGCCGTGGTGTTCTTCTCGCCGATGTGGATCGTCTCGTCTCTCTCTTCGACCACACCCTTTCGTACGACTCTCGAAGGAACATCACCCACCCGTCCCATCTCCTGGGCCTCGAAGACGTGCCAGTTGGTGACGAACACCCGGCCGCGCGCAAGAAGCTGCATCATGTGGCCGGGAACGAGATCGCGGGTGCGGTAGAGACTTGCCTCGCCAGCCGCGGGATCGAGCTCCCGAAGCCGGTCGCGGATCGTGATGTTGGGGCAGATGATGAGCACCGCGTCGGAGAAGCGGCGGTCAGATCGGTCGTTCACCTTGTTCAGGATGCTCCACGCCGCAAGCATTGCCATGACGGTAGTCTTTCCCGACCCGGTCGCCATCTTGCACGCATACCGCGTCCACGGCGCAAAGTCCTCGGCGCGAAATTCGGGCGCGGGCTCGTCGCGCGGGACATCGATTCCCTGGAGGTAATCGGCGCGCGCTTCGCGCAGGAAGATGATAGTCTCGGCCGCCTCCATCTGGGCGAAGAAGAGGCGTTGTTGGCGATCCGGACTTTTCCACAGGAGGAGCAGCTCGCGGGTGGTGCGCGTTACTCCTGGATAGCCGTCGTCTCTCCAGCGTCCGACCGTCTCGCGCAGGCGATTGACGAGAACCAGCTCGTATGCGTTCTCATAGTTCGGCATCCGTGCGAGCGATCCGTCCGAGATGTCCCAATCCTCGCGCATGTTGCGCGGCTGGAACACGAATGACCGGCGGCGGCCCTCTTCCTGGCGAGGCGTTTCGCCTGCCTGGATATACCAGTGCTTGTCAGGTACCTCGTATGGCGAGACGAGAATCGGCTGGGTGACTTCGATAGTCATGGCAGGCGTTCGCGCACGCTGGCGAGGATTCTCCCGGCAGCGTCGACTGCGTCTCGGGCCTGTTGTCTGGTTCTTGTATGGGGGGACGGATACCGCGGTTCTACCGCGTATCGTGACAATAGCGCGCACTCGGCGTCAAGGCCTTCCATACGGACACCGGCTTCTCGTACTCGCGCGAGAAGCGCAGTCAACTTGTGAGTATGCGCGGGACGGATGGATTGTGCGACGATCAAGGCTTTCAGCGCCTTCTCTCCGGCGTGCTGCGCAAGGAAGCAGATTTCATCGCTCCAGTCCTCGAGATCGTCGTCGAGATGGTGCCTTGCGTGGTAAAGATCCTGGCGCGCGATGCTCCACCACTCGTTGACAGATGCGGGCACACCTTGGCGTTTCTCTCGAACGATCCGTGCGTCGGCCGTAATTCCTGGTCGCCCATAAAGCAGCTTTCCCTCGCGGGCGACGTCCCAATCGACGGTCCCGGGATCATCCTTTCGCCGCTCGATCTGACCAGACACCCTGACCTGAGCATCGATACGTATCGCGCTAGCCTCGCACACGGCGAGGAGCTTCTCATCCACGTCGCCGACTGCGCCGGCATCGCCATCCACTTCAACAATCAGATCGTAGTCGCTGTCGACGCTGGCGTCCCCGCGAGCGCGACTCCCGAAGAGAAATACGCGTCTGGGATGAAGCTCAGAGACTATACGGGCCACAACGCCTTCAAGAGTGCTTACTGAGGCGGAAGGTGATCGTATCATCCCTTCGATATCGCCTCACCGATGGTCTTCACCACCATCAGCTCGTTGCCGCGGGTATCGATCACTTTCACAGCGATCTTCGTGTCGGCGTTGGCCTCGAACGGCGTGCTCACCGTTCCATTGAGATGGTCCCAGACAGACTCGTCGTAGCCGGCGCGAAGTGACTTCTTCAGATTCTCCCATGCGCCCGTGCGCGGGAAGAATGCCTGCGATACGTGGAACGACAGCTCGTTGTAGTCGGTGTCGAGGAACCAGGCGGGCACGTCGTTTCCCTCGACAGACTCGGCGTCCATCGTCGCGGGGTTGAACGTGTCGAGGCCGAGGAGCGAGACGACGTATTTCTCCGGGTCCGATTTCTCACGGCGCTCTGCCTTCTCGATCCGGATCTCGGGCAATCCGCAGACGCTGAAAATCTGGCTCGAGCGCATTGTCTTCAGCAGGTCGCCCATCAGGATGTCGGGCGTTGCGGCAACATAGGTTGCAGGAAGTCCGATGACGTTGTCGGCATTGTCTATCATCTCTCTCGCGTTCGGCTGAATCGCGAAGCCGATGACAAACAGGTGCGAGTAGTTGCGCGCGTTGGCTTCCTTGCCGGCGTTAAAGACGAGCTTCTCACTGACCGCGCCATTCTCAGGCCCAAAGACAATGGCGACTGGCTTCCCGGAGAGCCCGAGCCGGTTCCCCCGTTTCTCTTCGGCTTCGTCAATCACATCGCCGAGGGTCGCGCTGGGTAGCGAGCCGGCGTCGACCATCGCGTCCGCAGAGATTGACATTGATTTCGCTGGCGGGCGGATGTTGCGGAGCTCGACGGTTCGGTTTGATGTGAGCTGAAGCTTCGGATTGCGGCGGAGGACCTCGAGCATCCGATCGACGAACGATGCGTAGCTCTCCGGCGGCTCGGCGCCGGAGTCTTCGACCCCGTCGCCTTCGTAGTCAACTGGGGTGGGAATCGTTGCTTCGACGACGAACGGACCTGAAACTCGAGTGATGCTGTTGTCTATCTCGGGACGATCGACGAGAACCTCTTCCTTTGGAGGTTCGTCATTTGCGATCGATTTAAGCGTAGTGTGCGGGACAATCCCCCCCACGTCATCGCCACGATTGTTCTGTTTGCGTCGGTACGTAAAGCCGCCCGCCGGTCCGCGAGCTGGCTCTCTTAGCTCATACCATGGGTAAGTCGCGGTTAACAGCCTCTGACGCGCGAGGGCCAGCGGAACTCTTGACGTATCGATCGTGATCCAGCGGCGGCCCCATTGCTCGGCGACGTAGGCGGAGGTGCCGGAGCCACACGTCGGGTCAAGGATGAGGTCGCCAGGTTCTGTTGTCATGAGTATGCATCGCTGAATGACCTTTACGTTGGTTTGAACGGCGTACACCTTCGACTCGCTATAGCCTCCCATCGCGGTGTCAAGCCACGTATCAGAAAGCGGAAAGTATGGGAAGTCGCTGATATACCGCCGATAACTCAGAGTTTTGCCGTATGCCTCGAGACGATTCGCTGCGGCAAGCCTCGCGAATCCCTCGGCATTTGTCTTCCAACCGCCGACGCCCGGAGAGTATGACTTTCCATTGAACACAACTGGCTGAGAGGTGGACTCGCTTGCTGATTTCGATGTTAACGGAGAGCGGCGATAGATCTGGGCTCCGCTTGGAAGCATCTCTGTATCATCCGATTCCTCAGCAGTCATACGTCGGAATGTTCCATCCGGAAGGGCGACAAAATCGTAGTTCACCCAATTTGAACCGGGGCGGGCAAGGTAGATCTGATGGAATTTGACTGCCTTAATGTCTCTGGCATACCAAAGCAAGAAGTCATTTGTCGCGGGAAGCAAATCGCCGGCTTGCGTCGTGGTTTTACGAAAGACGATTACTCCGCAAAATTCGCTGGCACCGAATACGTCATCCATCACCTCCCGCATATGATGGAGGTTTTCATCGGATATCTGAACGAAGACGCTCCCTGTCGGTGTCAGAAGGTCTCGTGCTACTAGCAAACGATCGCGCAAGTACGTGAGATATGAGTGAAGACCGAGTTCCCAGGTATCGCGGTAGGCCTGAACAGTTTCGGGCTCCCGGGTCATATCCGCGTCCTTGTTGTGCTTCACGTCGCGTTTTCGAACGAACGGCTGGAAGTTCGAGCCGAACTTCACTCCGTACGGCGGATCGATGTAGATCATCTGCACCTGGCCGCCCATTCCCTCGTACTCGAGCAGCGAATTCATCACCACCATTGAGTCGCCGAGTATGAGGCGGTTCACCCACGGGTCGCGGTGCTGGTAAGAGCGAAGGACCTGGTCGGTGATCGTTCGCTGCGGATCGCCGAACAGATCGAGCGACTCCTGCTTGTCGCGCTTGTGCCGCTTGAGCGTCTCAAGAATCGCTTCCGTCGAGAGCCGCTCGTGCACGAACAGCGGCAGCGTGGGAACATCGAACGACAGCCGCTCCGCCTTGCCCGACCAGTTCAAAAACGGTCGAGAGATCTTCGCGAGCTCCTCCGCAGCGCCCTTTGCGGCTTCGATCGTTTCCGCATCGAGAATGCGCCGAATCAGCTCCTCGCCGCGCTCGCGAACGCTCGCATTCACACCATCCCATTCGAGGGAAGGAGAGAGCGACGAATCGTACTTGTAATTCCTGGAGGGTTTCTTCTTCCTGAAGCTTGCCTGAGTTCCGACGTCAGGCCTGCTCGCAATCTCGGCTTCGGGGTGCTCGTAGCTAGCCGATCTGGATTCAGCGGCGGCTGCTTCCGCCTGGCGGGCCGCGCCTCGTCCCGCCCGTTTTTTTCCGGCTGAATTCTTCTTTGCAGCTCCCCGTGGCTTCGGCATCGGTGGTTTGCGAGTATGGAATCCGTCTCACCCGCGGCAAACCGATGAGACCCTGAACACAAAGATTATGCTGGGCACTGACGGTCGGCTATACCTGAGCGTGGTTTGCTCCTTTCCGGTGTCGTGATCACCTCGCAGCCATGTCGGCCATTTCGAGTCTGCCTTCTGGATTGCGATGGATAACGTGAAGCCGTACGTTCGCGTCTTCGGCTTTTCATCGGGGCATCAATGGGCCAACATTCTCGCATCGAATGGACGGATTCTACGTGGAATCCGGTAACCGGGTGCACCCAGGTCAGTGCTGGCTGTGACAACTGTTATGCACTTGCTCTGGCCAATCGGCGTCTCAAGGATATTTATCTCCGCCAGCCAGCAGTCCGAAGCGACGCAACCTCGAAAAACGATCCGTTCGCCGTTCGTATCTGGCCAGATCGGATTCACGAGCCCCTTCACTGGAGAACTCCGCGGCGGGTCTTCGTCAACTCGATGAGCGACCTTTTTCACGTGGACGTACCTGAGCCGTTCGTTCGCAAGTTGTTCGAGGTAATGCTCGGAGCGAATCAGCATGTCTATCAGGTTTTGACCAAGAGACCCAGCAGAGCCGCACGCTTCGTGGATCGCAATAAAGATCTTTTTCCGTGGGGAACGGTCCCGGAGCATATATGGCTCGGCACGTCAGTCGAATCCCAGGACGTAGCGCACAGGGTCGAACACCTTCGCGGGGCCAAAGCTCATATTCGCTTCCTGTCATGCGAACCGTTGCTGGGGCCGATTCGACTTAACCTTAGCGGGATTCATTGGGTAATTGCAGGTGGCGAAAGTGGCAGAGGATACCGCAAGCTGAACATCGAGTGGGTCCGCTCGATCCGCGATCAGTGCGTCCAAGAAAAAGTCCCCTTTTTTTTCAAGCAGGTCGGCGGTTACACGCCTAAAGCCGGTGGTCGGCTGCTCGACGGCATCACTTGGGACCAGTTCCCTTTTCTACAATCCTCGGCGACTGGATGAAACGGCGGCCGAAGGATTACCTGGTCGAGGCGGCAGATGACGGGCTGGTCGCGGCGCAGGTCGGTCCCTGGGGCACAGAGAAATACCGCCGTCTCGGGATGTATGCGGAGATGTTCTCGACGGGCATGAAAAACACGTGGCCGACCCGCGTATATCTGGACCTTTTCTCCGGGCCGGGCCACGCAATGCTTGGAAATCCTCCACACAGAGTACTCACGTCTCCGTTGCTGGCCTTGACCGTTCCCGACCCATTCGCAAAGTACATCTTCTGCGACAAGAATTCCGCGAATATCGACGCTCTGCGGCGGCGAGCGTCTCGAATGGCTCCAGAGACACCGGTGGCATACGTGGTTGGCGATGTTAACGCATTGGTCGACGAGATTGGCGCGCTGATTCCTCCGCACTCTTCGACCAACAAGGTCCTCAACTTTTGCTTCGTGGACCCGTTCAAGCTGAATATTGACTTCGCGACCATCAGGAATCTCGGCGCGGACCGCGCAATGGATTTCCTCATTCTTCTGGCTCTTGGGACGGACGCGAATCGCAATTGGGCCACATACCTTTTGCCGGAGAACAAGAGGATCGAGTCATTCCTGGGCGATCCAGACTGGCGCTCTCGCTGGGCGGAGGCGCACGCCGATGGCATTAGCCCGATCCGCTTCCTTGCCAGCGCGTACGCTCGAGCGATGGCGGGCCTGGGCTACAAGACGACATCGCTCGACCAGATGGTCAGAGTGAAGACCTACGGCAATAACATGCTGCTGTACTACCTCGCGTTCTTCAGCAAGAACCAGAAAGGGTACGATTTCTGGGGTGAAGTCCAGAAGTACTCAACTGATCAGCTCGGACTGTCGTTCTAGCGCGAAGCGGCTGCCTCCGCGACAAAAGCCTGTCGACGATTGCTCTATCGCTCCCAGAACCCACGCGGAGGCTTTTTAATAATCTCGCTCAACTCATTTTGCAGAAGGTGTTTCAGCGCGCTCTTCGAGATTGGCTGTCCCTCCAAGGACATCGTGTGAGCCACTGTGTTGATACGCGTCTTCGCGATTCTCTGAGCCCGGTCGCTGACCATCCTTGCAAGCGACATCCTCGGCACGATGAAATAGTGCACGTCACAACCTAGCGCGTCCGCGGCTTTCCGAAGCGTCCCGAGAGTGATCCGTCCTTCCCGCTCGCGATCCTCCATCAGGAGTACATTTGCATGGGTGACACCAAGGCGCTTCCCAAGTTGCCCGCTTGTCATTCCGAGGGATTCGCGCACCGCCCGGAGCCACCCGATCTTCGGCGTCTTGACAGGGGAGAACGCCCCTCGAAGCGAGTCGAAGACGGAATCCATCTGCTGTCGGCGAAGTCTGCCCAAGTTTGGGGTCAACGTGATCTCTATAAGCTATAGATAACATTATTACAGGGACAATGTAAGCAATAACTTACGCTAATGCCAAGGCATTTGTAAGCGATAGCTTACATATCCTCCGGTGTCTCATCCGGCCTAGACGTTGGCAGAAATCCCGGCCAAACGCTCCGCCGCCCTTTCCAGCGTCTCCCTCTTCTTGCAGAAAGCAAATCGCGTCACTGTCTCACCGAGCTTGGGATCGTGATAGAAGCTGGTGCCTGGAACAGTCGCCACTCCAACTTCCTTTGCCAGCCACATCGCGAACTCCACCCCTCTCAGATCGCTGATCCCCGTGAAGTCGGCGAGGACGTAGTACGCTCCTTCAGGCGCCGCGAATTTGAATCCGCCATCAGTCAGCGCCGATACCATCACGTCTCGCCGCTCGCGGTACTCGAGCGCGATCTCGTTGTAATACTCTGGCCCGAACGCCATCCCGATCGCGCCCGCTGCCTGAAGCGGTGCGGGCGCTCCGACCGTCAGAAAATCGTGCACCTTGCGGATGGGTGAGCTCATCTCGAACGGAGCGACCGCGTAGCCGAGCCGCCATCCGGTGCAGCTGAATGTCTTGGAGAGTCCGGAGATGGTTACCGTTCGCTCCCGCATTCCCGGCCATGTCGCCAGCACGTGGTGGCTGCCTGCGTACCGAATGTGCTCGTAGATCTCGTCGGTGATCGCGATCGCGTCGTGCTTCTGACAGAGCTCCGCGATGAGCGAGATTTCCTCTCGCGTGAAAACGCGGCCGGTTGGATTGTGAGGCGTGTTGACGACGATCGCGCGCGTCTTGTCATTGAATGCCAGCCGCAGCTTCTCCGGATCGAGTCTCCACTCGAGCCCTTCCAGCGGAACGAACACCGGCTTCGCGCCCGCGAGAATCGCATCCGGACCGTAGTTCTCGTAGAACGGCTCGAACACGATCACTTCGTCGCCAGGATCGATCAGCGCGAGAAATACCGCGGCCATCGCTTCCGTCGCGCCGCACGTCACCGTGATCTCGCGATCCGGGTCCACGTCCATCTTGTACCACCTGCGGTACTTCTCGGCGATTGCCAGCCGAAGCGCAGGCGATCCCCACGTGATCGCGTACTGGTTGATGTCGCCCTGAATGGCGGCGCATGCGGCGTTCTTCATCGGCTCGGGCATCGGGAAATCGGGGAAGCCCTGCGCGAGATTGATCGCGCCATGCTGGTTGGCGACGCGCGTCATCTCGCGGATGACCGATTCCTGAAACGTCGAGGCCCGGTGGGCGGTTTGGATCATTCTGGGAAAAGACGGATGCGGGTAAACCTACAGGCCCCTCCAGTTTGCAGGAACATCGTCAACGACCTGCTTGCCTTTGCCCATAAATGGGGATATATTATGATATATATCAAGTTAGAGAGTGATCCGTGGAAAGGAAGAAAGGAAAAAAGCGAAGCGCGCCCGCGCCGGTGCGGCCGCGAGAGGTGCGAGAGAGCCGGGTCACGGGTGAGGCCGCTGCTGAAGCCGGACTCAGGAAGGCGAGTCTCTTCATGAACGGACGAAGTCAAGCGGTACGCCTGCCAAAGGAATTTCGATTCGAGGGTACTCACGTGTACGCAAGGAAAGAAGGGGACAGGGTCGTACTGAGCCCGGTGGACGACAGGTGGGAGAGATTCCTCGCCGCTTTCGGGTCGATCCCGGATTTCCCCGGCCGCGATCAACCTCCGTTGCAGGAGCGGCCGGAGCTCGACGCGTGGATCGATGCACCTGCTTGACACGAGCATCTGCGTCGCAATCCTCAGAGGAACATCCGACCGCATTCGCCCGCGATTCCGCGCGGCGATGTCTTCAGGCGTCGCCATATCATCGATCTCGGCCGGTGAGTTGTACTATGGGTTGGCCAGGTCCGCCCGTCCCGAGCGGAATCGGGTGGATCTGGACAATCTGCTCGGGTCGGTGTCGGTGCTTCCGTTCGAGGCCAGGGCCGCCGAGGCCTTTGGGCTCGTGCGCAATTATCTCGAGACTCGCAGAAAGACCATTGGGCCTTTCGATCTTCTCATTGCCGCCCACGCAATCGCGGAGAACGCGGTGCTTGTGACCAACAACACTCGTGAGTTTTCGCGAGTCCCGATGCTCGAGATCGACGACTGGCTTTAGCGGGCGCTCGCGTTCAGCGTCCGCCCAGTTTCGCCAGGGCAGACCTGATGAGCTCCGCCGCGGACAGTCTGCTGCCGTCGGCATCGAGCGCCGCACGTACACCTCGCTCGGCGTCAGCGTTGGTGTAGCCGAGAGACACGAGCGCACGAAGGGCGTCCTCCGACGGCCCGGCAGGGGGACGTGGCGTACCCGGCTCCTCCCCTCCAATCGAATCCAGCTTGTCCGCCAGGTCGAGTATCAGGCGCTCGGCCTTCTTTCGGCCAACGCGGGGAACACCCTGCAACGCCGGAATGTCCTTCTCCTGAATTGCGCGAACGAGGCGCTGGGCCGAGAGAGCCGACATCAGACCGAGCGCGAGAGAGGGCCCAACTCCGTTCGCGGTGAGGAGCTTCTGAAAAAGTTTTCGCTCGAAGACACTGGAGAAGCCGAACAGCTGCCATCCATCATCCTTCACCACCAGATGCGTGTGCATTGAGACTTTCTCTCCCTGCTTTGGAAGCGTCTCCAAAACGCCCAGGGGAATCTGAAGCTCGTAGCCGACGCCGCCCGCTGTCATGACCTCGACACGGTCGATGTCCTTCGCGGTGAGAGTGCCCGCAACATGGGAAATCATGAAGGGCGGCTGCGGACTGTGGCCGCTCGCGGAGGAACAGGCGCGATCTCACCGTCGATTGAGGGAAAGCGCGCACTCATCACGTACGCGAGTGCCGCGGCCACCCCATCGGACGCATCGGCAGGCTGCGGAGGCGACTTCAGCCTGAGGAGACGCGCCACCATGAACTGGACCTGGTCCTTCGTGGCGGCACCTGTTCCCACCACGGCCTTCTTGATCTCCGCGGGCGGATACTCGGCGATCACGAGCCGCGCGTTCGCGGCCGCCAGAAGAATCACTCCTCGAGCGTGCCCCAGCACGACGGTCGTTCGTACATTCCGCGCGTAGAAAACGTCCTCGATCGCCAGCGCGTCGGGACGATGCCGCTCAATCAACTCGGCGATACCGGTGTAGATCTCCTGAAGCCGCGACGCGAGCGGGTCACGAGACTTCGTGCGAATGATTCCGCACTCGATGAGGCGCGGCGACGCCATCCGCTCGCCTTGCACCACGCCGTAGCCGGTTACCGCGGTGCCGGGGTCGATTCCGAGAACGATCATATCCCGTTACCCGTTCCCCGCTGCCCGTTGCCTAATCGACGATGTCGCAGTTGGCCGCCACCTTCTGAACGTCGTCGAGATCCTCGAGCTCCTCGAGCAGCCTGACCAGTGACTCTGCAGTCGATCCGCCCACGTTCACCAGATTCTTTGGAACAGAAGCGACCTCGGCCTCGACAATCTCGTAGCCCTTCGACTCGAGCGCACTCCTCACCGCGTGCACGCTCGCCGGGTCAGTCGTGATCTCGTAACGCTCGTCCTCCGCCTTGAAGTCCTCGGCCCCCGCGTCGAGCGCGGCCTCGAGCGCGTCGTCCTCGGGATATTTCGATGCATCGAGATAGAGCTGGCCCTTGCGCTCGAACATCCACGAGACCGAATTCGAGGCTCCGAGATTGCCCCCGCCTCGCGAGAGCTTGTGCCTGATTTCGGCGACAGTGCGATTCGGATTGTCGGTCATGGCGAAGATGAGAATGGCGACGCCGCCGGGACCGTAGCCCTCGTAGGTGATCTCCTGGTACTCGACCCCCTCGAGCTCGCCCGTTCCCTTCTTGACCGCTCGCTCGATGTTCTCTTTGGGCATCGATGCCGCGCGGGCGGTCTCGATGGCGGTGCGAAGGCGCGGATTCCCGGCGGGGTCGCCGCCGCCGAGCTTCGCGGCCATCGTGATCTCCCGGATCAGCTTCGTGAAATGGGCGCCGCGCTTCGCGTCAGCCGCGGCCTTGTAATGCTTGATCTGCTTCCACTTGCTATGACCGGCCATTTTCTCTCTAAAGCTCGGTGGAATCGTGGGAAAGCTCGGTTACGAGATCGCGGATTTCAGCCATCGACGCGTCGTCGAGTTTCCCTGAGACGTGCCTCGTGAGGTGACCGAGAGCCCTTGCGGTGGCGGCTTCATCTGATTCCGCGGCTGCCTCGATGACAGCTGAAGTCGCAGCCCGGAACGCGGGCGGCAACGACATCGAGGCAAGCCAGTGGCGCGCGGCTACGGCCCGGGCTTTGACATCGGCAGGCGCTGAGGTGTTGTTCGGAGGCGTAAGCCCAGCGCCCAGGCGGCACGCGACGAAGCAGCCGAGAGCCAGCTCCCGGTCGCCTCCCAGCGCCGCCCGCCCGGCGTACGACGCCAGCGCGCGAAAACGGAAGCTCGGCGTTGCCAGAGCGAACGGAGGTCTTTGCCCGATCACCCTCGCAATCTAGGCATAGCAGAGGCACCCGGCTACATTCACAAAACCCATGGCACAGGCCCCAAAATCCATCCTCTGGGTCGACGACGAAGGCGAGCTTCTCGAGTCCCACCGCATCTTCCTGCGTTCCAAGGGCTATGAGGTCGAATGGGCCAGCAATTCCGACGATGCAGTCGAAATGCTGCGTCGCCGTCCTTTCGACATCATGCTCCTCGACGAGCAGATGCCGGGAAAAAGAGGGCTCGAGACCTATCGTGACGTCCGCGAGATAGCGCCGAACCTCCCGGTTGTGATGGTCACCAAGAGCGAGGAAGACGCGACGCTCAAGGAAGCGATCGGCGCCAACATCCGGGATTACCTGGTCAAGCCGATCAACCCGCGGCAGGTGCTGAGCATCGTCACGCAGATACTCGAGGGTCCGCGCATTCGCCAGCAGGCGATCGCGAGGCGGTTCGTCGAGCGTTTCCGCGCCATCGAGCTCGACCGCGACCGCAACCTGGACTGGCGTGGATGGATCGACCGCTTCGACGAGCTCATGAGATGGGACGTCGACCTCGCGGCCGCGGGTGAGATGGGACTCTACGATTCGCTTCGCGGGCTTTATCCCGACATGCATCGCGAGTTCGCGGCGTTCATGAAGACGGAGTATCCGGCCTGGCTCAAGAATCTCGAGGGAAACCGTCCGCCGCTCTCCATCGATGTCGTAGGAGAATTTCTTCTTCCAATTCTTCAACGGGATCGCGCCGCGGTCTTCGTGGTGGTCGATTGTCTGCGGCTCGATCAGTGGCGCGTCCTCGAGCCTCTGCTCGCCCCCTTTTTCGACGTCGAGACGACTCATTACTTCGCGGTGCTTCCCACGGCGACACCCTACTCGCGGAACTCGCTGTTCAGCGGGCTCTTTCCGGGGGAGATCGCTGCGCGGCTGCCAGACTGGTGGGGAAATGCCGACCGCGAGGACGAGTCGCTCAACGCTCACGAGCGCGAGCTGCTGGAGAGTCACCTGACGGAGCTCAACGGGCCGACGCCAGTTCGGTATCAGAAGATCTCGACGTCGTCCAATTCCGACGACCTCGAGCGGCATCTCGGCACAGCGATCGGCAGCGATGGCGTAAGCGCGTTCGTTTTCAATTTCGTGGATCTCCTGACGCACGGCCGCAGCGAGTCGCAGATCCTCTTCGAGGTTGCGCGCGACGAGATCGCGCTTCGCCAGATCACGCGACAGTGGTTCCAGCGCTCAGCATTGCTCAGCGTCCTGAAGGAAGCGTCGCGCAGAAAGATCTCCGTGCTTCTCACCACCGACCACGGATCGATCCACTGCAACACCCCGGCGACTGTGTTCGCCAAGCGGGATGCCTCGGCCAACCTCCGCTACAAGTTCGGTGAAGACCTCCGCGCCGAGCGTCCCGAGCAGGCGCTGCTGTTCACCAACGAGGATGATCTACGCCTCCCTCGCCGCGGCGCGGGCGCGAACACGCTCCTCGCTACGAATGACTGCTTCTTCGTCTATCCCACAAAGCTGCGCGAATACCAGAGCCGCTACCGCGGATCGTTCCTGCACGGTGGCGTCACACCGGAGGAAGTGATCCTCCCACTCGCGCTGCTGACACCAAGAGGGTAGGTGTCCGTTTACGGGCGGCTGTTTCCATTCCTTCGCCCGCATCGCTGGCGGATGGTGGGCGCGGTCGTGTGCAACATCGGCTCGGCGGTGCTCGACGCGTTTTCTCTCGCGCTCCTGATACCGTTCCTCAACACGCTCTTCGACCAGCCTCCGATATCAGTCGGCGGCAACAAGCTCGGCGGACTGCTCGCTGCGACCGTCGGCGTGATGCTGGATCCCAACGACAAGATGGGATCGCTCAGGAACGTAATCCTGATCGTGATCCTGCTGATCCTCGTCAAGAATTTCCTCGCGTGGGTCGCCGGTCAGCTTGGCGCCAGCCTGCAGGAGTACGTCACACGCGACCTGCGAACCGCGGTCTACGCGCACATTGCGCATCTCCCGCTCGGCTTCTTCCAGCGCACGAAGACCGGGCAGATTCTGTCGCGTGTGATCACGGACACTGCGGAGACGCGCCTCGTTCTGACACAGCTGGTGACGTCGTCGCTTCAGAACAGCGCGCTCGTCGTCAGCTACTTCGTGTTTCTCTTCCTGATCTCGTGGAAGCTGACGCTGATGGCGCTCATCATCGTTCCGATCCTGGGCGGCACACTCTCTCCGCTGCTGCGCAAGCTGCGCAAGGGAAACCGGCGAAAGGGCAGCCAGCACGGCGAGATGACGAGCGTGGTGCAGGAGACGGTGAGCGGCATTCGTCTGGTGAAATCGTTTGGCGCCGAGCCGGTCGAGATCGCGCGCTTTTCCCAGGCGAGCGACCGTTACGCCCGCTTGACGGTGCAACTGACGCGCCTGTCGCAGCTGGCTGGCCCCGTCACTGAAGTCATAGGAACCACGGTTGCGACCGCGCTGCTCTGGCTTGGCGCGCGAGAGGTGCTCGTCGATCGCCAGATGTCGGGTGCGGACCTCATCGCATTTCTCCTCTATGCGCTTCGAATGCTGCAGCCCATCAAGCAGCTGTCGCAACTGCCGACGACGGCGCAGTCTTCACTCGCTGCGGCTGAGCGGCTGTTCGAGATACTCGACGCGCCGTCCGAAGCGCAGACGGACACCGGAACGCGCACGACCGCCGCGTTCGACAGGGAGATCAGATTCGACGACGTGTCCTTCGCCTATGAAGCGGCTCCGGTTCTTTCGGACATCTCATTCACGGCAGCGAAAGGAGAGGTAGTAGCGCTCGTCGGCGCCAGCGGGGCGGGGAAGTCGACGCTCGTCGATCTGATCCCGCGATTCTACGAGGTGAAATCGGGACGGATCACGATCGACGGAGTGGACACCCGTGAGCTCAAGCTCCCGGCGCTCCGCTCACTCACCGGAATTGTCAGCCAGGACACCGTTCTCTTCAACGACACGGTCCGCAACAACATCGCCTACGGCTCGGAGCGTAGCTACACGGACGCCGAGGTCGAGGCCGCGGCACGGGCGGCGAATGCACATGCGTTCATCACCGAGCTACCCAACGGATACGCCACGGTTCTGGGAGAGAGGGGGACACGGCTGTCGGGCGGACAGAGGCAACGGCTGGCGATTGCACGCGCCTTGCTCAGGGATCCTCCAATCCTCATCCTGGACGAGGCGACGTCGGCGCTCGACACCGAGTCCGAGCGTCTGGTGCAGGAGGCGGTGGACAGGCTTCTCGAGGGGCGGACGGTGTTCGTGATCGCGCACCGGCTCTCCACGATCGTCCACGCGGACCAGATTCTGGTTCTCGACAGAGGGGAGATCGTCGAGCGCGGCACGCATGCGGAGCTACTGGCGGCGGGCGGCGCTTACAACCGTCTCTACACCCTGCAGTTCGGCACGATGTCAACCACGGGCGACCCCATGATCACATCGGCGGTATAGTGCGGATTCTCTTTCTTCACTGCGCACGCGAATGGTCCGGGACGGCGCGGGCTTTTGCCGTCGCGGCGCGCGGCCTCGCGGCGCGCGGCTACAACGTGACCTTTCTGGCGGAGCCGCACAGCAACGTAGAGCAGTCGGTGTCGCGCATGGCGACAGTTGCATCGAAGCTCGGCGGCGACGAACCGGGCGCGTCGAAAGACGTCGCGCCATTCGAGGTCACGTCGTTCACGTGCGACGGTTTCTGGCTGGCGACAGCCTGGCGCCTGCGGCACCTCTTTCGTCGATGGGACGCGGATGTCGTACTCGTGCACAGCGAGCGTGAGCATCTCATAGCGGCGACGGCCTGCTGGCTCGGGCGAAGCGGGAAAGTCATTCGCAGGGTACCGGCCAGCTCTCCTCTCGTGCTCGGCTTCGAAGGAAAAGTCGCAAGCTGGCTGCGCGAGACGACTTATCTCTTTGCGAGTGACGGTGAGGTGCGGGATGCAGCGATGCCGAGCGGAACGCGCACGGCTGTGGCGCGGCTTGGTGTCGATGCATCGCGATACCCTGACCGCGCAGTCGTCGGCCAGGAGCCGCGTCCTGACGAGATTCGCTACATCATCTGCGTGTACGATCCAACTTCGCGAGGCCGCGCTGCGACCGCGATACGCACAGTGGCGATGCTTGCTCCGCGGCATCCGTACCTTCGGCTCATAATCTTCGGGGCAGGGTCGGACAGCGAGGACCTGCGGATGCAGGCCGCCG